>NZ_SAUN01000001.1:933970-1245294 GCF_004011505.1 Nonomuraea polychroma
GCCACGAGTCCGACTCCGCCGACCTCGGCGTCCCGGTGCACCTGATCGCCCGCAGGATCCTGGAGGACGCCGCCACCGTCGAGGACGCCATCGCCGTCGCCCGGTCCGCCCCGGTCTCCGCCTCCACCGTCATCACCGCCGTGACCTCGGACGACGCCGCCTCGATCGAGATCTCCCCGGCCGGGATCGGGGTCATCGGACCGGAGCGCGGCGTGCTGCAACACTGCAACCATTTCCTCGACGCTGACCTTGCGGCGGGGGAGCGGCACGCCACCGACCGGCCCAGCACATACCTCAGGCTCCAGCACCTCGAGGCCAACACCGAGGGCCTGAGCAGCGACGACCACACCACGCGGGCGCTGGCCATGCTCAGCCACGGCCCCGGCGCGCCCGTCTGCGCCCACCCCGACCTGACGCAGCCGATCAATCAGCGCTGGGAGACCGTCGCCACGATCGCGCTCGACGTGCCCGCAGGGCGGCTGCGGGTGCACAAGGGCGGCCCCTGCCAGGTCACGGAGGAGACCTGGCAGACCTTCTGAGCCGCTCAGTGGAAGGCGGGGATCCCGGTCAGCGCCTTGCCCAGGACCAGCGTGTGGATCTCCGAGGTGCCCTCGTAGGTCAGGACCGACTCGAGGTTCACGGCGTGCCTGATCACCGGGTATTCGAGGGTGATGCCGCTCGCCCCGAGCAGCGTCCGGCACGTCCTGGCGATCTCCAGGGCCTCGCGCACGTTGTTCAGCTTGCCGGCGCTCACCTGCTCGGGCGTGAGCGTGCCCGCCTCCTTCAGCCGCCCGAGGTGCACCGCGAGCAGCAGGCCCTTGCCCAGCTCCAGCGCCATGTCGGCGAGCTTCTCCTGGGTGAGCTGGTACGCCGACAGCGGCTTGGCGAACACCTCGCGGTCGCCGGCGTACGCGATGGCCGTCTCCAGGCAGTCGAGCGCCGCCCCCATCGCGCCGAACACGATCCCGAACCTGGCCTCGTTCAGGCAGCCCAGCGGGCCGGACAGGCCGCGCGCGCCCGGCAGCATGGCCTCTTCCGGCAGCCGTACCCCGTCCAGCACCAGCTCGCTCGTGACGCTCGCGCGCAGCGACACCTTGTGCTTGACGTCGTTGGCGGTGAGGCCGGGCGTGCCCGCCGGGACCAGGAAGCCTCTGATCCCCTCATCCGTGCGGGCCCAGACCACGGCCACGTCCGCGACCGAGCCATTGGTGATCCACATCTTGGTGCCGTTGAGCACCCAGTCGCCGCCCTCGCGCTTGGCCGTGGTCCGCATCCCCGCAGGGTCGGAGCCGAAGTCCGGCTCGGTCAGGCCGAAGCAGCCGATGCGCTCGCCGGCCGCCATCGCCGGCAGCCACTGCTGCTTCTGCTCCTCGCTGCCGTATTCCCAGATCGCGTACATGGCCAGCGAGCCCTGCACCGACACCAGGCTGCGCAGGCCCGAGTCGGCGGCCTCCAGCTCCAGGCAGGCCATCCCGTACGCGACCGCGCCGAGGCCGGCGCAGCCGTACCCCTCCAGGTGCATGCCGAGCACGCCGACCTCGCCAAGAGCGCGGGCCAGCTCGCGGGCCGGCAGCTCCCCGCTCTCGAACCAGCCGGTGATGTGCGGCCGGATCTCCCGGTCGCACACCTTCCTGACCGTCTTCCTGATCTCGCGTTCCTCATCGGTGAGCAGCGTGTCGACGGCGAACAGCGCGGTCGGGGCGATCATCGCAGCAAGCCTCCTGTATTTTGGATCCAATATTGAAAATCCAATATGACACAGTTAGGGTGCGTTGACCATGGACCTTCTGAATCTCATTGGTGGTCGCTGGGTCGAGGGGGAGGGCGAGGAGTTCGCCGACACCAACCCGGCCCGGCCGGCGGAAGTGGTGGCGCACGGCCGGTTCGCCTCGGCGCGGGAGGTCGAGCGGGCGGTCGCGGCGGCCCGTGAGGCCGCACCCGGCTGGGCGGCCACCCCTCACCACGCCCGCGCCGCCGTCCTGCTGGGCGCGGCGGACATCGTGGACCGCGAGGCCGACACGTGGGGCGCCGAGCTGGCCCGCGAGGAGGGCAAGACGTTGCCCGAGGCGGTCGCCGAGGTGCGCGGCGCGGCCCGGATCCTGCGGTACTACGCGGGCGAGGCCGACCGGGAGAACGGTGAGATCTACGCCTCGCCACGGCCGGGCGAGAACGTCCTCGTCGTGCGCAAGCCGGTTGGCGTCATCGGCATGATCACGCCGTTCAATTTCCCGATCGCCATCCCGGCCTGGAAGATCGGGCCCGCGCTCAGCTACGGCAACACCGTCGTGTGGAAGCCGTCGTCGCTGGTGCCGCTGCTGGCGTACCGGCTGGCACAGGCCCTGACGGACTCCGGCCTGCCGGCCGGAGTGCTCAACCTCGTGTACGGCGAGGCCGAGGCAGGCTCCGCCATCGTCGACCACGCCGGCGTGAACGCCGTCTCCTTCACCGGCTCCACGGCGGTCGGCCGGGCCGTCATCGCCCGCTGCGGCGAGCTCGGCAAGCCGGTGCAGACCGAGATGGGCGGCAAGAACGCCTCGATCGTGCTCGCCGACGCCGACTTGGAACACGCCGCCGAGCAGGTGTGCCTGGGCGCGTTCCGCTCCACGGGGCAGAAGTGCACGGCCACGTCGCGGCTCATCCTGGCGTCCCAGGTGGCCGACGAGCTGCTCGAACGGGTCGTCGCCCGGGCCTCGGCCCTCGTGGTCGGTGACCCGCTGGAAGCGGGCGTGGAGATGGGGCCGCTGGTCAGCTCGGCCGCCAGGGACCGGGTGTCGGCCGGGATCGTGCGGGCCGTCGAGGAGGGGGCCAAGCAGCTCGCCGGCGACGGTTTCCGCGATCGTGACGGGTGGTTCGCGCCGCCGACCGTGCTCGACCTGCCGGGGACCGGCGTGGACTTCTGGCACACCGAGCTGTTCGGACCGGTGGTCGGCGCCGTGCGCGCGGACGGGACCGAGGAGGCGCTGGGCCTGGCGAACCTCAGCGACCATGGCCTGTCCGCCGCTCTCTTCACCCGGGACCTCGGGGTCGCGTTGCAGGCCGTGCAGCGGCTGGAGGTAGGGGTGCTGCACGTCAACTCCGAGTCGGCGGGGACGTTCCCGTACGTGCCGTTCGGCGGGACCAAGCAGAGCGGCTTCGGACCGAAGGAGCAGGGGCGGGCCGCACGCGAGTTCTTCACCCAGACCATGACCGTCTACCTCGGGACGCCGCGTGAGCGAGCGTAGCGAGCGAACAATGAGACACAGCAATGGCACGCTCATGCGACCGACGAAGGAGGGCGCATGAGTGCGGCTCTGTCCGGGTTGCTGGTGGCCGACTTCAGCCGGGTGCTGGCCGGGCCGTACGCCACCATGCTGCTGGCCGACCTCGGGGCCGAGGTGGTCAAGGTGGAGCGGCCCGGGTCCGGGGACGACACGCGCGCGTGGGGGCCGCCGTACGGGCCCGCGGGCGAGGCCACGTACTTTCTCGGCGTCAACAGGAACAAACGCTCGATCGCGCTCGACCTGCGGGCCGACGTGGACGTCGCGCGGGCCCTGGCGGCCCGCGCGGACGTGCTCGTGGAGAACTTCCGGCCGGGGACGATGGACCGGCTGGGGCTCGGGTACGACGCGCTCCGGGAGCTGAACCCGGGGCTGATCCACTGCTCGATCACCGGGTTCGGGTCGGGGGCCGGGGCCGGGCTGCCCGGATACGACCTGATCGCGCAGGCGGTGGGCGGGCTCATGAGCGTCACCGGCGAGCCGGACGGGCCCGGGACGAAGGCGGGCGTGGCGCTGGTGGACGTGATCACCGGCCTGCACGCCGCGCTCGGCATCCTGGCCGCGCTCCGGCACCGCGACCGGACCGGCGAGGGCCAGCGCATCGAGGTCTCACTCCTGTCCTCGCTGCTCTCGGCGCTGACCAACCACGCCTCCGCCTACGCCGCCGCCGGTGTGGTGCCGCGGGCCATGGGCAACCGGCATCCGAGCATCGTCCCGTACGAGGTGTTCGAGACCGCCGACCGGCCGCTGGTGATCGCGGCCGGCAACGACCGGCTGTTCCAGGCCCTCTGCGAGACGCTGGGCCGCCAGGACCTCACGCAGGACCCCCGCTACGCCACCAACGCGGGCCGGGTCGCCGCCCGCGAGGAGCTGGTCGCCGAGCTGAACGCCGCCCTCAGGGAACGCCCGGCCGACGAGTGGTTCGAGCTGCTCACCGCCGCCGGGGTGCCCTGCGGTCCGATCAACGACCTGGCCGCCGCCTTCGCCCTCGCCGACGAGCTCGGACTGGAGCCGGCCGTGGAGCTCGGCGGCGTGGGCCAGGTCGCCAACCCGATCCGCCTCAGCGCCACCCCGCCCTCCTACCGGCGTCCGCCCCCGGCGCTCGGGCAGGACGACGCGTGGGTTCGTGAGATATTGGGGCCGTGAGTCCGGACGAGGCACGACGCAGGCCGCCGACGGCCCAGCAGTTCGTGCTGGGCGAGCTGCGCCGTGCCATCACGACCGGCCGCCTGCGTCCCGGCACCCCCATCCGGCAGGACGCGCTGGCCGAGGAGCTCCAGGTCAGCCGCGTCCCCCTGCGCGAGGCGCTCAAGACGCTGGAGGGCGAGGGCCTGGTGACGTACAAAGCCCACAAGGGCTACTGCGTCGCCACGCTTTCGCTCGACGACCTGCGCGAGGTCTACCGCATCCGCGAGCTGCTGGAAGAGGAGGCCGTGCGGCGGGCCGTCGATCGTCTCACCGACGCCGACCTCGACCGGCTGGAAGCGGCCCAGGACGAGGTCGAGCGGGCCGCGGCGGCGGGGGACGTCCTCGCCATGGCCACCGCCAACCGGCTGTTCCACATGACGGTGTTCGAGTGCGCGGGCATGCCGCGGCTGGCCCGGCTGATCAGGACGCTCTGGGACACGACGGACGCGTACCGGTCGATGTACTACGGGGACGCCGGCAACCGGGAGCGGGTGATCAAGGAACACCGCGCGACCCTGGACGCCCTGCGCCGCCGCGCCGCCGACGAGGCCGTCGCCACGCTCGACGTGCACCGCGCCCACGCGGTGGCCGAGCTGGAGTCCCTGCTCGGCCACGCCTCCTGAGCCGGCTCGCTACATGAGGGGGAGTGTGGAGATCGGCTCGCCCCTCTGGTCGAGCAACTCCACGTTCGTCTCCTTCTTGCGGCTCGGTGACCAGGCCAGCACCTGCAGGCCGTGCTCCGGGACCGTGATGTGCCGGCCCTCGAACCTGACGGCGCCCACCTCCGACGACAGCCGCAGGGCACCGTACGCCACCCATTTCGCCGGCCACGGAAACCACCGCTCCGCGTTGATGTTGGAGCGCGTCGTGCCGTCGGCACGGCCGTGCCCGTGCGGCGTGGCGGCCGCCGGGGCCAGCAGGTCGTCGTCGGGTCCCGCCGCGGTGCTGATGCCGTCGCGCAGGGTCCAGCGGCCGGCGCGGCTGTGTGACAGGACCCAGACGTCGAGCCAGAACAGGCCGACCTCGTCGAGCCGGGCGAAGGCCGCCGCGGCCAGCCGGTCGCCGACGTAAAGGGAGAGCGGTGAGAAGCGGTGCCGTCCGCCGAGGGTCTCCGGCAGGACCTTCGGCAGACCGTGGGCGATGAGACGCCGGGTCTCGGTCGCGGGAGTGTACCCAGGATGGTGAGTACGATCCACGCGCTCATCGTACTCCCCGGCCTCCTTCGCGCACCTGTCCCGCCAACCGCCGAACCGGGCCATGTCGGGCTTCGTGAACGCCGTCTCTGCTTTGACTGCTTGATTAGGCAAGGCTTGCCTAATTACTATACTGAGGTCGCGATCTTCTCCGTGCTCGTACGCTGTCGCCCCAGCACAGCACGGGACGCCGCGACGGTCCGCGAAGAGGGGGCGGGAATGCGCGGTACCGCCCCCTCTTCGCGGGCACTACCGCCGGCTGATGGGCAGGGACGCCCAGAAGGCGCAGTTGCTCGGCACGGCCGTGTCGACCGGCCGGATGCCGCCGGCGCCGGGCGCCAGGCTGAGCACGTCGCCGGACGTGCGGAACCGTGGCCAGCGCGGGGCCCGGGTGGCGGCATGGGGCCGGCCGTCTCTGGCGAACGACGTCCAGTAGGCCACCATGGCGTCCGACAGCCGCTCCTGCTCCGCGTTCAGCGGCCCTCCGAACAGGCCGGGGAACAGGTACGGCAGCTCCGCCGCGTGCGCGGCGCCCTCCTCGAAACCGGGCACGTCGATCAGCGGCGGCGCGGTCCTGTCGGCGAACTGGTAGCCGTACGTCGGCACCCCGGCCCGCGCGAACAGCCGGAGCGCGTCCTGGTGCCCGCAGGTCGCCAGCGGCCCGCCGAAGTCGGTCAGCACGGTCGCCAGGGCGGTGCGCGGGTCGGGGTAGCTCGCCGCCGGGTAGCGGGCCAGGATCGCGTCGGCGGCCGCACCGAACGTCTGGCGCACGTACGCCGCGTACTCCGCCTCGCTGATCGGGTCGGTGACGAACAGGCGCATCTCGTCCAGGTTGTTGCCGTGCATCACAGGAACGCGGTTGAACCGCCCGCTCGCGATCGCCTCGTGCGGCTGCGCGGGCAGCACCTGATCGCCTCCCGCGACCGCGTAGGGGTTCGGGTCCTGGAAGGCGTCCACCAGGGTCTTGACCGGCAGCGCCCGCAAACACGCGACGGCGTCGGCCGCGCATCCCACTTGCTGTGCGAACGTGACCGCGCTCGCCTCCGCGCCGGCCTCCGTACGGGTCGGGTAGGCGCAGCTGTAGCTCTGGCCGATGGCCTTGTGGAAGAGCCCGGCCGCGGTCGGGGACGCCAGCAGGGCGCAGATGTCGGCCGAACCGGCCGACTCGCCGAACACCGTCACGTTGCCCGGGTCGCCGCCGAACCCCGCGATGTTGCGCCGCACCCACCGCAGCGCCGCCTGCTGGTCGAGCAGCCCGTAGTTGCCGGCCTGGTAGCGCTCGCCGGCCTCCAGCGCCGGATGCGCCAGCCAGCCGAGCACGCCGAGCCGGTAGTTGACCGACACCACCACCACGTCGCCCTCTACGACCAGCTTGGACAGGTCGTAGAGCGCGCTGCTGCCCGTGGTGTTGCCGCCGCCGTGCACCCAGACCATGACCGGCAGCCGCGTGCCGTGCCGGGGGGCGCTGACGTTGAGGTAGAGGCAGTCCTCGCCGTACGAGGCCTGACCTCCGTACGGGGTGGCGGGCTGCGCGCACTGGGCGGCGGGGGCCGTCGCGTCCCGGACGCCCGCCCACGAGCGGGCCGGCCGCGGCGCCTTCCAGCGCAGCTCGCCGACCGGCGGCTCGGCGTACGGGATGCCGCGGAACGCCCGGTGGTCCTGCAGCACCTCCCCCTTGACCACGCCCTTGTCGGTACGCACCAGCGCCGGGGAGCGGGCGTCGGCCGCGGCCGGGGCCGCCAGGGCGGTGGTGAGGAGCAGAATCGTCACGGCGGGAATGAGGCGCACGGAGATCTCCTTCCGGCGGGGAGCGCCCTGACCGTACACGCGTGGGCGCCCCGACCGTACACGCGCGCACGCCTCTCGCCTAGATCCCGTCGGTCAACCGCACCACGGCGTCAATGAGCTCGTCGCCGGTCAGCATGGACAGGTCGTTGTGCCCCGCCCCGGCCAGCTCCACGGTCGTCACCCGGCCCCCGGCGGCCTGGGCGACCGCCCGGCTCAGCCGGGCCGGCACGATCGTGTCGCGGGTGCCGTACACGACCACCGTGGGCGCCCGTACGGCGGCGATCTGCTCCGCCACCGGGAAGCGATCGCGCAGCAGCAGCCGTACCGGCAGGAACGGGTAGTTGGCCTGCCCCGCCGCCGCCAGATCGGTGAACGGCGAGCGCAACACCAGCCCGTCCGGCGGGTGCTCCAGCGCCAGCCGGGTCACCACCCCCGCGCCCAGGCTCTCGCCGAAGTAGACGACCCGCCCGTCCCCGAGGAACGCGCGGGCGGCGAGGGCGTCGAGGTGCAGCCCCTCCTCGGTGGGCGTGCCCGGGTTGCCGCCGTAGCCGCGGTAGTCCATCAGCAGCACCGGCAGCCCGTACGCCGCCAGCGCCCTGGCCAGCGGAGCGCGGTGCAGCCTGTTGCCCGCGTTCCCGCCCGCGATGAGCACGGTCACGTCGCGGTCCCCGGGCACGTACCAGGCGTTGAGCCGCAGGCCGTCGCTCGTGGTCAGCGAGACGTCCCGCGCGCCCGGGATGACCTTCCCCGCTTGTGGCACAGGCGATCGGTCAGGCAGGTAGATGAGCTGCCGTTGGAACAACCACAGCAGCCCGAGCAGCAGAAGCAGCACCGCGACGATCACGAGAGCGGCCCGCGTCACTGACGTCACGCATCAAACGGTACGCCCGCCTGCACCACGTGGAGGATGTGCTTCGGGTCGGCCAGCACGCCGATGTCCGCCAGCGGGTCGCCGTCGAGCACCAGCAGGTCGGCATGCGCGCCCACCGCCAGCGTGCCGATCTCGCCCGCCAGGCCGGCATGGCGGTGGCGCAGGCGCTGGTCACGCAGCTGGCGGCGGTGGACCCGGCCCGAACGGGCGGCTCGATCGAGGCGGCGGAGGCCATGTGGGCGAAGTTCGGCCTCCTCCACCGCCGCCCCGCGCTCCCCGGCCACCCACCCGCCTGACCACACAGCCCCGTCTCACCGGCCAGGACGGCTGATCAGAAAGCCGAAGGTCCCGGTCAGAGCCAGCTGGCCCGTACGCTGTCGGCCGACTCGGCGTCCGGAGGGGTGCCCAGTTCCCCGGCGCGGATACGCTCCAGGAGCCGGCCGACGGTGTCGACGATCTCCGGTGCCCGGTCGCGCAGCGCCGCCACATCCGCCGCGGACACCTCGCTCCGATCGAATCCGACCTCCTCCAGCACACCCTCCAGATCGGACAGCCGATCGTGCAGCCACTTCAGCGGCTTGCCGGACAACTCCTTGTCGAACACCCGCGGCCCCGGCTCCCACCCGTCGATGGACGGGTGATGATGGGTGCGGTCGAAGCTTCCCGGCGGGCTGTCGACCGACTCCAGCAGGTCGATGCGCCAGAGCGGCCTATCGACGGCGATCGGCCGAGCCGAGTACATCGAGCCCTTCAACTCGCCGGGTTCGAGCCTGCGGATCTCCAGGCGCACCCCCCGCTCGGCCCCCTCCTGGCCCGGGATCGGGTCAGGGTCGACGAAGTAGATGTCGCCCACGGCCACGCCGATCCGCTCGAAACCGAACAGGTAGAGCACGGGAACCACTTCCTTCGCAGGTCTCAGTGGGGGTTCTGCTCAACGTAACCTGGCAGGCCCGGCCGGGCCACCGGACGATCAGAGGGGCCCGCTCTCCGGCGGCCACGAGCTCGCCGTAGCGCCGGTCGCTGGCCAGGCGTGCGGACCCGCCGCCTGCACCGTGACGGGCTGCCTAGTGTCCGTGACCAGGTGTGCTCGCTGTTGAAAGGCGGGGTCCCCAGAACGGCGGCCACATGTGATGGCAACGGGGTGTTCCTCACGGTCCGGCACGCGCCTGCGTGTGGCGCGTGGCGGGGCAAGAGCGAGCTCGACGCAGCCAAGGAGATGTTCCGCCAACGGGCAGCAGATCGGCCTCGCTTCACGGAGATGTCACGATCCTGACGTGCTCAACGACTAGGACCGTCATATCGTGAATTATTGACCTTGGAGGCGCTTGTGTTCTGGTGGGCACCCCGGTCTTCAAAACCGGTGGGCGGCGCGCGGCGTCGCCGGCGGGTTCGATTCCCGTGCGCCTCCGCGTGAGGTCTCAGATGAAGGATGATCCCCGTCGCCGGATTCCGCGTACCGACACCGTCCTGGCCGACCCCCGGGTGGCCGAGGCGGTCAGAGGCGCGGGCCGGGCCGTGGCCAAGGCCGCGGTCGTCGCCGCGCAGCAGCGGGCCAGGGAGGGGCTGATCGCGCCCGAGGACGTCGTGGCGGCCACCGTGTCCGCCCTGGCCGCCGGCCCTCGCCGGGTGATCAATGCCACGGGCGTCCTCGTCCACACCAACCTGGGCCGCGCGCCGCTCTCGCAGGCCGCCGTCGAGGCGATGAGCGCGGCCGCCGGATGTACGGACGTGGAGTTCGACCTGGTGACGGGGGAGCGCGCGCGGCGCGGGCGGGCGGCGATGGCCGCGCTGGCGGCGGCGGTTCCGGACGCGGAGGACGTCCACGTCGTCAACAACAACGCGGCGGCGCTGGTGCTGGCGGCGACCGCGCTGGCGGCCGGGCGGGAGGTCGTCATCAGCCGCGGCGAGATGGTGGAGATCGGGGACGGCTTCCGCCTCCCCGACCTGCTGGAATCCACCGGCGCGAGGCTGCGCGAGGTGGGCACCACCAACCGCACCAACGCCCGCGACTACGCCGACGCCATCGGCGACGAGACCGGGTTCGTGCTCAAGGTCCATCCGTCCAACTTCCGCGTCGAGGGTTTCACCGCCGCGGCCTCGGTCGCCGAGCTGAGTGCGCTGCCGGTGCCTGTGGTGGTCGACGTCGGCTCGGGTCTGCTCGCGCCGGATCCGCTGGTGCCGGACGAGCCGGACGTGAGCACGGCGCTGCGCGACGGCGCCGCCTTGGTGACGGCAAGCGGCGACAAGCTCCTCGGCGGGCCGCAGGCCGGGCTGATCCTGGGCCGCGCCGACCTGGTGCAGCGCCTGCGCCGCCATCCCCTCGCTCGCGCCTTACGCGTGGACAAGCTGACCCTGGCCGCCCTGGAGGCGACGCTCCGCTCGGAACCACCGGTACGGCTCGCGCTCCACACCGACATCGACCGGTTACGCCGCCGCGCCCACCGCCTGGCCGCCCTCATCGGTGCCGGCGGGCCGGATGGCAACGCCCCGGTGGAGTGTGAGGTGGTCGAGAGCGTGGCCGTCGTGGGCGGTGGGGGAGCGCCAGGCTGCGAGTTGCCGAGTGTGGCGCTCGCCCTGCCCGTACGGCTGGCGCTCCCGCTCCGCTTGGGCGACCCCGCCGTGGTCGGCCGGGTGGCAGGCGGACGGCTCCTCCTCGACCTGCGCTCCGTATCGCCCGACCTGGACGACGAGCTGGCGGAGGCGGTGCGAGCATGTACGTGATCGCCACGGCCGGGCACGTCGACCACGGCAAGTCCACGCTGGTCCGCGCGCTCACCGGCATCGAACCCGACCGGTGGGCCGAGGAGCGCCGCCGCGGCATGACCATCGACCTCGGCTTCGCCTGGACCACGCTGCCGTCGGGCCGCCGCCTGGCCTTCGTGGACGTGCCGGGGCACGAGCGGTTCGTCACCAACATGCTGGCCGGGCTGGGCCCGGTGCCGGCCGTGATGTTCGTCCTGGCCGCCGACCAGGGCTGGCAGGCCCAGTCCCAGGAGCACTGGGAGGCGATCGAGGCGCTCGGCGTGCAGCGGGGCCTGCTGGTGGTCACCCGGTGCGATCTCATGGATCCCGCGCTGGCGGTGGAGGAGGCTCGCGAGCGGATCACCTCCTGGCCCGTGGTCACGGTGAGCGGCGCCACGGGGGAAGGGCTCGACGACCTCCGCCGCGGGCTCGGCCTGCTGGTCTCCTCGCTCCCGCCGCCCGACCCCCGCGCTCCGGTGCGGCTGTGGATCGACCGGGCCTTCACGATCACGGGCGCGGGCACAGTGGTCACCGGCACGCTCGCCGCCGGCGCCCTGCGGACAGGTGACACGCTCGTCCTGGACGGCGAGCGGGTACGGGTGAAGGCGTTGCAGGTCACCGGAGAGCCGGTCGCCGAGGTCACCGCTGCCGCCCGCGTCGCGGTCAACCTGCGCGGCGTCGACCGCGACCGCGTGGTCCGCGGCAAGACGCTGCTCACGCCCGACGCCTGGATCGAGACCGGCGTGGTGGACGTACGGGTGGACGGCGGGCCACCGCCGCGCGAGGCCGTCCTGCACATCGGGTCGGCCTCGGTGCCGGTACGCGTCCGCCCTTTCCCCGGTCGCACGAGGGCGGCGCGGTTGACGCTGGCCCAGGCGCTCCCGCTGCGTGTCGGTGACCGGGCGCTGCTGCGCTGTTCAGGGCGACCGATCACGAGCGTGCTGGTGCTGGACGTGCGGCCACCGGCGCTGCGCCGCCGCGGCGCGGCGACGAAACGGGCTGCGGAGCTGGCGCCCTTCGCCGTCCCGGCCGAGGAGCCTGTCCCGGCGGGTCGGGTGCCCGATGCGGCCACCGTGCTGGGCTGGCGTGGGGTGGCGCGGCGGTCCGAGCTGGCCGCGATGGGGTGCGATCCGGGCGGGCTCGACGTGCCGGGGGCTGGTGACTGGGCGGTCGATCCCGAGTGGTGGGCAGGCCTGACGGAGCGGCTCAGGGCGGTGGTGGCCGAGCAACCGGGCATCCCGGTGGACGCCGCGCGAGCCGTGCTCGGCCTGCCGGCGCGCGACCTGGTCGAGGAGCTGGTCAAGAGCTGCCCGCCGCTGCACGTGTCCGACGGCAGGATCGACGGCGACGGCGTGCCGTCGGAGGTCGTCAGCGCCGTAGAGCGGCTGCGTGCCGAGCTGGCCGGGACGCCGTACCTGGCGCCGGAGGCGGCGCGGCTGCCCGCGCTCGGCCTCAGCAGGCGGGCGGTCGCGCTGGCCGCGCGGGCCGGACTGGTGCTGCGCATCGCCGACGGGGTGGTGCTCCTGCCCGGCGCCGACACCGAGGCGGCACGGCTTCTGGCGAAGCTGCCGCAGCCGTTCACGGCGGGGGACGCGCGGGCCGCGCTCGGCACCAACCGGCGGGTCGTGATCCCGCTGCTGGAGCACCTCGACAGACTTCACCTCACCCGCAGGATCGACGACCGGCTGAGGGTCGTCGTGGACAGGGAGCGGCACGATGACTGAGCGGGTGAAGGTCGGCGTCGTGTTGCCGAGGCCGTCGGACGATCCGGGGGAGTGGCTCTCCGACGCGGTGGCGTTCGAGGCGGCCGGGGCCGACGCCCTGTGGGTGGAGCACGGTGCGGCGCCGTCGCTCGATCCGCTCACGCTGACCGCCGCGCTCGCCGCGCTGACCTACCGATCGCTCCTCGTCGTGGCCGTACCGGAACCGTCCCAACCGCCGGTGCTGGCGACGGTGGAGCGATTGAGCCGCGGACGGCTCACCCTCATCACCGGCACGACCGATGTGGCCGGGGTGGGACGGTGGGTGTCCGCCGCCGTCCCGCCCGGGCGGGCCGCCTGGCGGGAGACGCTGCGCCTCGCGGCCGAACGCGGCGACCACGGCGTGCTCGTGCCGGCCGATCCGCGACTGCTCGACCTGTTGCGTAACCCCGACGATCCAGGGGGCCGCCACGACCTCCAACTCGCCCAGGGCTAGACGCACAACCGGTCAGATCATACGGTGAAGAAAGTGAACGGCACTGAGGGAGTCCAGTCATGGACGTCAGCCGGCGGCAGTTCCTGAGCATCGGTTCGGCAGGAGTGCTGGGCGGCTCCGCCCTGGGGTTCGACCTGACCGAGTCCGTCAGGATCAAGCAGCGGCTGCGCATCGAAGGCGCCACGCTGTCGCACTCGCTCTGCCCGTACTGCGCGGTCGGGTGCTCGCTCATCGCTCACACCAAGAAGGCCGCGAACGGCAAGACGGAGCTGCTGCACATCGAGGGCGACCCGGACAGCCCGGTCAACGAGGGCACGCTCTGCCCGAAGGGCGCGACGTCACTGCAACTGGCCGTCTCGCGCAGGCGGGTGCCGCACCCGCTCTACCGCGCGCCGGGAGCGGCGGAATGGAAGCAGGTGTCCTGGGAGTTCGCGCTCGACCGGCTCGCCAGGAACATCAAGGCTTCGCGTGACGCCACGTTCGTCGCCCAGGACGCCGACGGCAACGTCGTCAACCGCTGCGAGGGCGTCGCCTTCGCCGGCGGGGCGGCGTTCAGCTCTGAAGAGGGTTATCTCGCGACGAAGCTGATGAGGGGGTTGGGCCTGGTTCACCTCGAACAACAGGCCCGTGTTTGACACGGTCCCACGGTGGTCAGTTTGGCTGCCACGTTCGGCCGAGGGGCCATGACCAATCATTGGCGTGACATCAGGCACGCCGATCTGATCCTCGTCAACGGCGCCAACCCGGCCGAGGCCCACCCGGTGGGCTTCCGCTGGCTCATGCGGGCCAAGCTGGACCGGGGCGCGAAGATCATCCACGCGGATCCGCGGTTCACGAGGACCTCGGCCGTGGCGGACACCTACGTCAGGATTCGGACCGGCACCGATGTGGCCTACTTCGGCGGCCTCATCAACTACGTCCTGACGAATCGGCTCCATCACGACGACTACGTCAGGTGGGCCACCAACGCCGGCTTCGTGGTCAAGGACGGGTACGCCTTCCAGGACGGCATGTTCAACGGCTATGACCGGGAGCAGGGCGTCTACAACACGAAGCTGTGGGCGTACGAGACCGATGACGAGGGCCACGCCAGGATCGACCTCGACCACCCGCGCTCCGTGCTCAACCTGCTACGCGCCCACTACCAGCGCTACGACCCCGACACCGTCGCCCGCATCACCGGCATCCCGCGCGAGCAGTTCCTCCAGGTGGCCAGGCAGGTCGGCGAGATGGGCCGCCCGGACAAGGTCATGACCATCGTGTACGCCGTCGGCCTCACCCACCACACCACCGGCGTGCAGCTCATCCGCTCGGGCGCGATCCTGCAACTGCTGCTCGGCAACATGGGCCGCCCCGGCGGCGGCATGAACGCCGAACGCGGCCACGCCAACATCCAGGGCAACACCGACCACGCCATCTCCTGGGACATCCTGCCCGGCTACCTCCGCATCCCGGCACCGCGCCAGAAGGACATCAAGGCCTACCTCGACGAGAGCGCCAGCATCAAACAACATCCCAGAGCGGTGAATTTCTTCGGCGAGAACTACCGCCGCTACCTGGTCAGCCTCCTCAAGGCCTGGTACGGCGACGCCGCGACGAAGGACAACGAGTTCGCCTTCCACTACCTGCCCAAACCGGCCGCCAACGCCTCCTGGATCTCGATCTTCGACCAGGCGCTGCGCGGCAAGATGCAGGGCATCATGTTGTCCGGGATGACCGCGACCAGCATCGGCCCCGACTCCAACCAGGTGCTCCAGGCGCTGTCGAACCTCAAGTGGCTGTGCGTGATGGACCCGTTCGCCACCACCAGCTCCGAGTTCTGGCAGGCGCCCGGCATGGACCCGGCGAAGATCCAGACCGAGGTGTTCATGCTGCCGGCCACCCACTGGATCGAGAAGGACGGCTCGTTCACCAACAGCGGCCGCTGGGTGCAGTGGAAGGACCAGGTGCTGCCGCCGGAGGGCGAGGCCAGGCACGACCACTGGATACTCTCCGAGCTGTTCCTGCGGGTCAGGGACCTGTACGAGGCCCAGGGCGGGAAGTTCCCCGACCCGGTGCTGAAGATGGCGCTGCCGTACGCCAACCCGCGCAAACCCGAGCTGGACGAGATCGCGCAGGAGATCAACGGCCGCGACCTGCGGACCGGCAAGCGGCTGGCAACCTTCGTCGACCTCAACGACGACGGCACCACCAGCGCGGGCGACTGGATCTACACCGGCCACTACCCCGAGGAGGGCAACCTGGCCAAGCGCCGCGACGGCGTGCAGGACCCGGCCAGGAACGACCCCAGCGGCATGGGCTTCTACCCGAACTGGGCGTGGAGCTGGCCCGCCAACCGCCGCGTCCTCTACAACCGCGCCTCCGCCGACGAGAACGGCCGGCCGTGGGACCCGTCGCGTCCCGGCATCGCCTGGGAGAACGGCACGTGGGTGGGCGACGTGCCCGACTACCCGCCCACGACAGGCCCGGGTCCTGACGCGCCGCTGCCGTTCATCATGACCGGCGAGGGCGTGGGCCGCCTGTTCAGCAACGCGGTGGCGGACGGGCCGTTCCCCGAGCACTACGAGCCCATCGAGTCGCCCATCGCCAACCCGCTGCATCCGGAGGTGTCGGCGACGCCGGCCGCCTTCAGGTACGACGAGCGGGCCGGGCGGCCCAACCGGTTCGGCACGGTGGCCGACTACCCGTACGTGGCGACGTCGTACCGGCTGACCGAGCACGAGCACTACGTCACCCAGAACGTCGAGCACCTCGTCCAGCTGCAACCGGAGGCGTTCGTCGAGGTGCCGGCCGCGCTGGCGCGCGAGAAGGGCATCGAGACCGGCGACCGGGTACGCGTGTCGTCCCGGCGCGGCAAGCTCGAGGTGCGCGCCGTGGTGACCAACCGGCTCGGGCCGCTCGACGTGGACGGGCGGACGGTGTACCAGATCGGGATCCCCATCCACTGGGGGTTCGTGGGCATCAACACCGGACAGCACTGGCTGGCCAACGCCCTCACCCCGTTCGTGGGGGACGCGAGCGCGCGGACGCCGGAGTACAAGGCGTTCCTGGTGAACATCGAGAAGATCTGATGTTCGCCAGGGATCGGGCACGAGCCGCGGAACTACGCGAACGGTATCCGCACGCGGCCGAGGTGTTCGGGCTCTACCTGGCGCTGGTGGAGGCGTGGGAGTCGGTGGGCGACCGCGTCCCGTCCGATGGGGCGGTGGAGTGGGCGCACGTCCACGTGCTGCCCCGCGTCATCGAGGCGACCGCCGCGCACGGCCCCCCGCTCCTCGCGGCCGCGGTCCGCATCGCCGTCGGCAACGGCCTCCTGGCCCCGGATGCGCGGGCCGGTCCGCCCGCCGCCGCCAAGGGGCCGCTCGGGACGGCCGCAGGGTCAGGTGGCGGCCCGCTCGGGACGGCAAGGCGCTCGGCCGGTGGCCTGCTGGACGCCTGGCTCGCGGGCGAGGAGCTCCCGCCCGTGGAGCGCTACCTCGCGCGCGCCACGATGCGTGTCGTCCCGCTCGCCACGCCGCCCGACCACGAGGCGGCGGGCGCCGGGCCCGTTCGAAGTGACCCGCGGCGGGAGCCTGGGCGCTGCCCCGCCTGTGGCGGAGCGCCGCAGCTCAGCTACCGCACCGCCGGCGACGACCCGCTCGTCAGCGGGCGCCGCATGTTGCACTGCGCGCGATGCGCCCACGAGTGGAGCTTCTCCGCCACCACCTGCCCCCAGTGCGGCGAGACCGGCAAACGCACCGTCCACGCCGAGGCCGCCGAAGAGTCGCCGCGCGGGCAACCGCGGGTCGGCCGGGGGAGCGCCGCAGACGACGCGTTGTTCCCGCACCTCAGGGCCGAATCGTGCGAGACCTGCCGCGGCTACCTCATCGACGTCGACCTGGGCCGCGACCCCCGCGCCGTGCCGCACGTGGACGAGCTGGCCGCGATACCCATCGACCTGCACATGGCCGACCACGGCTACACCAAGATCACGCCCAACCTGATGGGGTTCTGAAGATGCCGCACATCACACCGGGCCAGGCGTACGGGTTCTTCACCGACACCAGCGTGTGCATCGGCTGCAAGGCCTGCGAAGTGGCCTGCAAGCAGTGGAACCAGCTGGAGGGCAACGAACCGTCGTTCCTGGACGGCTTCGACAACACCGGCAGGCTGGACGCCGAGAACTGGCGGCACGTGCAGTTCCACGACAACGTGCCCGACGAGAGCCTCACCTCGGGCAACGGCAAGGCGTGGCTGATGATGTCGGACGTCTGCAAGCACTGCAAGCAGGCCAGCTGCATGGAGGTCTGCCCGACGAACGCGATCATCCGCACCGAGTTCGACAGCGTCTTCATCCAGCCCGACGTCTGCAACGGCTGCCGCAACTGCATCGCGGCCTGCCCGTACGACGTGATCGGCACCAGCCACACGAGCGGCATCGCGCAGAAGTGCACACTTTGCTACGACCGCCTGCAGAACGACATGACCCCGGCCTGCGCCAAGGCCTGCCCCACCGAGTCGATCAGATTCGGCCCGGTCTCGGAGCTGCGCCAGACCGCCGCCAAGCGCCTGGAGACCCTGCACGCCCAAGGCGTCACCGCGGCCCGCCTGTACGGCCATGACGAGAAGGTGTACGGCGGCCTGAACGCGTTCTTCCTGCTCATGGACAGACCGGAGAAGTACGGACTGCCGGACGAGCGCAACGCGGTCCTGCCCAGCCGCAACAACGTCGGCGGCTACCTGACCGCCGCGGTCACCGCGGTCCTGGGCGTGCTCGGCGGCCTGATCGCGCTGCGCCGCCGCAAGGAGAAGGTGGAGGCCGAGAATGGATGACGTCCAGCACTTCGCCGGCCCTCCGGATTGGCTCTGGTACATCCTGGCCTACTTCTTCCTCGCGGGCCTGTCCGGCGGCTCGTACGTCCTCGCCACCCTGCTCAGGCTGCGCAACGCCCCCGGCGACGAGCCGATGGCCAGGATCGGCTACTACATCGCGTTCCCGCCCATGCTCATCGCGCCGCTCCTGCTCGCCCTCGACCTCGGTCAGCCGTGGCGCTTCTGGCACATGCTGGTGAACACCACCCCCGGCCACCCGGGGCTCACCTTCAAGTACTGGTCGCCGATGTCGATCGGCTCCTGGGCGCTGGTGGTGTTCGGCGCGATCACCACGGTCTCCTTCGCCGCGTCGCTGGTCCGGGACGGCAAGCTCCGGCTCCCGCTCGTGACGTGGCTCGACAACCGCGCCTTCAACGTCCTCGGATCCCTGTTCGGCCTGTTCATCGCGGGCTACACGGGCGTGCTGCTGTCGGTGTCGAACCAGCCGGTGTGGAGCGACACCTGGGCCCTCGGCGGGCTCTTCCTCGCCTCAGGCCTGGCCGGTTCGGCCGCGCTGATGGTGCTGCTGACCCGCTTCCGGCCGGAGGCACGGCTGAGCGCCGGGATGTTGTCGGTCTCCGAGCGGCTGTACGCGCTGCTGGAGCTGGCGCTGATCGTGGTGTTCGCGGTGACGTTGTTCGCGGCCGGCACCCAAGGCATCGTGTTCGGCCCGCCCTGGCTGGTGTTGTGGCTGGTGGTGCTCGCGGGCCTGGTCCCGGGCCTGTACGGCCTGTTCACCGAGGGGGTGTCGGCGAACGGCGCGGCGGCGCTGCGCCACTCACTGGTGGTGCCCCTGCTGGTGCTGGCCGGTGTGCTCGCCCTGCGTGCCGCCGTCATCTTCAGCGTCCAGGTCTGACCGGCCGCCCGGTCACGGGGCGAGGACGGTCTTCACGTCCAGGGGGCGCTTGAGGTGCCCGTTCTGCCGCATGAGGTCGACGAGGCGCTGCAACCGCTGCGGGTCTATGGCGGTGGGATAGGCGCCCAGGGACGTCTTCGCGGCGGTCTCCCGGTCGATCTTTATGTACATCGGCAACACCGCCTCCACCTCCTTGGGGTTGCCCGTGGCGAGCTGCTGAGCCTTGGCGATGGCACGCTGGAAGGCGGCCAGCGTGTTCGGGTTCTCCTTCGCCCAGGGAGCGCTCGCCATCCAGCCGCTCACCGGCATGTCGGCGATCCGGTCCGCGAAGGGGTCCGTGACCCGGCGCAACTGGCCGCTCCGCTCGCCTTGGGTGAGGAAGGGCTGGGCCACCCACGCCGCATCCGCCTTCCGCGCCGCGACCCTGGCCGGCATCTCGGGGAAGGGCATCTCGACGAATTTGACGTCGCCGGCCTTCAGGCCGGCGTCCCGCAGCATGGCGGTGACGGTGAGCGTGGCGATCCCGTTGAGGTTGTTGACCGCGATCTTCTTGCCCTTGAGATCCTCCACCGATTCGATCTTCGCGCCCTTCCTGGCCACGAGGCCGAAGGTGTTCGGCCCCGCCTGGGCCAAGGCCCCGACGACCTTGACGGGCACGTCGTGGGAGCCGGCCAGGAACGAGGTGACGTAGTCGGTCTGCGCGAGATCCAGGAATCCGCTTATCACCTGCGGAACCGCCGCTCCGCTGCCGGTCACGGTCACCGGCTCGACGGTCAGCCCCTCCTGCTCGAAATAACCCTTCAGCAGGGCGAGATACAGCGGCGCCACGTCGGTGGTCGGCATGACGCCCACCTTGATGGTGTCCTTCTCGAGCCTGGGCTTCGGCGGCGGCGTGTTGTCCGCGGCGCCGGAGCATGCGGCGGTCGAGAGGGCCAGGACCAGGGCGGCTAAGCCGCGGGTGACGCGTCGCATGGGGGAGCTCCTCCGCAGTCGGCAGTGCCCGCGGTGGAGCGTAGCCGATGAAGATCCCTTCCGGGGCCGAAACGCATCACTCCGGCGAGAGGTGGTCCTGTGCCCACTTCGAGAGCTCGTCCAGCGCGGGCATGAGCGCGCGGCCGCTCGCCGTCAGCTCGTAGGACACCGTGACGGGCGGACCCTCGTCGACGGTGCGGGCGACGAGCCCGCTCTTGGTCAGCTCGGACAGCCGGTCGGACAGCACCGAGTCGCTGATGCGGCCGATGGCGCGCGAGAGCTCGCGGAAGCCGGCCGGTCCTTGGCGGAGGCTGCCGAGCACGACACCGCTCCAGCGTTTTCCGAGGACGGAGAAGGCCCGTGTCAGCGCGGCGTCACTGCGATCACAGGAGTCCGCGTCGTGGGGAGAGATCGTCGCCATGGCGTCTCCAAGACTAGCAGATTCCATGCCGCTTTGATTTCCGAAGCGAGTATGAATAGCCTAGTGACACTTCGAAAGCTAGCTAGGAGAGCTGATGATCGAGAATGCTGGTGGCCGGCCGAGCGTCGTGGTCCTGGGCGGCGGGTACGGCGGCCACACCGTGGCCAAGCTGCTCGACGACGTCGCCGACGTGACGCTCGTCGACCCGTCCGACTCCTTCCTGCACAACCTGGCGGCGCTGCGGGCCCTGGTGGAGCCGGAGTGGCTGGACCGGATCTTCCTGCCGTACGAGCGGCTGCTGGCGCGGGGGCGCTTCCTGCGCGACCGTGCCGTGGCCGTGGACGGGCTCCAGGTCACGCTCGCGTCGGGCACCCGGCTGGAGCCGGACTACCTGGTCCTGGCGACCGGGTCGTCGTACCCGTTCCCGGCCAAGATCGACGAGGCGGCGTCCGAGGCGGCCAAGGCCAAGGTCAGGGAGGCGCACGAGGCGCTGGCCGGCTCCCGGAGCGTGCTGCTGATCGGCGCCGGTCCGGTCGGCATCGAGCTCGCCGGGGAGATCAAGTCCACCTTCCCCGACAAGCACGTCACCCTTGCCGACGTCGCCCCCGACATCCTGGCTGGGCCGTTCGACCAGGCGCTGCGCGACGAGCTCCGCGCGCAGCTCGACAAGCTCGGGGTCGAGCTCAAGCTGGGCAGTCCGCTGCGGGAGCTCCCCGGCACCCCGCCCGCCACGGCCGCGCCGGTCGCGGTCACCACGGAGGCGGGCGATGAGCTGAGCGCCGACATCTGGTTCCGCTGCTTCGGCGTCACCCCGCACACCGGCTACCTGCGCGGCTCGCTCGCCGAGTCCCGCGACGCCCAGGGGCACCTGCGTGTGGACGAGCACCTGCGGGTCAGAGGGCATGACCGGGTCTTCGCCATCGGCGACATGGCCGACGCGGACCGGAACATGGCGGCCTTCGCCCGGCAGCAGGGCGAGTTGCTCGCACAGAATCTCCGCACCCTCATCACCGGTGAGGGCGAGATGACCGCGTACGAACGGCGGCCGGCCATGATCCTGGTGCCGCTCGGCCCGGAGGGCGGCGCCGGCCAATTGCCCGGCCACGACGGCATCGTGGGTCCCGAGGCCACCGCTGAGATCAAGGGTCGCGCCATGCTGGTCGACATGAGCGCCGCCCACTTCGACGTCCCGGTCTCGGACGAGTCCGCCGCCTGACGTCTCCGGGCGGTCATCGGAACGCGCGTGAACGACTTGCCGGGATCCCGAGTCGAACCCAGCATGGGAAGCGCGTTGATTGACGGGGATCCGCGGCGGCTCGGGGAGTACTGGCTGTCGAGCCGTCTCGGAGCGGGCGGCCAGGGGGTCGTGTACGAGGCGTACGACCCGGCCGGCGCCCGAGTGGCGATCAAGGTGCTGCGCGGCGATCCGACGGGGCAGCCGGGATTGCGTGAGCGCATGGCCAAGGAGGCCGTGTCGGCGCGGCGGGTGGCGTCGTTCTGCACGGCGAGGGTGCTCGGCGTCGAGCTGGACGGGCCGCGGCCGTACATCGTCAGCGAGTACGTCGAGGGCCCCAGCCTGCGGACGGCCGGGCGCGTCTTCAGCGGCGACGACCTGCACCGGCTGGCCACGGCGATCGCCACGGCGCTGACCGCCATCCACGACGCGGGCGTCGTGCACCGTGACCTCAAGCCCGACAACGTGCTGCTCGGTCCGGACGGGCCGCGCGTGATCGACTTCGGCGTGGCCCGGACGCTGGAGATGTCGCTCACCTCCACCGGGCTGGTCACCGGCACGCCCGGCTACATGGCGCCGGAGGTGTTCTCGGGCGAGCGGGCCGGGCCGGCGGCCGACGTGTTCGCGTGGGGCGCCGTCGTCCTGTACGCGGCCACCGGCCAGGACCCGTTCACGGGGGAGGCGCTCGGCGCGGTCATGCATCGCGTGCTCAGCCACGAGCCGGACCTCAGCGTGCTGCCGGGCACGCTGCGCGGCCCGGTACGCGCGGCGTTGGCCAAGGAGCCCGCCCTCCGCCCGGCCGCCCGAGAACTGCTGCTGGCGCTGGTCAGCGGGGACGGGGACGTGGAGCGGGCACGGCCGGCGGGCTCCCGCGGCGGCGCGGGGGTCGCTGCCGGTGCGGGCACGGACCTCGCCCGGCTGCTGGAGCTGGGCGCCGGTGACGGGCGGCGGGTGGGCTCGCCCGCCGACGATCCGGCGCTCGGCGTCCTGGCCGAGGACGCCTATGCCGCGCTCTCACCCGAAGGAAAGGAGCTGGTCCCGGAGGTCTTCCTGCGCCTGGTCACGGTGACCGACGAGGGGGAGCTGACGCTGCGCGAGCCGCGCAGGTCCGAGCTGCCCGAGGGCGCCGAGCGGGTGCTGGAGGCGTTCACGTACGTGGTGTCCGGTGGTGACCCGGTACGGTTGCTGCGTCCCGCGCTCCCGCTGGCCTGGCCGCGCCTGCGGGCCTGGATCGCCGCCAACAGGGACGGCCTGGCCGTGCACCGCCAGATCTGCGCGGCCACCGAGCGCTGGCAGGAGCACGGTCGCAGGGAGGCCGACCTGTTCCACGGCAGCTCGCTGGACGCCGCCCTGCGCTGGGCCGCCGCCGAGCGCAGGAACATCACGCTCACCCCGGCGGAGCGGGACTTCCTGGAGGCGAGCGCCGCGCTCACCAGGCGACGCTCGCGCCGGAGCAGATTCGTCTCCGCCGGCCTGGCCGTGCTGCTGGCGCTGGCCCTGATCGCCGGCGGCCTGGCGGTACGCCAGAGCGCCACCCTGGCCGAGCAGAGCGCCACGCTCGCCGGCGAGCGCGACGCGGCCGACTCGGCCAGGTTGGCCGCGGCCGCCGACGCGGTGCGGGGCCGGGATCCGGTGCTCGGCATGCTGCTCAGCGCCGCCGCCGGGCGGCTATCGCCCACGGCCGAGGCCAGGTCGAGCCTGCTCGCCTCGGTCGTGGACCCGGCAGGCACGGCCTTTCACGATCCGGACACGGGACCGGACGTGGTCCGGGCGCTCAGCGCCGACGGCCGCTCACTGGTCAGCGTCAGCCCTGATGAGGTCAGGGTGTGGGACGTCGGGACGGGACGGCGTACCGGTGGCTTCAGCGGGCTGGGCCTGACCGGGCGGCGGCTGCGGCAGACCGCGGTCAGCGAGGACGGCAAGCTGCTCGCCGTCGCCGACAGCCAGGGCGTCGGGCTGTGGGACATGGCCACCGGCCGGCCGACCGGGCGCCGCCACCCCGCGGCCGAGGAGTTCGACCTGCGCATCGCCTTCAGCGGCGGCCGGCTCGTCATCGACCTCGGGCAGGGCACGTACGTCTACGACCCGCGTACCGGGACCAAGACCTCCCTGCCCTCCATGTTCGCGACCGCCGTGCACCCCGGCGGCGACTATGCGGTGACCGGGACACAGCGCTGGGCACTGCCCTCCGGCAAGAGGCAACGTGGCTTTCCAGGCGCCTGCGCCGACTGCGCCGGGACCCCGGCGTTCAGCCCCGACGGGCGGCTGGTGGCGATCAACGGCGACGACGGCCTGCTCGTGCTCGATGCCCGCAGCGGCAAGGAGATCGGCACCATCGGGGAGTGGGAGGACACGACGACGCCGGTGTTCAGCCCGGACGGCGAGCTCATCGCGGGATTCGACACGGCCATCCGCGTCTACCAGCCGGGGGCCGACGAGCCGTTGCTGCTGGAGCGCGAGGTGGCCGACCCGATCTCGGCGGTCGCGTTCACCGGGGACGGGCTGCGTTACCTGAGTGAGGACACGGTCGTCACGCTCCAGGCTCCCCTCACCGCGGACCAGCCCATGGACGAGGTACGCCTGAGCCCGGACGGCCGCTTCCTGGCCACCCACGAACTCGACTCCACCAAGGTCACGGTGAACGGCCGGGACTTCGAGGTGGGCAGGTTCGATCCGTACGACAGCATGTTCGCCTTCAGTCCGGACGGCAGCCGGCTGGCGATCAGGCGGGGCGACGACGTCAGTGTCTGGGACCCCGCCACCGGGCGCCGGCTGGCCACCATGGGCCCGGAATGGGCGGGCACCTTCGAGCCGGACGCGGCCAAGCCCGCCCCGGCCGGGCTCTGGACCGCCGCCGACGACTCGTTCACGCTCTGGCGGCTGCTCGGCGGGAAGAAGCTCAAGCAGGTGTCCAGGCCGCGGTTGATCGGCTGGACGGTCACCGCCGAGGGACGGCTCGTCGGCCTGGACGCGAGCCTGCTGCGCCTGGTCGACCTCGAGACGGGGCGGCCGCTGGGGGCGCGCGTGCCGCTTCCCGCGCCGGCCGACGACGTCTGGTTCAGCGCCGACCTGAAGCTGGTGGCGGCGAACTTCTCCGGCAAGATCGGCATCTGGGACACCACCACGGGGCGGCAGGTCGGCGACTGGATGCGGGTGGGCTCGGCGCCCTGGGGCGGCGTGTTCTCCGGGGACGGGCGGCTGTTCGCGTTCGCGTCCCAGGACAAGTCGCTGACCCTGTGGGACGTGCAGGCGGGGGAGCGGGTCGGGCCCGAGATCGGGCTGTGGGACAGCGCGCGGTCGATCGCGTTCTCGCCCACCGGCGAGGTGCTGGCCATCGGCCGGGGCGGGCGGCTGACCCGGGTGCCGACGGCGGTGGGGCCGCTGATGACGGCGGTGTGCGCGCGGGCCGGACGGGTGCTGACGGAGGCGGAGTGGCGCCGCCACCTGCCCGCCCGGCCGTACCGGAAGGGGTGTTAGCCGCGGCGGGCGCGGTCAGTGGCCTGGGCCGGGGAGCTGGATGGCCGGTTCCGGGCGGTGGATGCCGCGGGGGCGGTAGGCGAGCGCGTCCGAGACGCCCAGATAGTCGGCGAGCAGCCAGATGATGGCCAGCCACATCTCGGTGCCCTGGAGTCCCGGCGTGCGGGTCGTGCCGCTCCCCACTGTCAGGGCGAAGCTGAAGCCCGCGCCGTCCTGCCAGCCGCCCACCGCGCGGACGAGCCGCTCCCTGGCCCACGCCTCGCCCTCCGCGCGGCGGTAGCGCGTCTGCTTGCCCGCCAGCCAGAGCGGGTGGATGACGTCGAGCACGTTGCACGCGTTCCCGGTGTCGGGGCCGAAGTAGCGAGGGTCGCGCGCCTGGGCGAGCACGGTGTCGACGGCCTGCTCAGGGTACGGCAGCGGCACGCCGAACTGCGCGAACGTCCCGCGCGTGAGCCGGTAGAAGCCGTTGACCACCTGCAGCCGGCCCGCGTCGGGGTCCGGCTCGCCCCACATCCCGTGGGCCTGCGAGCACCTCGTCAGGAGCCACCCGTACAGGGTCTCGATCTCGCCGCGCAGGCCGAAGTCGGCGAGGTTGCGGTAGAGGCCGGTGCCGACGGCGTCCACCCATGAGCCGGCCGTCCACGCCTTCCGCTTCCAGTCGAGGGCGTCCAGGGCGGCGATCAGGTCCTGGGAGCCGAGGCCGGTGACGGCGTGGACCGGGTGGCGGAAGCGGGCGCCGAGCAGGTCGAGGGCGTAGCCGACGCAGAGCACGTGGTACGCGGCGATGCCGTCGAGCGTCGGCGTTCCGGCGGCGCCGATCTCCGGGACCAGGCCGGTGGCGGCGTCCTGCCGGTCCTGCAGGAACCCGACGATCTCGTCCCGGGCGGGGATCGGGGGTGGGCCGCCGAGCAGCAGGTCGGCGATCTCGACGGCGTCGCACCAGGCGCGGACGGTCGGCTCGGCGTCGGGGCGGTCGACGTAACGCTCACCCGTCCAGCAGCGGCGCAGCACCGCATCGGCCTGCTCCCTGGCCCGGTCGGCGAAGTCGGCGAGCAGCCGTGCCAGGTCGCCTTCCGATCGCGACGGCGACGGCACGTCCTGCGACGAGGGGGCCGGGGCGGTGGGGCGCGGGGTGCGGCGGTCGCGGATCAGGCGGGCCGGGTTGCCGGCGACCATGGCCCAGGCGGGCACGTCCTTGGTGACCACCGCGCCCGCCCCGACGACGGCGTGGTCGCCGATCGTCACTCCGTCCAGCACGACCACGTTCGACCCGATCCATACGTCGTCGCCGATGCGGATGCCCTTCGACGTGATCGCCTGGCGGAAGACCGGCCGGTCGGGCGCGGCGCCGTGGTTGAAACCGAGCAGGGAGGTGTGCGCCCCGACCCGCACGGCGTTGCCGAGCACCACCCGCCCGCGCGCCACCGAGTACGGGTTGAGCGTGCAGTCGTCGCCCATCACGACGTCGTCCGTGACGTACGCGTGAGCCGCGATGTAGCTGCGCTCTCCGATCCGGAGCCGATCCGCGTACACGGCCGCCAGCGGCGAGATGAACACCTTCTCCGGCGCCTCCAGCTCCATCCGGCCGCGCAACTCCGCCACGTGGTCCGCCTGGGCCTGCCGGTCCTCCTCGGTCGCATCGCTCCAGAACCGCCACGGGCAGAAGTCGAACTCGGTCATGCCATCAACATCCTCTCCGTCGTCCCCAGCATCATCGACCATGAGAAGCGGCGGACCGTCAGCCGGTGCCGCTCGGGCAGCGCGGGCCCGCAGGAGGCGCTGCCGATCCCCTGCCGGCCATGGTCCAGGTTCAGCCAGACGCGGCCGGAATCCCGCAGGTCGGCGCAGCACCGCCTCCCGACCGGCGGGGACAACGCCGGTCCCGTCGCTGGAGCCGACACCGGCGGGCGCGGTGCGGGCCGGGCCGTTGCGCCGTCATCCCGGCGGCGGTGGCTGCCGCGGCCGAGCTTTGCCTGGCCGAAGGCGACCACGTGGCCGGCGGGAGCCCAGGGGGTACCGTGTGGACGCCCATGCACTGAGCCGCCCGGGTTTTCACACCGCCGTGCCGCCCGCAAGATGGGGGGAGCAACGACGGCTCCGGCGGCCGTGTGATGATGTCCCCAAGCGCGACGGGGGGAGAAAGCGATCGTGGGGTCTTTCGCGGGCAGCACGCTGCCCCCGGATGACGTCGTCGTCTCGGCTCTGCGGGCGGGTGACGAGGCGATGTTCGCGATATTGCTCGACACCTGGTCGCGGGGCATGCTGCGGGTGGCCAGAACATATGTGTCCACCGACGACTCCGCGGAGGAGGTGGTGCAGGACACCTGGCTCGCGGTGATCGGTGCGATCGACGGCTTCGAGGGGCGCTCGTCGGTCAAGACGTGGGTCTACCGCATTCTCGTGAACACGGCGAAGAAGCGCAGCGTGCGGGAGAGCCGTACACTTCCGTGGAGCGCCCTCGATCAGGACGCCGGACCGACCGTCGATCCCTCGCGGTTCCACGGCGCGGACGCCGCCCTGCCGGGAAGCTGGAAGGAGTCGCCGGCGATCTGGCCGACCCCGGAGAGCCAGGCGCTCGCCGCGGAGGTGCGCGGCCTCATCGGTGAGGCGGTGGCCGGGTTGCCGCCGCGGCAGCGGATCGTGATCACCCTGCGTGATGTAGAGGGATGTACCTCCGAGGAGGTCTGCGAGATCCTGGAGATCTCTCCCGCCAACCAGCGGGTCCTGCTGCACCGCGCCCGTGCGGCGGTCCGCGGACGGCTGGAGGGCTACTTCGAGACGGTGAAGCAGTCAGAATAGGTGAAACGGTTCATATCGCAGAGGGTAAGGCGGGCAACGTCGTGAAGCGGTTCACGTGCGGCGAACTGGTGGAAGTCATCACCGCCTACCTCGACGACGCCCTCGACCAGCCGTCCCGCGCCGGGGTCGAGCTCCATCTGACCTGCTGCGAAGACTGCGGGCACTACGTCGACCAGTTCCGCGCGACCATCCGCGCCCTCGCCGACCCGCCGCCGGAGAAGTTGTCGGACCGCACGCGGGAACGACTGATGTCCGCCTTCAGGAACCGGCGGCACGCCTGAGAATTCTCCTGTAACGCTCGCGTGGCTCGCGGGTCTGTAGACTCATGCGCCACGCGACGATCGGGCCGACCCCACCCAAGGCGGCCGCGGAAGCAGCGCCGCCCCCGGGGGCGCCCTCCAGGGACGCCTCCGCAACAGCATACCGTGACGACGACGCGGCGGAACGTGACGACACGCCGCTCAACGCATCAGAGGTCGCCGCCTTCGCCCGCCGGTGCTTCCAGGCGGACGGCGGGGACCGCGTGGGCGTCGAGCTGGAGTTCCTGGTCTTCGACCGCACGGCGGTCGCCCGGCACGTGCCGCTGGAGGAGGTCGCGCGGGCGCTGCCCCCGCTGCCCGGCGGCAGCCGGGTGACGTTCGAGCCGGGCGGCCAGCTGGAGCTCTCCGGACCGGCGGGCACGCTGCCCGGCGCGATCGGCGGGCTCGCCGCCGACGTGGCCGTCGCCCGCCGCGCCCTCGCCGACGCGGGGCTCGTGCTGGCGGGCGTGGGCCTCGATCCGGTACGACCACCGCGACGCCAGTTGCGCCGGCCCAGATATGACGCGATGGCGGAGTTCTTCGGCGGTCCCTACGGGCCGCTGATGATGTGCTCCACGGCCTCCATCCAGGTCAACCTGGACCTGGGGGAGCGGCCGGAAACGCGGTGGGAGCGGGCGCACATGCTGGGCCCCGTCCTGACCGCGGCCTTCGCCAACTCCCCGCTCAGCGGTGGCCGCCCGTGCGGCTGGATGTCCGGCCGCCAGGCCGTGTGGGAAAACCTCGATCCCACCAGGACGGCCCCCGTCCGCGGGTCCGGCGACCCGGCGGCCGAGTGGGCGGACTACCTGCTCGACGCCCGCCTCATGCTGGTGCGGGAGGACGCGGACCGCTGCCGCCCGGTCCGCGACGGCTCGACCTTCCGCGACTGGCTGGCCACCGGCGAGCCCACGGCGGCGGATCTGGCCTACCACGCCACGACGGTGTTCCCCCCGGTACGCCCCCGCGGCTGGCTGGAGATCCGCTACCTCGACGCCCAGCACCCGGCGACCTGGGCGGTGTGCGTGGCCGTGACCTGCGCCCTCGTCGCCGACGACCGGGCCGCGGACGCGGCGCTGGCCGCCGCGGAACCGTACCGGGAGTTGTGGCAGGAGGCCGCACGGTGCGGGCTGGCGGACCCGCGGCTGGCGAGAGCCGCCGGCGTCTGCTTCCGCGCCGCGATCGAGGCGCTGCCGCGTCTCGGCGCGGCTCCAGCCCTGGTCGGCGAGGTGGCCGCCTTCGCCGACCGGTACGTGACGCCCGGCCGCTCGCCGGCGGCCGACCTCATAGATCTGGGCCCGGAGGCCTGGCTGACCGAAGGGGGACGAACGTGAACGACTTCAAGGAACGCATCGCGGCCGAGCTGATCGCGGTGCGCGACCGGTCACTGGCCTACACGGAGGCGGAGGACGACCTGCTCGTCCGCCAGCACTCGCCGCTGATGTCGCCCCTGGTGTGGGACCTCGCGCACGTCGGCAACTACGAGGAACTGTGGGTGTTGCGGGCGGCCGCGGGCATCACGCCGCTCCGGCCCGAGATCGACGACATCTACGACGCGTTCAAGACCCCGCGCAAGGACCGGCCCACGCTGCCGTTCATGCGCCCGGCCGAG
Organism: Nonomuraea polychroma; assembly: GCF_004011505.1. Lineage (NCBI taxonomy): Bacteria > Bacillati > Actinomycetota > Actinomycetes > Streptosporangiales > Streptosporangiaceae > Nonomuraea > Nonomuraea polychroma. The sequence goes on from NZ_SAUN01000001.1 coordinate 963,724, forward strand.
GCCCGTGACTACATCGGCGGCGTACGCGGCCGCGTGCTCGACGTCCTGGACGCCGTCGACCTGGAGGACCCGAGCCCGTTGCGCCGCGACGGGTTCGTGTTCGGGCTGGTGATCCAGCACGAGCACCAGCACGACGAGACCATGCTCGCCACGTTGCAGCTGTCGCGGCAGCCCGGCATGGTACGCGACGGCGCCCTGCCGCCGGGCCGCCCCGGCGGCGCCGACGAGGTGTACGTCCCCGCCGGCCCGTTCCTGATGGGCACCGACACCCTGCCCTGGGCCTACGACAACGAGCGTCCCGCCCACCGGGTGGACCTGCCCGCCTACTGGATCGACCGGCGCCCCGTCGGCAACGCCGCCTACGCCGCGTTCATCGAGGACGGCGGCTACCACGACCCGCGCTGGTGGACGCCCGAGGGCTGGAAGTGGCGGCAGGAGAGCGGCGTCTTCGCCCCGCTGTTCTGGGTCAAGGACGGCGGCACGTGGTGGCGCAGCCGGTTCGGCCGCACCGAGCCCGTGCCGATGGACGAGCCGGTCCAGCACGTGTGCTGGTACGAGGCCGACGCCTACGCCCGCTGGGCAGGCAAACGGCTCCCGACCGAGGCCGAGTGGGAGAAGGCCTGCGGCTGGGACGCCGCCACGGGCCGGGCGCGCAAGTATCCCTGGGGCGACCAGGACCCGACCCCAGAGCTCGCCAACCTCGGCCACCGAGCGGCCCGGCCCGCGCCGCTCGGCGCCTATCCCGGCGGGGCGAGCCCGTACGGGGCCGAGCAGATGGTCGGGGACGTGTGGGAGTGGACCGGCACGTGGTTCGACGGCTATCCCGGCTTCAGCGCCTTCCCCTACCGCGAGTACAGCGAGGTCTTCTTCGGCCGGGATTACCGCGTGCTGCGCGGCGGCTCGTGGGCGGCGGACCCCGCGGCGGTCCGCACCACGTTCAGGAACTGGGACTACCCGATCCGCCGGCAGATCTTCACCGGCTTCCGCTGCGCCCGCACCGCGGAGCGGCGCTAGTGTGCCGCCACGCGGCCTGGCTCGGCGCACCGAGACCCGCCGCCACGCTGATCCACGAGCCGGAGCACGGCCTGCACACGCAGTCCTACGCGCCCCGGCGGCAGCGGCACGGCACGGTCAACGCCGACGGCTTCGGCATGGGCTGGTACGACCCCGCCCGCGCCGAACCCGTACGCTACCGCCGTTCGATCCCGATCTGGGCGGACGCCAACCTGCCCGCCCTGGCCCAGGTCGCCCGCTCCGGCTGCCTGCTGGCGGCCGTGCGCTGCGCCACCACGGGCATGCCGGTCGAGGAGAGCGCCACCGCGCCCTTCACCGACGGGCTGTGGCTGCTCAGCCACAACGGCCGCGTCGCGCGGGAGGCCGTCAGGGACCTCGCCGACGACGCCGAGAGCGCCTGCGACTCCGCCTGGCTCGCCGCCGCCGTGTTCCAGCGGCTGCGCACCGGGCTCGACCTCGGCCAGTCCGTCGCCGAGGTCGTCGTGAAAGCCGGGGCGAGGGACCCCGGCGCCCGCCTGAACCTGCTCGCCTGCGACGGCGCCTCGCTCGCCGCGACCGTCTGGGGCGACACCCTCTTCCACCGGCCTGCCGAGGACGGCCTGCTCGTGGCGAGCGAGCCGCTCGACGACCTGCCCGGCTGGCAGGCCGTGCCGGAGCGCAGCCTGCTGCTGGCCGGCTCCTCCGGCGGCGTATGCGTCCAGCCCTTGTGACCTCCAGGAGATCTTGTGCCTATCAGCCAGTCCACCGTGCAGCCGATCAACCATCTTGACCGCGACTACCTGCGCCATGCCCTCGAACACGACGTCCGCACCGGTCTGACCGCCACCCCCAAATGGTTGCCGCCCAAGTGGTTCTACGACGAGGTGGGCAGCGATCTGTTCTCCCAGATCACCCGCTTGCCCGAGTACTACCCCACACGGCGCGAGCTGGCCATCCTCCGGGCGCGGGCCGGCGAGCTCGCGGCGGCCAGCGGGGCGGACACGCTGGTCGAGCTGGGGTCGGGGACCAGCGAGAAGACCGTCCTGTTGCTCGACGCGCTCACCGAGGCCGGGACGCTGCGCGGTTACACGCCGGTGGACGTGGACGCGGTCACGCTGCGCTCGGCGGCGCACCGGCTGGCCGACCGCTACCCCGGGCTCGCCGTGCAGGCCGTGTGCGCGGACTTCGAACGGCACCTGCGCCTGCTGCCGCGTACGGGGCGGCGCATGGTGGCCTTCCTGGGCGGCACCATCGGGAATCTCGATCCCGCCGCCCGTGAGGTGTTCTTGAAGGAGCTGCGCGACAGCCTCCTCCCAGGCGACACCTTTCTGCTCGGGGCCGACCTGGTGAAGGACAGGGGACGGCTGGTCGCCGCCTACGACGACGCGGCCGGCGTGACGGCCGCCTTCAACCGCAACGTGCTGCACGTGATCAACCGGGAGCTGGACGCCGGCTTCGAGCCCGACGCCTTCGAGCACGTCGCCCTGTACGACGACGACAACGACTGGATCGAGATGCGGCTGCGCGCGTCCAGGGCCATGCGGGTGCGGGTCGGCGGGCTCGGCCTGGTCGTGGACTTCGCAGAAGGGGAGGAGACGCGTACCGAGATCAGCGCCAAGTTCCGCCCGGAGGGCCTGCGCAGGGAACTGGCCGCCGCCGGTTTCGCGGTCCGCCGCTGGTACACCGACCCGTCCGGCGACTTCGCCCTCCTCCTGGCCGAGGCGTGACCCGGGAAGAGACCACAGCGGACCGGGAGACGGCGGAGACCGTCGCGAAGGCGTGGCGAGCGGCGCGGTCCGTCGTGCCGCCGGGGCTCCTGGACGCCGCCGGGTGCAACGTGCCCAGCGACCGCGTCTTCGATGCCGTCGTCGGGCACCTGCGCCTGGAACGGGAGCACGGCGGCTACGCGGCCGAACCTGATCTCACCCCGGCCCGGTCGGCGCTGGCCGTCCTGGTCGGGGCGGGTCCCGCCGACGTCGCTTTCACGGAGAGCGGGACGGCGGCGATGGCGGCGTTGCTCGGCGGCTGGCGACTGCCGCCGGGCAGCCGGGTCGGCTTCGCCCGCACGGAGTACGGCAGCACGCTCATGCTGCTGCGCCGCCTCGCCGCGGAACGCGACTGGACGCTGGTCGAGCTGCCCGTGGACGACGACTCCCGCCTCGACCTGGACGGGCTGCGGTCCCGGCTGGCGGCGGGCCTCGATCTGGTCAGCGTGGTTCACATCGCCTCGCACCGGGGCGTCGTGCAGCCCGCCGCCGAGATCGGCGCGCTGTGCCGGGCCGCCGGGGTCCCGCTGGTGCTGGACGTCTGCCAGTCGCTCGGCCAGGTCGACGTCACCGGCGTGGGCGCGACCGCCTACGTGGGCACCTCCCGCAAGTGGCTGGCCGGGCCACGCGGCGCCGGCTTCCTCGTCGTGCCCGGCCTCACGGAGGAGATGGACGCCGCCGCCCCGACGCTCGGCGGCCACTTCTGGCCGGCCGGCACGCCGACGCGGGGGTTGCCGGGCGTGCCGGCTCTGCCGAGGGCGATGCGGGACCTCCCGTCGCCGTTGCCCGGCGCGATCCGCTACGAGGGCTCGGAGGGGGCGATCGCGGCCCGGGCCGGGCTCGGGGTCGCCGCCCGTGAACACCAGGCCCTCGATCCCGCCGCCGTCCACGCTCACCTGGCCGGACTCGGCGGCATCGCCCGGCGTGTCCTCGACGGCGCCGGTGGCTGGCGGGTGGTCGAGCCGCTCGACGAGCCCTCCGCACTCGTCACCCTCAGGCCGCCGCCGGGTGACTCGGCCGAAGACGCCAGGTCACGAGCGGCCGGGGCATGCCTGCTCGTGGGCGCAGCCCCCGTGGCCCGGGCGCCGCTCGACCTGCGCGAGCCCGTGCTGCGCGTGTCCCCGCCGCCCGGCACGCCCCTGGAGACCCTGCACGCGCTCGCCCGCGTGCTGGAAGGCCGTGCGTCGTGAGACCGGGCTCCCGCCCACCGTGACCCCGGTGACGGACAGGCCCTCGACGTCGCTCACCACGTCGGCCCGCTGCACCCGCTCGAAGGAGCTGTCCCTGACCGTGATGTCCCGCAGCGGCTGCTCGGGATAATCCCGCCCCGCACCGAGTTCGTCTTGATGTAGTCCCCGAAGTACAGCCCCGGCCCGCCCCACCTGCAGCGGCGGACGAACACGTTCCGGATCCCGCCGGTCGTGTCCGTCCCGATCGCGACCGACCCGTACCGGTAGCGCATGTCGCAGTCGTCGATCAGCACGTCCTCGCATGGCACCCCGACCCGCCGCCCGTGGGGCCCGCGCCCCGCCTTGATCGCGATGCAGTCGTCCCCGACGTCGAACACGCACCCCGAGGTCACCACCGACCGGCACGACGCGCCGGAGGGACGCCGGGCAGCTCCTTGCAAAATCTGTCCCATGTGCGAGCCTGATCTTCGCCATGGGTTGCCGGCGATCGGGTATGTGGCCCGGCATACGCGATGACCAGGCATATCGTCCCGGTGTCCAGGACACGCCATCGGGCATATGTTGGTTAGGTCGGCTCGATTTTCGCGTGCGGTCGCCTACTCGCCAGAGCCGATGCGAGGCATCGATGACCAATGCCACATTGCGCACCTTGGCGCACACGTACACCGACGGACTACCTGCCGAGCTGACAAGTTTCATCGGGCGCCGGCACGAAGTGGCGACGGTCAAGCGCCTGATCGCCGACGCCCGCATGGTGACCCTCACCGGGCCCGGCGGCGTCGGCAAGACGCGGCTGGCCCTGCGCGTCGCCGCCGACCTGCGACGGGCATTCCCCGACGGGGTCTGGCTGGTCGAACTCGCCGAGCTCAACAACCCCGCACTGCTGCCTCAGGCCGTGATCGGCGCGCTGAAGATCCAGGATCACTCCGCCCACCCGCCCATCCAGGTGCTCACGAATCACCTGCGGGAGCAGCGGGCGCTGATCCTCCTGGACAGTTGTGAACACGTACTCAACGAGTCCGCCATGATTGCCCAGACGCTGCTGAGCTCCGCCCCGGAGCTGCGCATCCTGGCCACCAGCCGGCAGCTGCTGGGAATCACCAGCGAGCACGCGTTCCCGGTGCCGACGCTGTCGGGCCTCGATTCCCGGCACGGCGGGCCGTACCCCATGTCCGACGCGGCCCGGCTCTTCGCCGAGCGGGCCGAGGCCGTCCTGCCCGGTTTCACCGTCACGCACGAGAACCAGGACATCATCGAGCGGATCTGCCGCCGCCTGGACGGCCTGCCGCTCGGCATTGAGCTCGCCGCCGTGCGGATGCGCGCGCTGTCGGTCCACCAATTGCTCGACCGGCTGGACGATCGCTTCCGGCTACTCACCGCGAGATCGAGTGTCACTGCGCCGCGCCACCAGACGCTGCGCGCCTTGATCGACTGGAGCCACGACCTGTGCACCGAGCACGAGCGCCTGCTGTGGGCACGCATCTCGGTGTTCAGCGGCAGCTTGGATCTGGAGGCGGCGGAAGCAGTCTGCGCCGGGGACGGCATCGCCCATGACGAGATCGTCGGCCTTGTGGCCGGCCTGACGGAGAAGTCCGTCCTGATCAGGGAGGAGCATCCGTGGGGAGTGCGATACCGGCTGCTGGACACGATCCGGCAGTACGGCAGGGAGCGGCTGATGGCCTCCGGGCAGGACCAGCAGCTGAAACGCCGGTATCGCGACTACTACCGGCAGCTGTCGCGCGAGGCGCGGGCGCAGCTGTTCGGCCCCGCGCAGGTCAAACTGCTGAACCGGCTGCGGGTCGAGCATCCCAACCTGCGCACGGCTCTGGAATACTGCCACGCCGAGCACGCCGGGCTCTGTATCGACATGGCCAGCGACCTCCTCTACCACTGGATCTCCAGCAGCCACCTGGGCGAAGGACGCGACTGGCTCGAACGGGGACTCGCGGACACCGCCGGCCTGTCCGAGGTCAGGGCTCGGGCGTTGTGGGCATGTGGCCGGCTCGCCATCCTCCAGGGTGATCTGGCTTCGGCCGTCGAGCGGCTCGCCGAGAGCAGAGCGCTCGGCGAGCGGCTCGGGCTCGAACCGGTTCTCGGCTACGTCGCGCAGTACTCCGGCATGATCGCAATGGAGGAGGGAGACACCGCATCGGCTGTCAGCGCCTTCCAGGAAGCGCTGGACCGTCATCGCGCCGTCAGAGACCCGGCGGGCGAGGTCCAGGCGTTGACCTGGCTCACCTTCGCGCACTCCGACCTCGGCGACTCGGAACGCGCCGTCGCCGCCGCCGAGGAGGGCATCGCCGTCTGCGACGCTCATGGCGAGAGCTGGCACAAGTCGTACGCGATGACGGCGCTCGGCGTCGAGTTCTGGCGCCAAGGCGACACGCGCCGCGCGGCGGCCTTGCAACAGCAGAGCCTGCGCGTCTTCCACGCAGTGGACGACACGGTCGGGGTCGGGGGCAACGTCGAGGTGCTGGCCTGGATCGCCGCCTCGGAAAGGGCGTTCACGCGGGCCGGCGAGCTGCTGGGCATCCTGCGTAACCTCTGGGAGCCGATCGGCGTGCCACTCCTGGGAATCGGCCACCTCATCCGATACCACGACGAATGCGAGGCCCGTACGCGTCGCGCCCTTGGCGAGCGGGCCTTCCAAGCCGCCATCGAGCGGGGCGCCAAGCTCTCCCGTGAGCAGGCGGTCGCCTACGCCCTCATGGAGGAGGCGCCGTCCCGCGGCCGGTCCGGCGAGACCGGTGAGCGCTCGACCCTCACCCGACGGGAGATCGAGATCGCCCGCCTCATTGCCCAGGGAAAGAGCAACAAGGAGATCGCGGCGACGCTGGTGATCGCCCAGCGCACCGCCGAGGCCCACACCCAGCACATCCTGCGCAAACTCGGCTTCAACTCCAGGGCCCAGATCGCCGGCTGGGTCGTCGAGCAGGCCCGCCTCTCCGGCGAGGAACCTCCCGGCGGAGCACGAGCATGACGGCGAACGACACGATCCGGAACGTCCCGGCTGCCGAACAGCCGGCGGCGGACGGGTCGCAGCCCGACACCCCTGCCTTCATCGGACGAAGGCATGAGATCTCCGAAATCAAGCGGGTCCTGCCCAAGACCCGCCTGCTGACCCTGACCGGCGCGGGCGGTGTCGGCAAGACGCGGCTGGCGCGACGTGTCAGCGAGATCGCGCAGCAGAAGTACCGGGACGGGGTCCGGCTGGTAGAGCTGGCCACCATCGACGATGAGGACCTGCTGGCCCCGGCCGTGGCCGCCGCGCTGGGAATCCATGACACCGGACCGGACCTCGTGACTCTGCTGGTGGAGCGTCTGGCCGACAAACGGGTGCTGCTGGTGCTGGACAACTGCGAGCATCTGCTGGGTCCGTGCGCCCACCTGGTGCAGCGGCTCCTGCGCGGCACCCCGTGGCTGCGGATCCTGGCCACGAGCCGGCAGTCGCTCGGGGTGTACGGCGAGCGGGTGCTGTATGTGCCGTCGCTCCCCGTCCCCGAGCCCGGCGACACCACGCGCGACGTCGCCCGGCGAGACGCCGTGCGGCTCTTCGCGGAGCGGGCGGCGACGATCCGGCCGGGTTTCCTCATCGACGCGGCCAACGCCCGGGCGGTCGCCCGGCTGGCCCGGCGCCTCGACGGGATTCCTCTGGCCATCGAGCTGGCGGCGGTACGGCTACGCAAGGTATCGGTGGAAGATCTGGCGAACGAACTCGACGAGTGCCTGGACGTACCGGCCGAGATCGGCTCCGGCACGCTGGCACGCCACCAGACCCTGCGGGCGACCATGGACTGGAGCTTCGGGTTGTGCTCGCCCGGTGAGCAACGACTGTGGGAGCGGCTGTCGATGTTCCCAGGAGGCGTGGACCTGGAGACCGCCGAAGCCGTATGCGCCGGTCAGGGTCTGGCACGCGAGGACGTGCTGGATCTGATGGCCGGCCTGGTGGACAAGTCCATCCTGTGCAGAGCGGAGCAGCACGGCGGCGGAGTCCGATACCGCATGCTGGAGCCCGTCCGCGAGTACGGTCGTCAACGGCTGCCCGCCACGGACGCGGAGGCGTTGCGTGCGCGCTACATCGACCACTACCGCCGGCTGACGGGGCGAGTGCGCGTGGACCGGATGGAGCCCGGCCAGATCGACCACCACCGGATGCTGAACGCGGAGCTTCCCAACGTGCGCGTCGCCCTGGACTTCTGCTTCGGCAGGCCCCGTGACGCGCCCGCCGGGTTGGAGATCGCCTCCGCGCTGTGGGCCCACTGGCTCGTCGCCGGGGCGTTCAGCGAAGGCCGGCACTGGCTGAAACGCGGTCTCGCACTCGTGTCACGACCGAACACCACCAGGGCGATGGGCCTGTGGGCCAGCGGGCTGTTCGCCCTCTACCAGGGCGATCCGGCGGCCGGAGCCGACCTGCGGGAGTGTTTGACACTCGCGCGGCAGTCGAGGGACGAGGCGGTGCTCGCGTTCGCCACCCAGATGTCCGGCGTCGCGGCGCTGGCCGAGGGCGACCCCGAGGGCGGGCTCGCGCTTCTGGAGGACGCTCTCACCCGTCACCGCGCGAGAGACGACGTCCACGCCGTGGGGGTCACGCTCTACTTCGCCACTCTCTTCGCCGCCCACCTGAGTCCGGACCGGGCCGCCGCGTACGGTGAGGAACTGGTGATGATGTGTGAAGAGCGCGACGCGGCGCTCTTCCGCGCGTACGGACGGTATGCGCTCGGCATCGCCCGCTGGGAACAGGGCGACTGGCGCCGGGCCGAGGCCAAGATGCGGGAAGTGACCGCGTTCTGGAGCGCCATCGATGACCGATGGGGTCTCCTCCAGTGCCTGGAGGTGCTGGCCTGGACGGCTGGGGCTCGCGGGCGGCACGAGCGGGCCGCCCGGCTGCTGGGCGCCGCGCACGACCTGTGGCGGGCGGTCACCGCCTCTCCGTCGCGGCCGCGATTCCAGGTGAAGTCACACCAGGAGTGCGTTGAGCGGGCACGTCGCGCGCTGGGGACCCGGGCGTACACGGCGGCCTTCCGGGAAGGCGCGAGGCTCAGGTTGTCCCGGGCGGTCGCCTACGCGCTGGAAGAGCCGTGACGCACCCTGAGCTCCACAGGCAATGCTCGGGACAGACGATGTTTCGCGGCGTAGGGGTGCACGTTTCCGCGGGACGCAGAGGAGCGGGAACCCGTTGACGTGCTGTCCCTCGGCAACGGTGGGTGGGCCACCAGTCACCTGCAAGACGTTGCAACCAGATTGCTAGTGCCATCGGAGATCGTCTTCCCTGGGCCGCCCATTGGTGGGAGACGGCACGACGGCGGAAAGGCGGGCCGGCAGCCCCGGCTCTTTCAGGCAGCGTCATCGCAAGAGACACGAGGTGAGAAATGGTGACGATGGCGATCAGCGCATCCACCCTCAACGGACGCCATCACAAGACCGCGCTCACGATCTTCATGGTCATCGTGGTCGCCCACTGGGCCGAGCACGTGGCACAGGCCGTACAGGTCTACGCCTGGGGCTGGCCGCTGGCCGAGGCCCGGGGCGTGCTCGGCATGCCCTTCCCGTGGCTGGTGACCTCGGAGTGGATGCACTACGGGTACGCGTTACTCATGCTCGTGGGCCTCATCATGCTGCGCAAGGGCTTCACCGGCAGTTCGCGTACATGGTGGAACATCTCCCTGGGCATCCAGGTGTGGCACCACATGGAGCATCTGCTGCTGCTCGTGCAGAAGCTCAGCGGCATCTACCTGATGGGCCGTCCGGTGCCGACGAGCGTTCTGCAGCTGATCCTGCCCAGGATGGAGCTGCACCTCTTCTACAACGCCCTCGTCTTCGCGCCGATGGTGGTGGCGATGCTGCTCCACCGCCGCCCCGCGGAGCATGCCGGGGCCTCCTGCACCTGCGCGCTCGCACACTAGGCCCGTGTCATGACGGTCACGAAACGGCGTTTGAGTGGGTTCACGGTGGCGCTGGCCGTTGTAGGACTGTTGTTGCTGTTCGTGTCCGTCCCCGCGCTCGGCCCGGCCATCCGGGCCGCGCGCGCCGACGGGGTGAGCGGAGTGTTCACTGCCAAGCAACTGCGGTGCGTCCAGCATCCTGGGCACGAGTCCTGCGTCTGGGCCGGGGACTTCGCCTCCGGGGACGGGCGGGTCCTGCGGCGCGATGTCGAGCTGTACGGCAGCGATCGCAACGTGCTCGCAGCCGGGCAGACCGCCGAGGCCGTGGACACGGGGCGCGAGTCCCGCGTCTACGGACCGGACGGCTCAGGAGAGTGGATGTTCACCACGCTCCTCGCGCTGGCCGGGTTGACCGTGCTGATCGTGGCGGCCAGGCGCGTGCGGCGCTCGCGCGACTGACGCCCGTCAGCGGGCGTCCACACGGGCCTCGCCGTACGGCACCAGCCTGACCGGACCCGCAAGGCCGTACGGCTGGCGGGTCAGGCCACCGTAGACGGCCGGGTCGGCGACGCGGAGCCGGTTGCCGAGCGGTGTCGCCACCTCCACCTGCAGGGTCCTGACGCCGCGCCCGAGGTCCACGACGGGGTTGAGCTGGTTGACCGGGTCCAGGCGGCGGCCGTCGACGCGCACCCGGCAGGTGTCGGTCACCTCGCCGAAGTCCAGGTACGCCCCGCCCTCCACGCGGACGTCGGTGGTGTAACGGCCGATGCCCGAGACGTCGGCCAGCTCTGGAATGTCCGACCACGGGGTGAGCCGGTCGAGATCCAGCCGGTGCGCGACCGTGCCCTCCGGCCGCCAGTCCTCCACTTCCAGCCGCCACGACGACAGCACCACCGGCTCGGGCACCGGCCCGATGACGGAGGTGACGGTCCGGCCGTCGGACAGCGTGGTCGTGTACGTCCCCGAGCGGGAGGCGCGGACCACCAGAGCGCCCCCGTCGTATCTGACCAGGCCCGCGTCCGTCGCGACCACGTGCGGCGCTGTCCGCGCCGGGGTCCCGAACAGGCCGGGACGGCCGATGGCCACGACCATCGACTCGCCCGGCAGCAGCGCCACCCGCAGCCGGATCCCGTCGCCGTCCGCCCCATGATGGACCACCTGCTGGACCCGCCCCGTCCACGGGTCCAGCAGGTACGGCACCCCGTCCCGGGGCCGTTCGGGCCAGCGTGACCTCGTGGTCGATCCGAGCCACCGGCGGCTTGGGGTTCTCGACGTGTTTGCCGTTGCACAGGTAGTAGTAGTCCACGTCACCGGCCACGCGGCGGGCCGTGAGCAGCGTGGACGCGGTGGCGTACCGGACGTCGGGGCGCACGCCGAGCGCGGCCGGCGCCGCGGGGACGTCGGCCTGGCGGCGACCATGCGTACGGACGGGGCCGTCAGCAACTCACCGATCAGGGTCCGGAGCCGCTCGTTCTCACCGTCGCGGGCGACGACCGGCACGGAGGCGGCACGCCAGTCACCGAGCAGCACGATCGGCAGTCCAGCCTCCGCGTACTCCAGCAGCCGCCGTGCCACATCGACGGTCATCGTGCACTCGTTCGCGTAGAACTCGCCACGTCGGCGCGGTTCGCGGGGCGCCGGCCCCATGGGGACCGGCGCCCTGTCAACGGACGGTCAGCCGGGGATCGGGTAGGGGAACGCGCTGGTCACGCCGATCTTGTCGTACTCCATCTTGGAGGCGTCGAAGCCGGCGGCCCAGTTGGCGTTCTTGACCTCGTTGCACTGGTAGCTCTGGTACTTGTCGTCGCTGACCTTGCCGACCTCGATGTTCTCGAAGGAGAACCCGCAGCCGCCGGCGTCCATGTGCACCCCGCGCGTGCCGCTGTCCGGCATCGCGCCGGCGGGGTCGTTGATGACGTCGCCGATCACCATCTGCGCGACGTGGTTGTCGATCTCGTGCGGATCGGAGTTGGAGACGCCGTAGGTGTAGAAGGCCCCCATGTCGCCGCTGTCCAGCCCGGCCTCCTCGATGCGGATGTAGGAGAACCGGTTGTTGCGCGCGTAGTTGTCCTCGTCCTTGACCTCCGGACGGACCTCGAGGCTGATGCCGTAGCGGGCGCTGTGCTTGACGACGATGTTGCTGACCACGTTGTTGCCGGTGCTCAGCAGCTCGATGCCGGCCGCGTCGCCGGGGACCAGCTCGCCGACGTGGTAGATGTAGTTATTCGAGATCGTGTGATGTCCGGAAATGTCTCCCTCTCCTGGGTATCCGCCCTCCACCTTGATGCCGTCGGCGCCGATGTTCTCCAGCAGGCTGTCGGACACCTTGACCCGCTCGTTCGCGAACAACATGTAGACGCCCATGAAGCCGCTGTCGGACAGCCGTAACCTGGTCAGGTCGACGTCCCTGGTGTTGGTCAGCGTGATCATGCCGAACCGGTTGCGCGGCATCTCGATCTGCCGGTCGTAGACCGGATACTTGTGCTCGTAGCCGGAGTCGCCCTCGCTGATCCACCCGGCGCGATACCAGTCCACGAAGTCGGAGTACTGCAACGCCAGCCCGTCGAAGGCGACGTTCTGCACGCGCCGGTCGGGGGAGGAACCGGCCAGCGAGATGATCGTCTTCACGGTCGGGGCCATGACCTTGTCGATCGACGTACGCGGCCAGTAGTAGACCTCACTGTTGGCGAAGTCGAAGTAGTACTCGCCCGGCTGGTCCAGGAACCGCAGCGTGTTCTGCAGGAAGTAGCGCGAGCCGCTGCGGCTGTTGACGAACGAGTAGCGGGCCCAGTGGTTGAGCGTGAAGAAGTTCTTGCGGAAGTCGGCGCCGCCCAGCGGCACGGTGTCGGTGAACCAGCTCCACGAGCCGCCCGACCAGACCACGATCTGGGAGTTCCGGTCGAAGTCGGCGTCCCACTCCTTCGGCACGTCCTCCGGCTTGAAGTACAGCCATTGGCGCACCGCCTCCTTCTCCGGCTCGCCCAGCACGGAGAACAGGTAGGGCGACCACAGGTCGTCGCTGGTGCGGTTCGGGTAGCGGGCGGTGGTGGCGCGCTTGCCGTCCTCGAAGAGCGTGTAGAAGGTCCGGTCGATCTTGGTCTTGTAAATGGTGTCGGTGTGCTTCTGCCAGCCGGTCAACGGCCTGGCGCCGAGCAGGCGGGCCTTTCCGGGGCCGTCGGCGCTCCGGTAGATGATCTTGTGACCGTTCTCGCCGGAGTCGGCCTCGGTGAAGGTGATGGTCTTGTCCACGACGTAGTCGCCGCTCTTGACGTTGACGACGATGTCGCACTTCTGCTGCCGCTTCTTCGTGCGCAGTTGGTCGCGGGCCTGCTCGATGGACTTCCACGGGCGCTGGGCGCTGCCGTCGCCCCGGTCGCTTCCCGCCGGGGAGACGTAGTAGTCGCACGAAGGCCTGTCCGCCGGCGCCGGGGTCGCAACCCCGCCCAGGAGTAAGACGATCGCGCCCAAGGACCTGAGGATCACTGGCTCTCCTTTACCGCCCGCCACCGCTCGTACTCGGCGCGGGTCTCGGGGGTGAGGGGGTAGTAGTCCGACAGGGCGCCGCCCTCCTCGATGCGGGCCCGGCTGTAGCGCTCCCACTGCTCGTGATCGGCCGCCGCCTCCAGCACCGACTGCGCGCGCCGGCGCGGCACCACCACGGCTCCGTCGTCGTCGGCCACGACCAGGTCGCCGGGCAGCGCGAGCGCCCCGCCGACCGCCACGGGCACGTCGTACGCCCACGGGAACAGCTCCGCCTGCGAGGCGTAGTGCGGCGTGGCCCCCGTGGACCAGATCGGCACGTTCAGCCCGCGCACCCTCGGCAGGTCCCTGATCCGGCCGTCCACGACGATGCCCGCGCCGCCCTTGCGCTTGAAGTAGCGCACCAGCATGTCGCCGAAGCAGCCGGTGTACGCGCTGCCGTACGCCTGCACGAGCAGCACGTCGCCGGGCTCGATTCGCTCCAGCACGGCCCACAGCGCGGTGTGCCGCTCCACGTACTCCTGGCCGAGCCCGGAGGCGACGTCCTCGCGCTGCGGCATGAACTGCAGCGTGCGCACCCGGCCGGCGATCTTCTGCCCTTGGGCGAGGGGACGAGGTCCCTCGATGAAGGTCCGCCGGATGCCTTGGGCGTGCAGTTTGGCGCAGGCGGTGGCCGAGCTGATCCGCGACAGCCCCTCCACGAGGACGGGATCGGGTTCGGCGGGCAGCGGCCCGCGAACAGGCAGATCCCAGATGGCGTCGTCCATGTATCTCCTCATCAGTGCTGGTACGACTCGACTCGGTGGTGCGGTGCGATTCAGTAGTGCTGGTGCGACGGCGTGCGGACGCGCGCGGTCGTGTGCAGGTCGAGCCGGATGCGGCGGCCGGGCGGCAGCTCCACGAGCAGCCGCGGCCCGCCCACCGTCACCTCCTGCTCGGTCTCGGTGATCGGGGGAGAGGTGTAGGAACGCGGGTCGCCCGGGTAGGCGTCGTCGCCGGCCTGGGAGGCGACCACGCTGTCGATGCGGTGCTCGCCGAACGCGCCGGCCTGCACCACGACCCTGCGGGTGCGGGTCAGGCCCAGGTTGGCCAGCTCGACGCGGACGCCGCCGGGGCGTACCGAGTCGACCAGCGCGGCCACGTCCGGCGGCAGGCCCGGGCGGTGGCGGTCGGCGTCGAAGTACGCCAGCCTGGCCGCCAGCAGCCCGCCGTTGTAGAGCACCTGCGGGGTGCCGGTGACCAGCTGCAGCAGCGCCTCGGTGAGCACGGGGTTGAGCCGCTGCCAGTGGTGCACGTGGATGGCGGCCGGGTCGGCGTCGTCGGCCTCGATGAGCGCCATCCGCCGCCGCACCTGGCCGAGCGCGGTGGTCAGCATCGCCTCGGGGAAGCCGGGGTTGGCGCCGCGCAGGAACTCCAGCCACGGCGCCTCGTGCCCGGCCTCCTCCTTGTTGCGGAACGGCCGCACCGTGGCCCAGTCATAGCCGGAGGCCGCCCGCAGCCGGTCGATCCTGGCGGCGTCCCCACGCCCCAGTGAGGCGTGCCAGAGCCAGACCGGCAGGCCCAGCTGCGGAGGCTGGAAGTCGAACCAGCCCCGGTCGTCGTGCCGGTTGGGCACCAGCATGGTCGGCTTGCCCGCCTCGTCGCCCAGCTCGGCCAGCCAGCGGTCGCTGATGCTCATCTCCGTCTCCGTGACAGCGGCCTTGATCGCGTGGCCGTACACGGTCTCCAGAGGGTCGCGGCCGATGGCCAGCGCGTCGTCGTCGCCGGTCAGCAGGTGGGCGTTGACCGCGGCGATCGCGGCGGCGGCGCCCACGCTGTAGAGGCCGTGCGGCCACTGCCAGCCGTAGTTGCCGCCGTACCAGCGGCCGCCGTGCAGCTCGCCGACGATGCCCGACGGGCCCACGTTGTCGGGCAGGATCCCGTTGTTGGCCTCGGCGCGCCGCTGCCAGGCGTCGATGTAGCGGAGCGCCCAGTCGCGGTAGCGGTCGTCGCCGTCGTACAGCCAGGCGTTGACGGCCAGGCTGGTCGCGGCCAGGTTGACGGCGACGTCGCCGCGACCGATGCGCTCGCTCATCGCCGCGCCCATGCGGGCGGCGTTGTGCGGGTCGGCCAGGTCGTCCCACTCCGTGATGCCCGGCAGGTCGCGCAGCGGCAGACCGTACGGCCGCATGCTGACGAGGTCCGTGTGGTAGGACGCCCACTCCCACTGCAGGCCGTAGCGGGGGCCGCCGGCGCCGTTGTGCGGGGCCCGGATGATGTCGTGCTCGGCGTCGTAGTTCGCCGAGCCCGGCAGGTACAGGTCGGCGAAGCGGTGCGCCCGCTCCCGGAACCGTTCGTCGCGCGGGTCGGCCGCGCAGATGCCGTAGAACAGCAGCAGCGACTCGCCCTGGTGGAACCAGTCGTAGCCGCGCTCGAACTCGTCCACCAGGTAGCCCAGCTCGGTGAGCTGCGCGGTGACGCCCTCCCAGTGGTGCTTGGACTGGTCGAGCAGGTCGTCGGCGCCGCCCAGCTGGTAGAGCGCCGGCCAGTTGAAGAACGCCTCGTAGAAGTCGTCGGCGCCGTCCCGGTCGGCGGCGGTGCCGTGGTAGATGAGCCGCCCGTCGGGCCCGCAGTAGCGGGCCGCGAAGGCCCGCCAGGCCTCGTCGAGCGTGTCGAACAGCCTGCGCTCGAGCACCGCCCAGGCCGGCGGCTCGCCGAGCGGGACGGTCGCGTGGACGGTCGGACCGCTTGCGGGTCCCGGGCGTACGGTCCGCATCTTCAACCTTTCGTCGCACCTGTGGTGAGGCCGCTGATGATGTGCCGTTGCATGAAGACGAAGAAGACGAGCAGGGGAACGATGGCGAGCAGCAGCGTCGGGAAGACCACCGTGTAGTCGGTGGAGTACTGGCTGACCGCCGCGTACACGCCGGTCGTCACCGTGTAGAGGCCGCTGCCGGGGCCCAGGATGATCTGCGGGTTCACGAAGTCGTTCCACACCGAGAAGGTGTTGAGGATGACCATCGTGGCCACCGCGGGCCGCATCAGCGGGAAGACGATCCGCCAGAAGGTGCGCAGCCGCCCGGCCCCGTCCACGGCCGCCGCCTGGTCGAGCACGGCCGGGATGGTGGCGATGTAGCCGGCGTACAGGAAGATCGAGAAGGGTAGCGTTAACACGGTCTCGAACAGGACGAACCCACGGATGGTGCCCATCAGGCCGAGGGTCTTGAGCACGTACACGACCGGGATGACCAGCACCTGCCCCGGGATGAACGTCCCGGCCAGGAAGAACAACATCAGGATGCGGAACCTGCGCTTGGGGCTGCGCGCGATCACGTACGCGGCGGGGGCGGCCAGCAGCACCGACAACACGTTGACCGCCACCACGAACAACAACGTGACCGCGTACCCCTTGACCACGTTGAACTGCGGGTTCGTCAGCGCCCTGCCCAGCGGTTCGAGGGTGAGGCCACCGAGCCCGAACGGTTCGGCGAGGATGTCCTGCTGGCCCTTGAACGCGTTGACCGTCAGCACGTAGAGCGGCACCAGCATGAACGCGACGGTGACCCAGAGGAAGGACTTTCTCATTGGTGCACCGCCAGCTCGCCGCGCCTGCGCAGCTTCGTCACCACGAACGCCAGCGCCGCCGTCACCAGCATCAGGATCACCGACTGCGCCGAGCCGAATCCGAGGCGGGCGTCGTGGAAGGAGTTCCACAGGATGAGGTAGGCGACGGTCTGCGTCTGCCCGGCCGGGCCGCCCGCCGTCAGCGACACCACCAGGTCGTACGTCTTCAGCAGCGTCACCAGCGACAACACGATGTTGATCGTCACGGAGGGCCCGAGCGCCGGCAGCGTCACGTGCCGGAACACCTGCCACCGCGTCGCCCCGTCGATCCGCGCCGCCTCGATCAGCGAAAGCGGCACCGCCTGCAGTCCCGCCAGGTAGAGCACGACGTTGACGCCGAACCCGGCCCACACCAGCACCGCGATCATGGTGACCGTGGCCCACACCGGGTCGGACAGGAACGGGATCACCTCCCCGCCCCAGGTGGTGACGAGGTTGTTGACCGCGCCGGTGGTCCCGAGGATGGCCGACCACAGGAAGCCCACCACCAGGGCGCTCAGCACGTGCGGATAGAACAGCACGATCCGGAAGAAGGTGTTGGCCCGCGAGGCGCCGTTCACCAGCAGCGCGAAGCCGAGTCCGAGGAGGTTCAGCGCGGCCGTGCCCGCCGCGGCGATCAGCAGGGTGACCAGGGCGGCGCGGCGTAGCTCGGGGTCGTCGAGCAGGTCGGCGTAGTTGGCGGCGCCGACGAAGGCCGGGGTGGCGCTGAAGCCGTCCCAGTCGGTCAGGCTGAGGTAGAAGGCCAGACCGACCGGGATGATGAGCATCACCGTGTAGAGGACGGCGGCGGGACCGACCATGACCGCGGTGACCAGGCCGTCATGGCGCTTCCTCTTCGGCTTCTCGGCGACGGCTCGGGGCACGACGGGGGGTGCTTCTCGGGTGAGGGTCATGAGCGGCCGGCCAGCCAGCGGTCCACGCCCTCGGCCGCCTCCTTGGGCGACTTGCCCACATACAGGCCCTGGACCTCGCTGTTCCAGGCGGCGTTGAAGCCCTTGGGGAGGGTCGCGTCGCCGTACCCCTCGCCCTGCGGAACCCCGGACGGCGCGTTGTCGAGGATCTCCTGCACCTGCTTCTCCAGCGACGTGAACTCACGCTCGACGCCGGTGCGGAAGTTGCCGTCCTGCTTCAGCTGGCTCTTGACCGCGGCCGGGTCGGTGACGAGCCACTGGACCAGCTTGAGCGCCGCGTCCTTGTTCGGGGTGGACTTCAGGATCATGTACGGGGCCGCGAGCGTGGCGCCCTGCGGGCCGGGGTAGGCCTGCCCCTTGTCGACCGGGGCGGGGAAGACGCCGACCTCGAAGTCCTTCTGGGCCTTGGCCTCGGCGGCGGTGAACCAGCTCCCCATGACGTACATGGCCGACTTGCCGGACAGGAACGCGGTCTCCGCGTCGGCGTACTTCATGCCGAGGGCGTTCTTGTCGACGTACCCCTTGTCGATCCAGATGCGGTAGCGCTCCAGGTAGGGCAGCAACGACTCGCCGGCCTTGACCTTGCCCGCCTTGACGTCCTGCTGCCAGGCGGGGTGGAGCTGGGCCCGGCTCGGGTTGGACAGCTGGAGCAGCTGCAGCCCGGTGAGGAAGTCGCCGCCCGTCTGCAGCGGCAGGTAGCCGGCGTCCTTGAGCTTGCCCATGGCCGCGTCGAACTCGTCGAACGTCGTCGGCGGCCGGTCGATCCCGGCCTTGTCGAAGGCGCTCTTGTTGTAGAAGACCAGCGACTGCGCCTGCACGCCGACGCCGACCGTGTAGATCTTGCCGCCCAGCTTGGCCTGCTGGGCGAGCGGCGTGTCCTTGGCCCACGGCTGGTCGGTCAGATCGAGCATCTGCTTGGCCAGCGTCTCGTCGGCCATCAGCGTCTCGACCACGTCCGGGGCGTTGCCCGCGGCGAGCTGCTGCGGCAGCGTGTCCGCCACGCCCTTGCCGGTTGGGGCCTCGATCTTGACGTCGATGCCCGGGTTGGCCTGCTCGAACGGCTTGACCAGCCCGTCCCAGTAGGCCTGGGTGAGGTTGGGGCTGATGTTGACCAGCATCCTGACCGTGACCTGGCCGCCCCCGCTCTGCTGCGCTGTCGAGTTGTCCGCGAAGCCGCCTCCGCCGCATGCGGTGAGCAAGAAGAGACAGGCGACGGCGGGCAGGGCGAGGGATGGACGGGGGGAACGCATCGCACCTCCAAGGGGGCGAGATCTGCGACGCCTTTTAATGGGTCGTTACTCGATTAGCGATTATTTAATACGTTGGTAACTTGGGTCGGTCAAGGGGTTTTACGCAGCGACAAATTCGTTTCTGGCCGATGAGTGAGTCATAAATACGTTAGGGTGTGGACTGTGGCAGGACTCGGACGCGAGGACGACAAGCGGCTGGTGCTGAGCGCGGAGGAGCTGTCCGCGCTGCGGGCGCAGGCGAAGGAGCCGGGCGGCGGGCTGGCGCTGCGCAGCCGCATCGTGCTGGCCTGCGCCGACGGGCTGCCGCGCAAGGAGATCGCGACGCGGCTGGCGGTGAGCCCGGCGACCGTCGCCAAGTGGCGGGCCAGGTTCGTGGAGCGGGGTCTGGACGGGCTGTCGGACGCGCCGCGGCCCGGGCGGCCGCGCAGCCCCGAGCGGGAGGAGGCCGAGCGCGTGATCGCCGCGGCGGCCGGCGGCGCCGCCGTGCCGTCCACCCGGACCATGGCCAGGCAGCTCGGGCTGTCGCAGTCCACGGTCGCGCGCATCTGGCAGGAGCAGCAGGTCGCGCCGCCCGCCGACCGGCTGCTGCCCAGGGAGCTGCTGTCCGACCGGGTCTATGCGCTGCTGCGCGGCTGGATCGTGTCGGGGGAGCTCGTGCCGGGACAGCGGCTCGTGGAGGCCGAGATCGCGCGGCGGGTCGGCACCAGCCAGGCCCCTGCCCGGGAGGCCATCAAGCGGCTGGCACACGAAGGCCTGGTCATCTCCTATCCCAACCGGGGGAGCTACGTCGCGGAGATCTCCGACGAGCAGGCCAGGGAGGTGCGCGAGATCCGGGTGCTGCTGGAGGAGTACGCCGCCCGGGGCGCGGCCGCCCGCATCCAGGCCGACACGTTGCGGCAGCTCTCGGCCGACGTGCTGGCCATGCGGAAGGCGGCCAAGGACGGTGACATCGGGGCGTTCAGGGACGCGGACCTGGCGTTTCATCGGCGGGTGTGCGCCGCGTGCGGCAACTCCTTCCTGCTGAGGTTGTGGCGGACGATCGAGTCGAACCTGTGGAGCCTGCACGTGGTGGGCAACCCGCTGTACGCCGGGGACTGGACGGCGATGGCGGGGCACCACGACGACCTGGTGGCGGCTCTGGCGTCGGGCGACCCCGACGAGGCCGCCCGCCTGTTCGCCGCCCACGCCCGCGGCGAGGCCTCCCGCACCCGGCCCCGCGCCCGCGCCGACGCGACGAGCCGGCGCCACCACTAGCATCGGTCTCCATGGCGCGGGCTTGGCTCCTTCCGGTGGTGCAGGCACAACGCCGCGGCGCCGCCGACGGCCGGCCGATCGTCTACTTCCGGGCAGGCGGGCCGCGTGTGAACCCCGATCCAGCGTGGGTGCGCGGACAGGTGGGTCAGGGCGACGGCGTGATGTCGTAGACGGCGTGGCGGCGGGTGTCGAGGACGAGCACGGTGGGCTCCGGTCGCTCGGCCTTGACCGGGCGGCCGTCCAGCATCACCGTGACCGGCTTCGAGGTGCGCAGGGTCAGCCGGCGGCCCAGGTCCGAGCGGATCCGGCCGCGCGTCAGCACCCTGCCGGCCCACTCCAGGGACACCTCGAAGCCGCCCCGCGCCCGCAACCCCCGGAACGACCCGGAAGGCCAGGCGGCGGGCAGGGCGGGCAGCACATGCACCTGGTCGGCGTGGCTCTGCAGCAACATCTCCGTGATCCCCGACGTGCCGCCGAAGTTGCCGTCGATCTGGAAAGGGGGATGCAGGTCGAACATGTTCGGCGCGGTCCGGGCAGGCACCAGCAGGTTGCTCAGCCGTTTGTAGGCCTCCGCCGCGTCCAGCAACCGAGCCCAGAAGTTGATCTTCCAGGCGAGTGACCACCCGGCCCCCGCCTCCCCGCGCAGCTGCAAGGTCCGGCGCGCGGCCGCGGCCAGCTCCGGCGACAGACGCGGGTCGATCTGGTGCCCGGGAAACAGCCCCCACAGGTGGGAGATGTGCCGGCTGCGCGACAGCGCCGCGTCTCCCCGGTAGTCCTCCTGCCACTCCTGGATCTGCCCGAGGTGCCCGATCTGGTTCGGCACGAGCCGGGAGCGTGCTTCCAGCACCTGCTCCCGCATCTCCGGGTCTTGCCCCAGCGCCTCCGACGCGGAGGCGAAGGCCTCGAACAGGTCACGCAGGATCTGCATGTCCATGGTCGGCCCCGCGCAGATGCTGACGTTCTCGCCGCCGTCCTCATGGTGCCCCACCTCGGGCGAGTGCGACGGGTTGGTGACGAGGTAGCCGGTCCTGGGGTCGGTCTGCAGTGTCTCGAGGAAGAACCGCACCGAGCCCTTGATCAGCGGGAAGTGCTCGCGCAGCCGTCGCTCGTCCCCGGTGTAGAGGTAGTGCTCCCACAAGGTCAGGCACAACCAGGCGCCGCCGGTGGGCCACACGCCGTAGAAGGCGAAGTCCACGGGGGCCGTGCCACGCCAGCCGTCGGTGTTGTGGTGCGCCACCCATCCGCCCGCGCCGTACTGCGTCCGCGCCGTCTTGGCCCCCGTCTCCGACAGATCCTTGATCAGGTCGAACAGCGGGTCCATGCACTCGATGATGTTGGCCGGGCCGGCCGGCCAGTAGTTCATCTCGCAGTTGATGTTGATGGTGTACTTCGACTCCCAGGCGGGGGTGAGGGAGTCGTTCCAGATGCCCTGCAGGTTGGCGGCGTAGCCGGGGGAGCGGGAGCAGGAGATCAGCAGATACCGGCCGTACTGGAAGTACAGGGCCGCCAGCTGCGGGTCGGCGTCGAGTCGCCGGCGCGCGATGCGCTCGTCGGTCGGCAGCGCCACCGCCTCCGAGGTGCCGAGGTCGATCTCGACGCGGCCGAAGAGCCGCTGATAGTCGTGTACGTGCTTACGCCGCAGCACCTCGTACGGCTGCCCGCTCGCCCGCACGAGATGCCGCTCCGCCACCTCGGCGGGGTCACCGCCGACGTCCTTGTAACTGCGGTAACTGGACCCCATGGAGATCAGCAGCGTGACCTCGTCGGCGCCCTCGACGGCCAGCGTGCCGCCGTCGGCCCGGACCGTGCCGCCCTTCGCCTGCGCCTTCGCCAGGGCGCGGAAACGCACCTCGCCCTTGAGCCCCTGAGTGTCCCCGCTGACCCCGTCGAGGGCGATCGTGTCCTGCCCGGCGGCCGCGACGCCGGAGGACTGCGGGCTGGAGAAGGCCGCCTGGAAGGTCACGGAGCCGGGCTTGTCGGCCGCCAGCCGGACGACGATGACCTGGTCGGGGTTGCTGGCGAAGACCTCACGCGTGTGGCGCACGCCGTCGCGGACGTACGTCACGCTGGTGACCGCCCGCGTCAGGTCCAGCTGGCGGCGGTACTCCGTGAACTCGGCCGAGCCGGGGAACGTCAGGGTGAGGTCGCCGAGCACCTGGTACGGCGCCTGCTCGCTGGGCCTGCCGAGGAACGTCCGGTCGGCCAGGTTCTGCGCCGCCTGCCACTTGTCCTCCCAGACCAGCCGCCTGATCTCGGGGAGCGCGGCCAGCGCCTCGGGACTGTCGTAGGTGTGCGGCCCGCCGGCCCAGATGCTGTCCTCGTTGAGCTGGAACCGCTCGGTGGCCACGCCGCCGAACACCATGGCGCCGAGCCGCCCGCAGCCGACCGGCAGCGCCTCCAGCCAGGCCGCGGCGGGGCGTGTGTACCAGAGGGTCAGGGGGTTGCCGTCGGTGGCGGCGGCACGTGCGGGGACGCCGCTCGTCAGCAGGGTTCCGGCGGCGGCGCCTAACCCGGTCGCCAGCACGCCACGTCGTGTGTAGCCATCATTGATCATCGTTACTCCTGTTCCAGAGCATGGAGGGAGACTCGGAAGCGTTGGAGGTCTGCTAGGTTTCGGTCTGCAAACGATCTCCCGCCCGAGAGGAGAGCCGCGAGCGCAGGCTGGGCCGGTTCCTCGCGCTCATCCACGACCCCGACGACCTCTGGACCGAGCTGGAGCTCGATTAGCCCATGGACCGCATCGACGCACACCACCACGTCTGGGACCTCTCCGTCCGCCCCCACACCTGGCTGGACCCGGAGCCGATGGCGCCGGTCCGGCGCACGTTCACGCTCGACGACCTGGCCGCGCCCGCCGCCGCGGCCGGGGTGACCCGCACCGTGCTCGTCCAGGTGCTGTCCGACCTGGACGAGACGCGCGAGTTCCTGGATCTCGCCGCCCGCTCCGACCTCGTCGCGGGCGTGGTCGGCTGGATCGACCTCACCGCGGCCGACGCCGCCGACACGCTGGCCGCCCTGCCCGCCGGGCTGGTGGGCGTGCGCCACGGCGTGCAGTCCGAGCCCGACCCCGCCTGGCTCAACCGGCCCGACGTGCGGCGGGGGCTCGCCGCGGTGGAGGCCGCCGGGCTGGCCTACGACCTGCTGACGCTTCCGCACCAGTTGCCGGCCGCCATCGACACGGTGCGGGCCATGCCGGGGCTGACGTTCGTGCTCGACCACCTGTCCAAGCCGCCGATCGCGGCCGGCGAGCTGGAGCCGTGGCGCACCCGGATCAAGGAGCTGGCCGCGCACCCGAACGTCTTCTGCAAGCTGTCCGGCATGGTCACCGAGGCCGACTGGGCGGCCTGGCGGGTGTCCGACCTGCGGCCGTACGTGGAGGTCGTGCTGGAGGCGTTCGGGCCGGATCGGGTGATGTTCGGCTCCGACTGGCCGGTGTGCCTGCTCGCGGCCGAATACGCGCAGGTGGCGCAGGTCGCGGACGAGTTGTGCGCGGGACTGTCGAAGGGCGAGCGCGACGAGGTGTTCGCCGGCACGGCCAGACGCGCGTACGGCCTGCATCAGGAGACGCGGAAGGTCGTGTGGTAGACCCGCGACTCCAGCGGCCCCAGCCAGATCATGCTGCCGTCCTCCCTGGCCGCCGCGTCGCCGGACACGTGGTGGGTGGACGGCTCCAGACCCACCGCGTAGTTGCCGGAGCGCAGGTTCAGCCACTCGAAGAAGTACGGGAACTCCGCCGCCGGCCACTCCACGCTCACCTTCATGCCGAGCCGGTCGTTGACCACCGCCACCCGGTGCATGCCGTCCTCGCCGGGGACGAGCGCGTGCTCGTACACCTGCTCCACGAACCCGGGGGCGGGCCCCGGGAAGGTGAGGTGATCGGCCTTCTGCTCGGCCACGCTGTCGGTCTGCCAGAGGGTCTCGCGGATGTCGGCCTCGAACCTGGCGCCCTCGTCGAGCAGCGGCCAGCCGAGGTTGATGTGGTAGAGGAACATGTGCGGCGCCGGCTCGAACCCGGCGTTGGTGACCGTGTCGATCAGCCTGATCTCGTCGCCGCCCAGGTCGGCCTCGATGCGCCGGATCAGGCGCAGGTTCTCGGCGAACACGGCGGCCTGGCGCACCTCGCCCTCGGCCCAGAGCACGCAGCGGTCGGCCTCCCACCGCTCCCCGTAGCCGGTCAGCCGGGCGGGGATGTTGCCGACGCGGCCGTGCAGGCCGTGCCGGACGATCTGGCGGGGTGGATAGCGGTAGCCGTCGGCGGGCACCTCGCCGCCGAAGAGTGTGTGGTCGAGCCCGGCCGTGACGACGAGCCCGGAGAACGAGCGCAGCCATGACAGGCCGTCCTCGTCGGCGTTCTCGTGCAGGCCGGGGTGGCGGAAGCCGGTGGGGGAGCGCCAGCCGAACGCGCGCCCGGCGTGCTCGGCGTGCCCGATGTCCATGCACCGGTCGACCAGCACGTCGAACGCCAGCCCCGACCCGGTGCGGAACTCCAGGGTCCTGATGCCGCGCTCGAGCCCGTCCCCGAGTGTCACCAGCCGGACGCCGCCGGCCGCGCTCAGGTCACCGGTCAGCTCGGCCAGCCGCCTGCGGTCCGGCGTCATGCCATCACCCACCCTCCGTTGACTTCGATGGTCTGGCCGGTCACGAACGAGGCGTCCGGGCCGGCCAGGAACGACACCACGGCGGCCAGCTCCTCCGGGGTGCCGCGCCGCTGCAGCGACTGCCGTTCCAGGACGAACCGGTGGTAGGCCTCCGGATCCGGATGGATCTCCTCGGCCGCCGTGGGGAACGCGCCCGGCGACACGCAGTTGACCCGGATCTCCCGCGGGCCGAGCTCTCGGGCGAGTGCCCTGGTCAGCGCGGCCGCCGCGCCTTTGGTGGCGACGTAGGCGGCCAGGTCGGACCAGCCGCCGTGCATGGTGATCGAGGCGATGTTGACGATCGCGCCGCCTCCGGTCATTTGCTTGGCGGCGTGCTGGGCGGCCAGCCAGTAGGCGCGCTGGTTGACCGCGTGCACCTCGTCGTACTCGGCCAGCGGCACCTCCAGGAACGGCCGACTGGAGTAGACGGCCGCGTTGTTGACGAGGATGCCCACCGGGCCGAGCCGCGCGGCCGTCTCGGTGAACGCCTGCTCGATGGCGGCCGGGTCGCGGAGGTCCACCTTGAGGTTGAGCGCGCCTTCGAGGGAGCCGGCGTCGAGGTCGAGTGCGGCCACCTGGTGGCCGTCGGCGGTCAGGCGGCGGACGATCGCCTTGCCGAGCGCCCCCGCCGCGCCCGTGACGAGCGCCGTGGTCATGCGTGCCTCCATTCCTCGCGCAGGTTCGTGAACAGGTCGCGGGCCGGGACGCGGGCGAGCAGCCCGTCGCGGAGCAGCGCGGACGACCTGTCCTGCAGAGCGACGTAGCCGGGGAAACGCGGCCTGATCCAGGCCGCCTCCATCGTGGCGCCGGTGCCGCGGTAGAACGCCGCGGCGCCCGGTGCCTGCCAGACGGACCGGGCGGCCGGTTGCCCGCCGGTGGCGGGAAAGAGCGTGGCCTGCACCGGCTCGGACATCAGCCGGCGCAGGTGCGCGCGGACGGACGCGCCGATCGTGCCGACGCGCCGCCGCGAGACCGCCAGTCCGGTGCCGCCGAGCACGCTCCCCGGCGCGTGCCCCGGCCAGGCGGGCGCGTCGGAGAACGCCAGCGGGTAGGTGACGTAGCCGTACACCAGCGGGCAGTAGTCCGGCCCGCCCGAGGCCATGGCGTCGAGCACGCCGATCGGGTTGCGGAGCGACACCTCCCGGTCGGCGAGCGCGAGCAACTCGGCCATGAGCTCCAGCGCCCTGGTCCCGGCGTTCTCGTCGAGGAAGTCGCCGGAACACAGCGCGCAGTACATGAGGAACGCGTGCGGCCCGCCCAGGCACAAGGCCAGCCGCGTGCCCCGGGCGAACTCCGCCACCTCAGGCCAGGTCGCCGGCGCCTTCACGCCGGGGCGCGCGACCGCGACCTGGGTAGCCGCGTCGACCGGCAGCGCCCATTGGCGGCCCTGCACGTGGTAGCTCTCCCAGGTGCGTCCGACCGCGCCCGCCCTGAGCCTGGCCAGCTCGTCGGGCCCGAACAGCTCGTCCATCGGCACCAACGCGTCCACGGCCGCGCCCAGCCCCGGATGGTCGACCACGAGCACGTCGTAGGTCTCGCAGAGCTTCGCGATCGGCTCCGACTCGAACCCCTGGAGCGGCTGCCGATCCCACTCGATGGGCTCGGGCACGTCGCCGTAGGGGTTCTCACCGGCCAGATCCAGCCGGGTCAGCTCGTCCAGCGGGCCGTACCCGCGCGGGTGGTCCCAGGTCAGTCCGCGCATGCCAGCACGCCCCTCGCCACCAGCTCGGTGGTGCGCTCGGACGGGTAGCCGAGCTCGTCGAGCAGCTCGCGCGTGTGCTCGCCGACCAGCGGCGCGCCCCGCCGCACCGACGGCGGGCCGGCGCTCATGCGGTACGGGAAGCCGGGCGTCGTGACCGTGCCCTCGGTGCGGTGCTCGTACGTGACGAACGAGCCGTTGTGCTTCACCTGCGGATCGGCCACCAGGTCCGCGTAGTCGTAGACGGGTCCCGCCCACAGGTCGTGGCGGGCGCAGATCTCCAGCCACTCGGCCGTCGTGCGGCCGGGGAGGCGGCTCGCCACGGCCGTGGTGATCTCGTCGCGGTCGGCGTGCCCGTCCATGCCGGCCACCTCCGGCAGGTCGAGCGCGACCGCCAGCACGTCGAGCCTCGGCATGCCGAGCGCGAGGTAGCCGTCCTTGGTGGCGAACACCCCGTACGGCGCGCGGATGTAGGTGTGGCCGTGCGGCTCGCGCCCGCGCCGCTGCGGCACCTTGCCGACCGTGAAGACCGACAGCTCCTGCATCTGCACGGCGATGGCCGCGTCCAGCATGTTCACGCTCACCCGCTGGCCCTCACCGGTGCGCTCGCGGTGCAGCAGCGCGGCCAGCGCGCCCTCGAACGCGCTGTAGGCGGTGACGGCGTCGATCGTGTACGTCCCGGCGGGCGCCGGCGGGTCGCCCTCGCGCCCCGTACTGAACATCGCCCCGCTCATGGCCTGCAGCAGCAGGTCCTGGCCCGGGCGCGACACGTACGGCCCGCTCTCTCCGTACCCCGACATGGAGACGTAGACGATGCGCGGGTTGAGCGCGCTGATCGTGTCGTAGTCCATGCCGAGCCGCTCGGCCACTCCGGGCCGGTAGTTCTGCAAGAACACGTCGCCCGTCGCGGCCAGCCGGTGCACGATCTCGCGGCCCTCAGCGGACTTCAGGTCGACGGCGAGGCTGCGCTTGTTGCGGTTGAGCGACAGGAACGAGGCGTTGACCTGATGGCCCGTGGCACCGCCGGCGGGGGCGTGCCGCTGCCACTCGCCGGTCACCGGCTCCACCTTGACCACGTCCGCGCCCAGGTCGCCCAGCCGCATGGCGGCCAGTGGCCCCGCCATCGCGATGGACAGGTCGATGACGCGGTAGCCGTCGAGCGCGCCCATCATCGCCCCTCGAAGACGGGCTCGCGGCGGGCGGCGAACGCGGCCCGGCCCTCGGCGGCGTCGGCGGTGGCGAAGCAGACGGTCTGCAGGTCGCGCTCGTACTGGATCGCCTGGTCGAGCGGCATCGAGTAGGCGGCCTTCAGGTTGGCCTTGGCGGTCTGCGCCGCGATCGGGGATCTTGTCGCGATTCTCCCGGCGAGCTCGATGGCGGCCGGCAGCAGTTCCTCCTGCGGGAACACCTCGGTGACGAGTCCCCACGCCATGGCTCGGGCGGCGTCGACGGGGTCGCCGGTCAGCAACATGCTGGCCGCGTTGCCCGGACCGATCGAGTGGGCCAGCAGCGCGGACTGGCCGCTGCCGCCGATCCAGCCGAGCTTGATCTCGGGGGCGGCGAACGTCGCCGTGCCGGCGGCCAGCCGGATGTCGCAGGCCAGGGCCAGCTCCAGGCCGCCGCCGTAGGCGTGGCCGTTGACGGCCGCGATGATCGGCTTGCGCAGGGCCCGGACCGCGTCGCCGTAGTCGCCGCGGTTGCGGAACTCCCACGGCGTGTCGTACGCGTCCAGCTCCCGGATGTCGCTGCCCACGCAGAACGAGCGCTCGCCCGCGCCCGTGAGCACGGCCACCCGGACAGCCGGGTCGGCGTCGATCCGCGCCAGGCAGGTCCTGAGCGCGGCGGCCATGTCGGGGGTGATGGCGTTGAGTTTGGCGGGTCTGTTGAGGGTGACGACGGCCACGGGGCCGTCGACGTCGAGGAGGACGTCCACGTGATGGCTCCTAGCAACAGAGGCGGATGTGCTGCTCGGCGTCGGCGCGGGCGACCTCGACCACCTCGCGCATGGCCTCCTCGGCCTTGCGGTGGTGACGGCGCCTGATCGCCACCGCCACGCGCTCGTGGCCGGGCAGCGTCTCCTTGTTGTGCGCCACCGAGCGGGTGTGCACCTGGCGCACGGACCGCAGGGCGATGCTGATCATGTCGTAGATGTAGAGCAGCAGGTCGTTGTCCGCCGCGGCGAACACGGCCTTGTGAAAGGCCAGGTCGGCTTCGATGAACGGCTCGGGGTCGTCGGCGGTGGCGTAGAGGGCGGCCAGGGCCTCGTCGACGCGCCGCACCGCGCTCGCGTCGGCGCGCTCGGCCGCCACCCTGGCCGCGCCCGGCTCCAGCGCCACGCGCAGGTCGGCCAGGACCCGGATGTCCTCGGGGCGCGGCTCCGGCTCGAACCGCCAGCTGAGCACGTCGGCGTCGAGCAGGTTCCAGGACTCGCGGGGGCGTACCCGGGTGCCCGCGCTCCTCCTGGTCTCCAGCAGGCCCTTGCCGGCCAGGACCTTGACGCCTTCCCGCACCGCCGACCGGCCCACCCCCAGCTCACCGACGAGGTGCTCTTCGACGGGGATGGATGTGCCGGGGGCCAGCGAGCCGCCGACGATGCGGGCGCCGAGGGCGTGCACCACCTGGACGTGCCGGGCGGCGTCCCGTTGAGGATCAGTTGCCACGCCCCGCACGTTAGCTCGCAAGTCGGATTTTTCCTAGCCCTTCATCAGATGAAGATGAAATTTCATCAGATGAAGCTGGTCTGTTGTGGTGGTGATCTCACGCACGGGGCTGACGCGGGTGTGGCTGAGCGTACGGATCGGTGATCTCGCGCAGGGCGGCCAGTGCCTGCCGGAGCTGCCGGGTCCGGGTCCGGCCCAAGTGGGCCTCCCATGCGGCTTCGATCTCACGGTGTGCCCGTCGAGTACAGCCGCGAAGGCCTGCGGCGGGTGTGGGCGATGGGGTGGCCGTTCAACGCCAGGCGAAACCTCGACGGCCTCACCCAGCGGGCGACCGACACCGATTGGACGGTCGGCGCCGGCCCGGAAGTGGCCGGCCCCGGCCTTTCGCTCCTGCTCCTCCTCGCCGGGCGCACCGCTGCCGGACGCCCTGCACGGTTCGGGAGTGGCCGCACTCAGGGTCTGACTCGGGGCATGGATCCGCTGCGGATCGAGGACCCCCGTGAATCGGCCGAGAGACAAGAACGGCGTGGATTCTATGGGTCTACACAATGATGTAGATCACTCCGCGCATTCGTCAATTATTGTCCGGGTTTTGTGACACAGTACCCGTGGAGGCGGCGTTAGAACACCCTAAATGGTCAGCATAGCCGCAGGTCAAGGCCCAAAATTAGGGGCGCGTCGTGACATGTCACGATCTTTTGTGAGTGACCTGACTGTTATATTCAGTCGTTTCTGACCGTTATATTTTTACAGATATTCTCCGCTTGATCGCCATCTCCGGGTCACCGTGATTTCCCGTCTCGGGATGGCTTTACGTTGCGGGGGCGCCCTCTGGCCGGAGGCGCCGTACCCGGGACAGCGCGAACGGAGAGTAATGGGCAAGTACCTGCTTCGCAGGTTGGCAATAAATGTGATCTTGGTTGTGATCGCGGCCAGTCTCGCGTACACGCTCGCCGCCAGCACCATGAACCCGCGGGCCGCGTACCAGGCACGTCAGCCTCCCATCGCCGAGTCGGTCATCGACGCCACGCTCGACGCCTACAACCTGAACGACAAGACCCCCGTGCTCGTGCGCTACGGGACGTGGGCCAAGGGCGTCATCGCGGGAGACTTCGGCAGGACCTGGAACGGCGGCTCGGTCAACGCGGAGATGGGCCGGCGGATCTTCGTCAGCCTGCGGTTGCTGCTGATCGGCACGGTGGTGGGCTTCGCCATCGGGGTGGCGCTCGGGGCCATCTCGGCGGTGCGGCAGTACAAGCTCAGCGACCGGTTAATCGGCGTCAGCTCCTTCGTGATCATGGCTCTTCCCGTCTTCCTGCTGGCCACGCTGCTGGCGATGGCGACGTACACCCTGAACGACGGGCTCGGGTTCACGCTGATCGAGTACACCGGCGAGTACAACCCGAAGCTGGCGGGCTGGGATCAGTTCGTCAACCGGCTCAACCACCTGATCCTGCCGACCATCTCCCTCAGCCTCGGCTCGATCGCCTTCTACAGCCGCATCCAGCGCAACATGATGCTGGACGTGCTCGGCCAGGACTTCGTCCGCACGGCCATGGCCAAGGGCCTGCGACGCAGGACCGCGCTGATCAAGCACGCGCTCCGTACGGCGCTGATCCCGTCCGCCACCTACTTCGCTTTCGCGTTCGGAACGATGTTCACCGGAGCCATCTTCACCGAGAAGATCTTCGCCTGGCACGGCATGGGCGCCTGGCTGGTCGACGCGATCAACGCCAATGACGTCAACTCCGTCGCCGCGGTGACCTTCTTCACCGCCGTCTGTGTCCTGTTCGCTGCCTTCCTGTCGGATCTGCTGGTGGCGGCGCTCGATCCTCGGGTGAGGGTGAGCTGACATGCGCTCCAAAGTCGTCCTCCGGCGCCTGTTCCGCAACAAGCAGGCCCGTTACGGCATCGCCGCCCTGGTCCTGCTGATCCTCCTGGCGTACGTCGGCCCGTACATCGGCTCGTACGACTGGACCGACAAGGACTTCCTGGCCTTCATGTCGCCCCCTGACGGCGACCACTGGTGGGGCACCGGCGCCATCGGGCAGGACATGTACGCGGTCACGCTCCGCGGCATGCAGAAGTCCATCGTCATCGGCCTGCTGGTGGCGCTGATCGCCACCGGCCTCGCCGCGGTGGTGGGCGCGTTCGCCGGATACTTCGGCGGCTGGGTGGACAAGGTCCTCATGTGGGGTGTGGACCTGCTGCTCGTCCTCCCCAGCTTCCTGATCATCGCGATCATCTCGCCGAGGTTGAAAGGCGGCTCCTGGCTCTGGTTCGTGGTGCTGCTCGCCGCGTTCACCTGGATGATCACCTCCAGGGTGGTCCGCAGCATGACGCTCTCGCTCCGCGAGCGTGAATACGTCCAGGCCGCCGTCTACATGGGCATCCCGCGCTGGAAGATCATCTTCCGGCACATCGTTCCCAACCTGTCCTCCTTGCTGATCATCGACGCGACGCTCAACGTCAGCGGTGCGATCATCGGCGAGGCGGCGCTGTCCTTCTTCGGGTTCGGCATCCAGCCGCCCGACGTCTCGCTCGGCACGCTCATCGCGGAGGGCTCGCGCAACGCCACCGGCTACCCATGGCTGTTCGTCTTCCCCGCCGGTCTGCTGGTGCTCCTGGTGCTGAGCATCAACCTGATCGGCGACGGCCTGCGTGACGCACTCGACCCGGGGAGCAACTCGTGAGCATCTTGGAGGTCAGCGACCTCACCGTCACTTTCTCCGGCGGCATCCAGGCGGTGCGCGGGGTGTCGTACGGAGTCGAGCGCGGTGAAGTGCTCGGCATCGTCGGCGAGTCCGGCTCCGGCAAGTCCGTCACCTCGCTCGCCATCATGGGCCTGCTGCCGAAGAACGCCGTGGTCAGCGGCTCGGTCAAGCTGCACGGCCGCGAGCTGATCGGCATGGACGAAGACGAGCTGATCAAGGTACGCGGCAAGGCGATCAGCATGATCTTCCAGGATCCGCTGTCGGCGTTCACGCCCGTCTACACCATCGGCGACCAGGTCGCCGAGGCCGTGCGCGTGCACCAGAAGATGGCCAAGGACAAGGCCGCCAAGCGGGCCGTGGAGCTGCTCGACCTGGTCGGCATCCCGAACCCGCACCTGCGGGCCAAGGCGTTCCCGCACGAGTTCTCCGGCGGCATGCGGCAGCGCGCGATGATCGCCATGGCGATCGCCAACGACCCCGACCTGCTGATCTGCGACGAGCCCACCACGGCGCTCGACGTGACCATCCAGGCGCAGGTGCTGGAGGTGCTCAAGACCGCGCAGCAGGAGACCGGCGCCGGCATCGTGATGATCACCCATGACCTGGGCGTCATCGCCGGCATGGCCGACCGGGTGCTCGTCATGTACGCGGGCCGGCCGGTCGAGCAGGGATCCGTGGACGACATCTACTACCGGCCGCGGATGCCGTACACGATGGGCCTGCTCGCCTCGATCCCCAGGGTCGACGGCGAGGAGGGGCCGCTGGTGCCCATCGAGGGCAACCCGCCGTCGCCGTCGGCGCTGCCGCCCGGCTGCCCGTTCGCGCCGCGCTGCCCGATGAAGGTGGACATGTGCGACGACGAGGAGCCGCCGCTCACGCCGTTCGCCGGCGGGCGGCACGTCGCCTGCATCCGCTCGCACGAGATCGAGCACAAGGGCCTGACCGGGGCCGACGTGTTCCCCGTGCCGGTCATCCCGCCGAGCGACGTGGTTCGCGTGCCGCGCGCCGAGCGCCCCACGGTGCTGCAGCTCGATGGCATGATCCGGCACTACCCGCTGATGAAGGGCGCGGTCTTCAAGCGCCGCGTCGGCACCGTCTACGCGGTCGACGGCATCAGCTTCGACATCGCCGAAGGCGAGACATTGGCCCTGGTGGGCGAGTCCGGCTGCGGCAAGACCACCACGCTGCAGCAGATCATGCAGTTGGCGCCGCCGCAGGGCGGCCGGATCGTCGTGCTCGGCAAGGACAGCGCCAAGCTCGACAAGGGCGCGCGCAAGGCGCTCCGCCGCGACCTGCAGATCGTCTTCCAGGACCCCATGGCCGCGCTCGACCCGCGCATGCCGGTCGGCGACATCATCGCCGAGCCGCTGCGCGCGCACGGCAGGAAAGACGTGCGGGCCCGCGTCGCCGAGCTGCTGGAGCTGGTCGGGTTGTCGCCCGAGCATGCCGAGCGTTACCCGCAGCAGTTCTCCGGCGGGCAGCGCCAGCGCATCGGCATCGCCCGCGCGCTCGCGCTGGAGCCGAAGCTGCTCGTCCTGGACGAGCCGGTGTCGGCACTCGACGTCTCCATCCAGGCGGGTGTCATCAACCTGCTGGAGGAGCTGAAGAACACGCTGGGGCTCTCGTACCTGTTCGTGGCCCACGACCTGGCCGTGGTCAGGCACCTGGCCGACCGGGTGGCCGTGATGTACCTCGGCAGGATCGCCGAGATCGGCACGGTCGAGAACGTCTACGACCACCCGGCGCACCCCTACACGCAGGCGCTGTTGTCGGCGATCCCGCTGCCGGACCCGGAGATGGAACGCACCCGGAAGCGGATCCTGCTCGAAGGCGACCTGCCCAGCCCGGCCGACCCGCCATCGGGTTGCCGGTTCCGCATCCGCTGCCCCAAGTTCGCCCAGCTCAGCGAGGCGGACCGGCAGCTCTGTGTGGACGAAGAGCCCTCGGTTGCTCGGCTCGCGAACGCCGTGGACCACGGCGCAGCCTGCCACTACGCGGAGGAGATCGAGGTCATTACGGCCTCGGACGATCAGGAGGAAAAGTGAAGGTTCGATACCGGGCAGCCGCGGGAATCGCGGTCCTGGCCATGGCTGTCGCGGCCTGCGGCGGGGGGCCGGCGAGAGCAAGCAGCCCACTGCGCAGAAGTCGCAGCAGGCGCAGCAGCAGATGGCGGAGGTTCCGGCCATCAGCATCAACCCGGTCGCCTACGAGCAGGTGAAGGACGGCGGCACGTTGACCCTCGTGGTCGGCCAGTGGCCGAGCCAGTGGAACGGCTACCACGTCGACGGCAACCAGGCGGACACGGCCGAGATGCTCGACGTGTTCATGCCGCAGCTGATGATGGCCGACTCGGAGGCCAACTTCACGCCGAACAAGGACTACGTGACCGACGTCAAGAACGACATGTCGTCGGGCAAGCAGGTCGTCACCTACACGATCAACGAGAAGGCCACGTGGTCGGACGGCACGCCGATCACGTGGAAGGACCTCGAGGCCCAGTGGAAGACCAACAGCGGCAAGAACAAGGCGTTCAAGGCGGCCTCCACGGACGGCTGGGACAAGATCGAGTCGGTCGAGAAGGGCGACTCGGACAAGGTCGCCGTCATCACCTTCGCCAAGCCCTACCTGGAGTGGCAGGGCATGTTCAACCGGACCACCTCGCACCTCTTCCCGGCCAAGTACGTGGACACGCCCGAGGGGTTCGACAAGGGCTACCTGCAGAAGATCCCCGCCACCGCGGGCCCCTTCAAGGTGGAGAAGCTCGACGAGGGCACCAAGACGCTCACGCTCGTGCGTGACGACAAGTGGTGGGGCAGGAAGCCCAAGCTCGACAAGATCATCTTCCGGGCGATCGAGTCGCCGGCCGCGCAGGTGAACGCCTTCGCCAACGGGGAGATCGACGCCGTGGAGATCCCGTCGGGCGCCCCGGCCGAGCTGAAGCGCGCCAAGGAGGTCCCCGGCGCGGAGATCCGCAAGGCGCTCAGCCCGAACTGGCGGCACTTCACCGTCAACAACCAGAGCGAGTTCCTGAAGGACAAGAACGTCCGGCACGCGATCGCGTACGCGATCAACCGTGACGTGATCACGCAGTCCGACCTCAAGGACATGGACTGGCCGATCCAGACGCTCGGCAACCACGTCTTCATGAACAACCACAAGGGCTACGTCGACAACTCCGGCGACCTCGGCAAGTACAACCTGGAGAAGGCCAAGCAGCTGCTCGACGCGGCCGGCTGGAAGCAGGAGGGCGAGTACCGCAAGAAGGACGGCAAGGAGTTCGCGCTGAACTTCGTCATCCCCACCGGCACGCCGGTGTCGCAGACGGAGGGCGAGCTCACCCAGGCCATGCTCAAGGAGGCCGGGATCAAGGTGACGATCCGCCCCGTCCCCTTGGACAAGTTCTTCAACGACTACATCATCAAGGGCGACTTCGACCTGGTGCCGTTCTCGTGGATCGGCACGCCGCTGCCGATCCAGAGTCTGGCGCAGATCTACAAGACCGGCTCGGAGAGCAACTTCCCGAAGGGTAGCGACCCGGCCGTCGACGCGGCCATCGACGCTGCGGTGAGCGAGATGGACCCGGCCAAGGCCATCGAGAAGGCCAACGCCGCGGACAAGCTGGTCTGGGACATGGTGCACACCATCCCGCTCTACCAGCGTCCTGACATCTACGCGGTCAAGAAGACGCTCGCCAACTTCGGTTCTCGCGGCTACCAGTTCTACGACTTCACGGCGGTCGGCTTCACCGGCTGATCTCCGCGGGTCACCAAGAACCCCGGCCGGTTCTCCGGCCGGGGTTCTTGTCGTCGGCCTCCCGTCGGCTTTCAATGAGTGGGCCTCGTAAGGGCGATCTTTGGAGGAGCCGATGCGTGGCCTACGTGCGTCCGCAGCCGTACTGACCCTCGTCCTCGCCACCCTGACCGTCGCGGAGCCGTCCTCCCCGGCGGTCGCCGGGCCGGCCGACCCCGAGCCGGCCTCGCTCGTCACGCTCTCCGTCCCCGACCGGGCCGCGATGGAACGTCTCGTCGCCTCCGGCGCCGACCTCACCCACCGGGTACGCCCGCAGCCCGACGGCAGCGTCCAGGTCGACGCGGTCGTCACCCCCAGCCAGCTGACCGGACTCCGCGCCCTAGGCGCGGCCCTCGCGCCAGAGACTCCGCCCCAGGCCCGCTCGACGGCCACGACGGCGGCGGACCAGATCGTGGTCGAGCGGGCCGTCTGGTACAAGTCCCGCGACGGGTACTTCCTGTCCGTCGAGGCGTCCAGCAGCCTCGGCCAGGCCGCCGCGCTCACCGTGGCCTGGCAGGGCGGCTCGGCCGAGATGGTGGCGTACGTGGACGCGGGCGCCTACCTCGGTCACCAGCTCAGCACGCCGGTCCCGATCACCGGCCGGCCGCACTGGATCACCGTCACCTCCGCAGGCGGGGGCAAGGCCGAGGCCCGGGTCAAGGAATGGCCGGACGGTGAACGGCCCGACCGCACCGGACCTGGTTACCAGAAGGACTTCGTCACCCAGTACATGCCGCCGGCCCAGCTCAACGAGCGCATCAAGGCCCTGCACCGGCGCTACCCCAAGCTGACGGAGCTCATCACGCTGCCGTACCCGACGAACGGCTACCGGCGGCACGCCCAGGCACTGCTCGGCACCCCGCCCGCGGCCGCCGTCGTGATCACCTCCACCGCGTACGGCTCCGAAGGCGGCAACGACCTGGCCGTGGAGCTGGTCGATCCCGGCGCGCCCGGCCGCGCCCTGCAGGTGACGGTGAACGGCAAGCTGATCACCGTCAGCCTGGCCACGGCCGGCTCGGGTGCTGTGACCAGCACCGCCGCCCAGGTGGCCGCCGCGATCAACGCGACGCCCGGCATCCCCGTCCGCGCCGCCACCTACCGCACGGACCCCGGCGCGGGGGTCATGGCGCCTGTGCCGCTCACCCAGCTGAGCGACTTCCTCAAGGCCCCGGCCGACGTCTCGCGGGGGCCCGCGAGGGTGCTGGCCCTGCGCATCGGCGCGCACCGTGACGGCTCGCGCACCGGCGTGCTCGCCTACGCCCAGGAACACGCCAGGGAATGGGTGACGCCGCTGGTCGTGATCGAGGCGGCCGAGCGGTTGCTGCGCAACCACGCCCGCGACGCGGCCACCCGCCGGCTGCTCGAACGCACCGACGTCTTCATCGTGCCCACCGTCAACCCCGACGGCGCGAACTACAGCTTCTACGACTTCGCCGCCCAGCGGAAGAACATGACCAACCACTGCCCGCCCCACCAGTCCGACCCGGCGCTGCGTAACACGTGGGGCGTGGACGTCAACCGCAACTACGCCGTGGGGTCGCTGTTCGACGGCTACTTCGGCGCCTCGGCCAACTGCCAGAGCGGCACGTACGCCGGGCCCGGCGAGCACTCCGAGCCCGAGAGCCGCAACGTCATCTGGCTGGCGCAGAAGCACCGCAACATCAGGTTCGCGATGAACGTGCACAGCTTCGGCGGGTACTTCATGTGGCCGCCCGGCGCGTACAAGCTCGACGGCCGCGTCACCCTGCCCCGGCCGGCCCCGCCGCAGGAGACGTACTTCCTGCGCTCGGCCCGCACCATCGAGGAGGCCATCGCCGCCGAGCGGGGCACGGTCATCTGGCCGCAGCAGACCGGGCCGGTGACGGACGTGCTCTACTCGGCGGCGGGCAACTCCGCGGACGAGCTCTGGTACGACTACGGCGTGTTCGGCTGGGACTTCGAGGTCGGCGCCGACCTGTGGAATCCGCAGACGCGGGCGTGGGAAGGCGTGGGCTTCCAGCCGCCGTTCAGCGAGGGCCACGCGGAGGCGATGGAGTTCGCCTCCGGCCTGATCTCGCTGATCGGGGTGGCCGCCGACTACCGGGAGCCCTGAGCGAACTCGCGCAGGGTCATCGGGGGCCGGCCGCCGATGCGCTCGATGCTCTCGTAGACCCCGTAGAGCGGGTGGTGACCGGACCCGATGAAGCGGAAGAGCGCCCACAGGCGGGTGAGGTGCTCCACCGCGACCTCGTCCTGGTAGATCTCCATCGCTCGGGCCTCCCACTCCTCGGGCGGCACGTCCACGTACGGGATCCCGAAGGCGTCGGCCACCTCGCCGATGGTCGCCATCTGCCCGTTCACCAGACACACCGGGTCGTCCACCGGGCGGGCGTCGAGCAGGAGCCCGGCCCCGACCCTGGCCACGTCGGCGGCGGCGACGAGCGGGATGAGCGTGTCCCTGCCGCCGAGCGGCAGGGCCAGCTCTCGGTTGCCGGAGGCGGCGGCGACCACGGCCAGGTTCTCGAAGAAGACCCCGGCACGCAGGTGCACCGCGCCCACCCCGGCCCAGTCGAAGACCTGCTCGGACAGCCAGTGGCGGCGCATGCGCGGGGTGCCCGCCTCGGGGGAGGCGTCCAGCTGGGACACCTCGACGACCCGCTCCACCCCCTCCTCCTTGGCCGCCGCCGCGAACGCCGCGGTGGCGTCGAGCAGCCCCGCCGTCACCGGGTAGGTGAAGTACGCCCGGCGGACCCCGCGCAGGGCGGGGCGTACCGTGGTGATCTCACGGAGGTCGCCGACGACCACCTCGGCGCCGATCTTGCGGAGCTCCTCCGCCCGGTGGTCATCGGTGCGCACGAAGGCCCGCACCTGCTCGCCACGTTCCAGCAGCAGGTCGACGACCTGCCGCCCGGTCCCTCCCTGCGGCCCGCCGGCCGCGCCCGTCACGAGGATCATGCTTCCGCCTTTCCTGGGAGGGTCAGGGTGAAGAGGCCGAGCCGTTCCAGGTCACGCAGGAACGGGCCCGGCGCGATCGCCTCGGCCGGGCCGTAGACGCCCGGGCGCTCGGGGCCGTGGCCGTCGGCGATGCGGACCGCGGCCTCCACCGAGGCCAGGGCGCTCAGGCGCCACAGGTCCTGCCCGCTGACCTGCCCCGCGCGGCCGCCGTCCGCGGTGATCACCTGCGCGGCGACGGTGAAGCGGGAGCCCGCCCTGGTGGCGGCGTCCACGTGCTCGCTGGTGAAGGCCTGCTCGTCCTCGAACGTGTGCGCCGTGAGCTGCGCCTCCACGTGGCGGGTCCGCAC
The DNA here is from genome assembly GCF_004011505.1 of Nonomuraea polychroma. Taxonomy (NCBI): domain Bacteria; kingdom Bacillati; phylum Actinomycetota; class Actinomycetes; order Streptosporangiales; family Streptosporangiaceae; genus Nonomuraea; species Nonomuraea polychroma. The sequence goes on from NZ_SAUN01000001.1 coordinate 1,002,833, forward strand.
GTGCCTGGGCACGGTGACGACCTCGGAGAACGGGACAGGGGCGATCATCGTGCGCGGCCCGAGCGGCGGCGGGAACGGGAAGACGGCGTTACGCGGCTCGACGTAGCCGACGTGCTGCTCGCCGTCCGTGTACGTGATCCGCCGGGTGTCGGCGAACAGCAGCTCGGCGGTCTGCTTGGCCCCCGTCGTCAGCCGCCAGTCCGACACCGAGTAGGCGGTGATCACCCGGTCGATCCCGGTCAGGCCCTCGGCCACGGCCCCGGCGAGCAGATCGCCCGTACCACCGTAGAAGCTCATCGCCGTGACCATGGTGATGCCGGCCTGTCTGGCGGGCTCCTGCAAGGTGTCGAACATCCACTTGGTGTGGTGCTGCTCCAGTGCGTGATCGACGTAATGGCAACCGCCTTCGGCGGCGGCCGTGGCGACGGGCCGGCCGGTGTGCGTGAACGGGCCCGCGCAGTGGATCAGCACGTCCGCCTGCCCGGCCAGCTCCCGTAACGCGGCCGGGTCGTCGATCGTGGCGTGGTGTACGCGAGCGCCGCCGAGTTCGTCGGACAGGGCCTTGAGTGCGCCGGCGTCCCGTCCGGACAGGATGATCTCCCGGCCGCGGGCCCGGAGTTCGGCCGACACCAGGCGCCCGGTATGGCCCGTGGCGCCGTAGACGGCGATGTGCGGTGAGGACACAACTCACCTCCATGATTCATACTGTGGGTACGTAACTGTTCTTCGAAGTTACGTACCGCGAGTATGCAAGTCAATGGGGAGCACGATGATCCGCCGTACCCAGGCAGAGCGTTCGGACGAGACCACGACGGCGTTGGTGCGGGCCGCGCGGGAGTTGTTCGGCGTCCATGGATATGCGGGGACCTCGATCGACGCGGTCGCCGCGGCGGCGGGGGTGACCAAGGGGGCCGCGTATCACCATTTCGGGGGGAAAGCGCCGCTGTTCCGAGCGGCGTTCGAGGGGGAGCTGGCGGAGATCTCCGCCAAGCTGGAGCGGGTCGCGGCCGAGGAGAGCGACCCGTGGGCGGCGCTGCGCCGCGGTGCCCGCACGTTCCTGGAGCACTGTCTCGATCCCGGGTTCCGGCAGATCGTGATGCTGGACGCGCCGTCGGTGCTGGGGTGGGAGGCGGTGCGGGCGGCCGAGCACGGCCACCTGTTGAGCATCCTGATCGCCGGCTTCAGCCTGGTGGCCGAGGGCGACGAGGCCGCCGTGCCCGCCCGCGCGCAACTCGTCTTCGGCGCGTTGTGCGAGGGCGGGATGTTGCTGGCCCGCTCCCCGGATCCGGCCGCCGACCTGCCGCGCCTGGCCGCCGAGGCCGACTGCCTCCTCGAGGCCCTCCGTTCCTGATCACTCCTCGGAGCGCGGCGGGCGGCCGGGGCCTACAGGGGAGCGACCTTGCCGACGCCGGCGCCCGCGCGTACCACCGATGGGACGTTCTGCGGTGGATCGACCGTGTAGCCGTAGTAGGTGCCGGGCTCGACGACGGTCCCGTTGGTCTCGGGAGCGCCACGGAAAGCGCTTTCCCTCCCGCATTGTCGGCGCTGCCTCATAGGGGGTAAAAGCAGCACTGAAACTTTCACCGGATCTTGTGCTGTTTGCGCTGGTGCCGTGAGTGGCGGCTGCCGGTGCGGTGGGCGGACAGGGGAAATGCGGAGGCCGGGATTTAGAGTCCGAGTGATGGGAGCGCTCCCAACCCCCCGAGCCGAGCTGGAGCAGCGTGCCATGGTGAACACGACGATCAAACAATGGGCGATCCGGCTGGTGGCCGTGGCGATGCTGGCCGCCGTCGGACCGGCCGTCACCCCCGCGGCCGCGGCCGCGGCGCTCCCGTACCAGGATCCGAGCCTGCCCGTCCCCGACCGGGTGGCCGATCTGATGGGCCGGATGTCGCTGGACGAGAAGCTCGGCCAGATGACCCAGGCGGAGCGCGGCTCGGTGAGCGCCGCGGACGTCACCACGTACCGGCTGGGCTCGGTGTTGTCCGGCGGCGGCTCCGCGCCGTCCCCGAACACCCCCGCGTCCTGGGCGGACATGTACGACAGATTCCAGAACGCGGCCCTGGCCACCCCGCTCGGCATCCCCATCCTGTACGGCGTCGACGCCGTGCACGGCCACAACAACGTCGTCGGCGCCACGATCTTCCCGCACAACATCGGACTCGGCGCGACCAGGGACCCGGCGCTCGTGCAGCGGATCGGCCGGGCCGTGGCCGAGGAGGTCTCCGGCACCGGCGTGGACTGGAACTTCGCGCCCTGCCTGTGCGTGGCCCGCAACGATCGGTGGGGCCGTACGTACGAGTCCTTCGGCGAGACGCCCGAGCTGCCCTCCTCCATGGCCACGATCATCAACGGCCTCCAGGGGACCGCGCTGGACGGCCCGGCCTCCGTGCTCGCCACCGCCAAGCACTATCTCGGCGACGGCGGCACCACGGGCGGCGTCGACCAGGGCGACACCCAGCTGTCCGAAGCCGACCTGCGGGCGATCCACCTGCCGCCGTTCCGCGCCGCGATCGAGCGCGGTGTCGGCTCCGTGATGATCTCCTACAGCAGCTGGAACGGCACCAAACTGCACGGCCACCAATACGTGATCACCACTGTGCTCAAGGGCGAGCTCGGCTTCTCCGGCTTCGTGGTCTCCGACTGGAACGGCATCGACCAGATCGACGGCGCCGCCGGGACCTCCGCGCTCGACGTGCGCACGGCCATCAATGCCGGCATCGACATGGTGATGGCGCCGACGGGCTGGCGGCAGTTCATCGACCTGCTGCGGGCCGAGGTGCAGGCCGGCCGGGTGGCGACCGCCCGGGTGGACGACGCGGTCCGGCGCATCCTGACGAAGAAGTTCGAGCTGGGGCTGTTCGAGAAGCCCCTGACCGACCGGTCCTACACCGCGACCGTGGGCAGCTCGGCGCACCGGGCGCTGGCTCGCGAGGCGGTGGCCAAGTCCCAGGTCGTGCTGAAGAACAGCGGGAACGTGCTGCCGCTGGCCCCGGGCGGCAAGATCTTCGTGGCCGGCAAGAGCGCCGACGACATCGGCAACCAGAGCGGCGGCTGGACGGTCTCCTGGCAGGGCTCGTCCGGCAACATCACGCCCGGCACCACGATCCTGCAGGGCATCAGGAACGCCGCCGGCTCGGGCACGACCGTGACTTACAGCCGGGACGGCAGCGGCATCGACGGCTCGTACCGGGTGGCGATCGCGGTGGTCGGCGAGACCCCGTACGCCGAGGGCGAGGGCGACCGGCCCGGCGGGCTCGGCCTCGACACCACGGACCTCAACACCATCGCCACCCTGCGCGCCGCCGGGGTGCCCGTCGTGGTGGTGCTGGTGTCGGGACGTCCCCTCGACATCGCCGCCCAGCTGCCGAACTGGAACGCGCTGGTGGCCGCCTGGCTGCCGGGCACCGAGGGCCAGGGCGTGGCCGACGTGCTGTTCGGCGCCGTGCAGCCCACCGGCAAGCTGCCCATGACGTGGATGAGCAGCGCCTCCCAGCAGCCGATCAACGCGGGCGACGGCAAGACGCCACTGTTCGCGCAGGGCTTCGGCCTGACGTACGAGACGCCGGACGACGACACCAGCCCGCCCACCGCGCCCGGCACCCCCACCGCGTCGGACGTCACCACGTCGTCGGCGCGGCTGTGGTGGACGGCCTCGTCCGACGACGTGGGCGTGACCGGCTACGACGTCGTCCGCGTGCAGTCGTCGGGGGAGACGGCGGTCACCGCGTCCACGACCACCTCGGCCACGGTCACCGGCCTGGCCGCGAACACCTCGTACACGTTCGCCGTCTACGCCAAGGACGCCGCGGGCAACCGCTCGCCACGTTCGGGCACCGTCACCGTGACCACACTGGCGGGCGGCGGGACCGGGAGGTGCACGGCCACGCCGACCACGCAGAGCCAGTGGAGCACCGGGTACGTGATCCAGGTGACCGTGACCAACACCGGCACGACCACGTTGAACGGCTGGACGGTCACGTTCACGGTGCCGCCCGGCCATCAGATCACCGGTGGCTGGAACGTCTCCATGGCGGTGAGCGGCCAGGCCGCCACTGCCCGCAGCGTCGCGCACAACGGGACGCTGGCGCCCGGGGCCAGCACTTCCTTCGGCTTCCAGGGCAGCCGTCCCAGCGGCGACTCCCGCCTCCCGTCCGGCTACACCTGCTCCTGACGTCGGCCGGCCTCCGCCGTCCGGCCCGGCCACGGCACCCACGCGTCGCCCAGTCCGGTGACCGCAGGCGCCTGCGGTGTTGGGCGGCGTCAGCGGTCCACGTGGAGCCGGCCGAACTCCACCGTGGGCGCGCCGCCGGCGAAGTTGCGGTCCACCTCGGCCCGCTCGGCCGCGTTCGGGTACGGGTTCGTGCAGGTCACGCCCGCGCTCGAGCCCGACATCAGGTCGGAGCAGCGGCCGGTGCGCCGGTCGGGCAGACCCAGGATGTGGCCGATCTCGTGGGTGGAGATGCGCAGCGCGTTGTAGCCCTGGGACGTGGCCTGCCGGCCGATCCAGATCGTCCCGCGGCCCAGGCTGGTGGGCAGGGCACGGGGCCAGCCGTTGTCGGCGTACACGACGAAGTGGGCGGGCGTGCCCTGGACGAGCCGCACGTTGGCGACACTGGAGTTCCAGATCTGGGCCGCCTGGTTCACGACGGACGTGAACTCGGCCGCCCTGCTCGCGTCGTACCTGAGCACGGTGACCAGCTGGGCGGCCTGGGCCGGGGCGGTGACCAGGAGCAGGGCGAGGCCGAGGACGAGGGACAGCACGAGACGTAGGGGTCTGGACACGGGCGTCCTCCGACGGTGGGGGGTGGGAGTCACGCTAGGCGCGACTCCCACGGCCGGGGACGTCCCAGATTGCCCCTATCGCGGTGATATGGCCCTGCCCAGCTCAGCAGATGCTCTGAGTGCTGTTGACCAGCGTGTTGTTCCTGAACGTGGTGTTGACCCCGCACGGGCTTTCCCTGATGGCGGAGTTGGTCACGCGCAGGTTCTGGATGATGATGTCGGAGGTGTTGGGGAACTCCGAACGGGCGGCGATCCGGATGTCACCGGGGCCCGTGACGCTGCCGCTCTGGGCGGCGATGTTCACGTTGTAGCAGTTCTCGATCAGGATGGCGTTGCTGCCGGTCTGCGCGATGTCGACCCGGTCGATGACGGCGCCGCCGCTCTCCGACACGCAGAAGACGCCGCGCCCGCCGCCCCGCGCGATCACCTGGCCGACCCGGATGTTGGTGGGGTAGCTGCTGCCGATCCGGCCGTTCCTGTTGGCCATGCGGAAGGCCGCGTAGCCGGTGCCGGTGCCCGCGCCCTGCGCGTCCACCGTGTTCACGGTCGCGTTGATGGTGTCGTTCAGCAGCAGCCCGGAGTGGCCGGTGTTGCGGGCCACGACGGTGCCGACCGTGAGGCCGTCCACGCCGTAGGTCTCCACTCCGTGGGTGCTGGTGCCGGAGACGTAGACGTTGTCGATCCTGACGTTCCTCGTCCGTACGGTGCGGTCGCCGTGGTTGTCGATGCGGATGCCCAGGCCGCTGGACAGCCGCATGTCGATCTGGCCGAGTGTGATGTTGACGCCGTTGCGCACGAAGATGCCGTACAGCGGGCCACCGGTGACCGTCAGGTGCTGGACCTCGACGTCCCGCACCCCTCGGGCGTACACGACCGCCTGGTCGCCCGAGCCGGAACCGGTCACGTTGACGGTGCCGCAGACGTCCAGCACCGTGTAGCTCGGCAGGGACAGCCGCGAGCCGGCGCTCATCGTGCCCGAGCCCCGGACGACGACGCGCTGTTTCGAGGTGCGTCCGGCCGTGAGGCTGCTCACCGCGGCCTGCATGGCCGACAACATGCTGGTGCCGGTGTAGACGGTCCTGCTGCCGTTGCGGGCGGTCCACGTGCTGCCGCTCAGCACGGCCTCCGCGTTGTACGCACCGTCTCCGCAGGCGAGCGCGGAATGCCGTGCGGCGGAGGCGGACAGCTCACCGGTGGAGGCGGATCGTGCCTCGGCCGGGGCGGACAGCGCGGTGGCCGTGAGCGCTAACGCCGCGAGGCCGGTGCCGAGCCTGGCGATGGGCCTTGCCTTGCTGGTTCCCATACATCGCTCCTGTGATGGGGGCCCGCATCCGGCCGGGAGACGGCCATGTCGATGAATCGATTCATTCGCCCGCATCGTCTATGACGTGCGGAAATGAGGTCATATGGGGTGCCGGAGACGGGCATGCCTGGCCAATTCGACTCGGAGTATTGCAACGTTCAAATCGGCCAGTCAACCATCCGTGAAACTTACATGCCCTCTATCCCCGGCGCGGGCTGGTGGACGACCAGGCCGCCGCCCGGATCATGGAGCTGGTCCCGCACGCCCGCTACCAGCGCGTCCACCCCAACCACGTGATCCACTTCTTCAAGCCCGCCCAGTACGTCCGGGCGCTCGGCGAGTTCGCGGCCCATTGGAGGAAAGTATCGGCTCTGTAGTCCTTTGTCGGTCGCGCGGTGAAGCCCAGCTACGGTTTGCTGCTACGGTCGAGCCCGGCCAGGAAGGGGAGGAAGCCGTATGCAGCCAGAGAAGAGTCCCGATGATGACAAGCCGGATGTCGGCGGCATGATCGGCGAGCTTCTCTCTTTCTGGGCGTTCGGCCCGGACGCTCACGGTTCCGAGCACTTCCACCGCTATCACCCCGTCAAGCTCGTCGTCTGGACGCTCGTGGCGATCGCCGTGTCGGCCGTCGTCTCCGCGGTCAGGGTGGCCCTGTTCGGCGAGCCCACGGTGGGATGGGCCATCGCGCTGTTCCCGCTGCTGTTGCCGCTGACCGGCGCCGTGGCGCACCAGCCGCCCCGCTATGTCGCGGGGCTTGCCTGGGGGCCGGCGGCGGGCCTGGTCACCTCTCTGCTGCTGGGCATCGACATCGGCTCGTCGCTCGGCTCGTTCTGGACGGGCTTCGCGTCGGTGTGCGCCGGATTCCTGGTGTGCTCAATGGTGTTCGCGGCGGTCACCTGGCCGCGTCCGGAACCTCCCGAGTAGCCGTCACTTGCCGAACCCCGCGGTCAGGCCGGCCAGGAGCTGGCGGCGGCCCACCACGTAGATGACCAGGATGGGGAGCGTGGTGAGCACGACGGAGGCGAGCACGGCCGGCACGTTGACGCTGTACTGGCCCTGGAAGGTCCACAGTGCCAGCGGCAGCGTGCGCTGCTCGGGGCTCTGCGTGAGGATCAGCGGCAGCAGGAAGCCGTTCCAGATCGTCAGCGCGTTGTAGATGGTCACCGTCACCACGGCCGGTCTGGTCAGGGGCAGGGCCAGGTTCCAGAGCGTGCCGAGCTCGCTGGCGCCGTCCAGTCGCATCGACTCGAACAGCTCCTTGGGTACGTCCCTGATGAAGTTCGACAACACCAGCACCGACAGCGGGATCGAGAACGCGATCGACGGCAGGATCAGCGCCATGGGCGTGTCGTAGAGGCCGAGCTTGATGATGATCAGGTAGATCGGGATGATCGTGGCCTGGTGCGGGATGGCCAGTCCCATGAGGAACATCGAGTTCGTGTAGCGCAGGAACCGCCCTCTGCCGCTGCGGACGATCGCGTACGCCGCCATGAACGACACCGCGACGGCAGGCACGACCGCGCCGACCGTGACGATGACGCTGTTCATGAAATAGCGGACGAAGTCCGACTCGATGACCAGCTGGTAGTTGGCCAGCGTGGGGTTGGACGGCGGTGCGAGCGGGTTCTCGGCGTAGTAGTCGCTCTGGGCCTTGAAGCTGGTGATGACGATCCAGTAGATCGGCACGATCACGATCGCCAGCCAGATCCAGGACGCCGTGCCGGCCACCCAGTTGGGGCGGCGGGTCACGCGTTTCTGGCCGGGAGCGGCGTGCCTCGCCGCGGCCTGGGCGGGGTCCTTCGCGAGGGTCGTCGTCATGTCAGGCCCCTTCCAGCTGGCTGTGGGTCGCGTCCCGGCCGCCGAGCCGGCGCAGCAGCAGCGCCAGCGCCAGGCCCACCAGGACGAGGATCACGGCGATCGCGCTCGCCGGGCCCATCAGGTTGGCCTGGAACCCCCTCTTGTACATCTCCAGCGCGAGCACCCGGGTGGCGTCCCCGGGACCGCCCGCGGTGAGCACGAAGATCAGGTCGAAGAAGACCAGCGAGCCCACGACCATGAGGGTCGAGGACGTGATGATCGTGTACTTGAGCTGGGGCAGGGTGATGCTGAAGAACATGCGGACCCGGCCGGCGCCGTCGATCTCGGCGGCCTCGTACATCGAGCGCGGGATCTGGCGCACGCCGCCCTGGTAGATCAGCGAGTGGAACGGGATGAACTGCCACGACACCACGAAGATCACGACGCTGAAGGCGAGGACGGGCTCGCCGAGCCAGTCCTGCACGAGGATCGGGATCCCCAGCCCGGCGCCGAGCCCGAAGTTCGGGTCGAGCAGCGCCTTGTACGTGATCGCGATGGCGGCGGAGCTGAGCAGCAGCGGGATGAAGTACACCACCGAGAGCACCGCGCGATAGCGCTGGAAGCCGGCCAGGAACGTGCCGAGCAGGATGCTCGCCGGCGTCTGCACCGCCCACGACAGGGCGATGACCAGGAACGTCACCCACAGCGCGTGCGGCAGCCCGGGATCGGTGAGCACGGCGCGCCAGCTGTCGAAGCCGGACGGGCGGATCTCGCCGAGCCCGTCCCAGGTGGTGAAGCTGAGCGCGAAGACCCCGAAGAGCGGGATCACGCCGAAGGCGACGAAGATCAGCAGCGCTGGCAGGGCCAGCCAGGCCAGGCCGCGTCCCTGACCGCCCGGCACGGCGGTCAGGGACGCTTTCCCCCTGGCGGGGATCGGGGGAACAGTCACTTGCCGATGACCTCGTTGAGGTTCGTGGCGAACTGTTGCGGCGAGATCGACATCTGGAACAGCTTGGCGATGTTGTCCAGGAGGACCTCGGCCGCGGTCGGGCTGAGCGCCTGATCCCAGGACTGCTGGAAGGACTTGGCGTTGCTGGCGGTGTCGTAGACGAACTTCTGCCACGGCGCGTCCGCGCCGGAGCCGAACTGCGCGTCGACGCCCTTGACGATCGGCACCTGGGTGATGCCGACCCAGTCCTTGGACTGCGCGTCGGAGTTCATCTCGGTGAGGAAGAACTTCTTGGCGATCTCCTTCTGCTCGGCCGTCGCCTTGGAGGAGATCGACATGTACTGGGCCGGGTTGCCCACGGTGTTGCTGGGGTCGCCCTTGCCGCCCGACACCGGCGGGAAGTTCATGTAGCCGAGGTTGCCGCCGGTGACGAAGTCGCCGCCCTCCTCCTTCATCGACCCGTACGTCCAGCCGCCGTGCAGCATCATCGCGGCCTTGCCGGTGTAGAGCAGCGCCTGGTCGGCGTTGGAGTCGGCGGTGATCGAGGAGAAGCCCTTGACGAAGCCGTTGGTCTTGATGAGGTCCTGCATCTTGGTCAGGGCGTCGATGGCGGCCGGGTTGTTCCAGGCGTCCTTCTCGCCGTCGTACACCGCCTGGAAGATCTCGGGACCGCCGATGCGGTCGAAGAGGAACTCCAGCCACATCATGTTCGTCCAGCGCGACTGCCCGCCGAGCGAGAACGGCGCGATGCCGGCCGCGTTGAACTTCTTGACGAGGTCCATGATGTCGCCCCACTCCTGCGGGGGCTGCGCGCCGACCTTCTCGAAGGCCCTCTTGTCGTAGTACAGAACGATCGGCGTCACCGCCTCGACCGGCACCGCGTAGATCTTGCTGTCGACCGTGGCCGCGCCGAAGGAGGACGGGAACAGCCGGTCCTTGTAGGCCGCGTTCTGGTCGAACCACGAGGTGAGGTCGTCGACCTGGCCGGCCTGCACGTAGCTGCGCAGGCCGCCGCCGCCCCAGCCCCAGATGATGGTGGGAGCCTCGCCCGCGCCGATCGCGGTCTTGATCTTCGTCTTGAAGGCGTCGTTCTGGAACGTCGTCGTCGCGAGCCCGGCGTTCGGGTTGGCCTTGTTGAAACGCTCGACCGCGCGGGTACGCACGCCTTCATTGGGCTGCCCGGTGAGATACCAGTAGGTCGCCTTGCCGGCGCCGCCACCCGTGCCGGTGGTGCCGGTTCCGCCACCGGCGCCCGTTTGGGTGGGTCCAGAGCTGCCGCAGGCCGCCAGGGCGGCCCCAAGGGGAAGGCCCATGGAGAGGCTGAGGAAGGTACGGCGAGAGGTTGTCCTGGGCTCCACGCTGATCTCCGTAACTGAACGCCGGGGGGGTGGCCGCGCGGCTCATGGATCGGATGGGGGTGGGCGGGCCGGCCGGGGGAGCCGTCGCCTGCGCTTCTCCTTCAGAGTTAGCTTGTCGAAACATTTGCGACATGCCGCGTGGTCCGCCAATCTAAGTTTCGACTATGTGCCTGTCAAGACCCCTTGGAGCTGGGACTCTCCCTATCCACAAAGGCCCTGTGTAAAGTACTCTGGCGCGGCGTTCAACTGGTCATCTGGCACCGGGGAGGTCTCGCTCACAAGTCCCTCACGACGTCGAAACATTTCGAAAATCTCACGGTGGACAGCGCCTTGAAGGAGACCAGCAGATGACGGCTGTAGATCGGACGCCCGCGGTGGACGGTGTGCTTCGCCCGTGGCAGGACCCGGCACTCGCCGTCCCGGAGCGGGTCGACGCCCTCCTTCAGGAGATGACCCTGGAGGAGAAGGTCGGCCAGCTCGGCAGCCGGTGGATCGGCAACGACATGCAGCACGCGCCGGTGGATGACGCCGAGACGATGAACGTCGCGCCGATGCAGGACGTGTTCGCGGCCTCGGGGACGGTTCCCTTCCACGAGGCGATCCGCCACGGGCTCGGTCACATCACCCGGGTGCACGGCAGCGCTCCGGTGACGGCCCAGGAGGGCGCGGCCGAGGTGGTCAGGCTGCAGCATGAGGTCATCGAGCGGTCCAGGTTCGGCATCCCGGCCATCGTGCACGAGGAGTGCCTGACCGGGTTCACGACGTACGGGGCCACGGTCTATCCCGCGGCCATCGCGTGGGCGGCGACGTTCGACCCCGGCCTGGTGGAGCGGATGGCCGCCGCGATCGGGCGGGACATGGCGGCCGTGGGCGTGCACCAGGGACTGTCGCCGGTCCTGGACGTGGTGCGCGACTACCGGTGGGGGCGGGTCGAGGAGACGATGGGCGAGGACCCGTACCTCGTCTCGATGCTCGCCGCCGCCTACGTGCGCGGGCTGGAGAGCGCCGGGGTCATCGCCACGCTGAAGCACTTCGCCGGATACTCGGCCTCACGGGCTGCACGCAACCACGGCCCCGTCCCCATGGGGCGGCGCGAGCTGATGGACATGATCCTGCCGCCCTTCGAGACGGCCATCGCGCTCGGCGGGGCGCGGTCGGTGATGAACTCCTACTCCGACGTGGACGGCGTGCCGGCCGGGGCGGACCCCTGGCTGCTGACGGAGGTGCTGCGCGAGCAGTGGGGCTTCACCGGGACCGTCGTGTCGGACTACTGGGCGGTCCCGTTCCTGGCGACCATGCACAAGATCGCCGCTGACCCTGAAGAAGCCGGCGTGCAGGCGCTGAACGCGGGCATCGACGTCGAGCTGCCCGACACGCTCGGCTTCGGGCAGCACCTGGTCGAGCGGGTACGCAAGGGTGAGATCCCCGAGTCGCTGATCGACCGGGCGGCACGCCGCCTGCTCACCCAGAAGGTCCAGCTCGGCCTGCTCGACCCCGGCTGGACGCCGGAGAAGTCCGTGGCCGGGGCCGCCGCCGTGGACCTCGACTCGCCGGGCAACAGGGAGCTGGCGCGCGAGCTGGCCGAGCGGTCGATCGTGCTGCTCGACGCCGGTGACGTGCTGCCGCTCCGTCCGGGGCTCCGGAAGATCGCGCTTGTCGGCCCGTGCGCCGACGACCCCCGTACCTTCATGGGCTGCTACGCCTTCCCCAACCACGTGTTGCCCCGCTACCCCGGGCTCGGGCTCGGCATCGAGGCCCCCAGCCTGCTCGACGCGCTGCGCGCCGAGCTGCCGGACGCCGAGATCGTCCACGAGCGGGGCTGCGACGTGCAGGGCGGCGACCGCTCCGGCTTCGCCGCCGCGGCCGCCGCGGCCCGCGAGGCGGACCTGTGCGTGGTGGCCGTCGGCGACCTCGCCGGGTTGTTCGGGCACGGGACCTCGGGCGAGGGCTGCGACGCCGACGACCTGCGGCTGCCCGGGGTGCAGGAGGACCTGCTCACCGAGCTGGCCGCCACCGGCACGCCGGTCGTCGTGGTCGTCGTGTCCGGCCGCCCGTACGCGCTGGGCGTGGCGCACGACCTCGCCGCCGGGCTGGTGCAGGCGTTCATGCCGGGCGAAGAGGGCGGCGCCGCCGTCGCCGGCGTGTTGTCCGGCCGGATCCAGCCCTCCGGCAAGCTGCCCGTGCAGATCCCGCGCGGGCACGGCGGCCAGCCGGGCACCTATCTGCAGCCGCCGCTGGGCGCCAACAGCCAGGGCATCAGCAACCTCGACCCGACGCCGCTGTTCCCGTTCGGGTACGGCGCCTCCTACACCACGTTCGAGGTCGACGACCTGCGCATCAGCGACACCGAGGTGCCGACGGACGGTGAGTTCACGGTGAGCGTGCGGGTGCGCAACACCGGCGGGCGGGCAGGGGAGGAAGTCGTCCAGCTCTACCTGCACGACGTCGTCGCCCAGGTGACCCGGCCGGTCCGGCAGCTGACGGGGTTCGCGCGGGTCCCGCTGGAGCCGGGGGCCGATGCCCGCGTGAGCTTCCGCGTACACGCCGACCGGACGGCCTTCACCGGACGCGACCTGAGGCGCATCGTGGAGCCGGGGGACGTCGAGGTGCTCGTCGGCAGGTCGGCCGCCGACCTGCCGTGCCAGGGGGCCGTGCGCCTGACGGGGACGACGCGGGTCGTCGGCCACGAACGGCGCCTCTTCACCCCCGTATCGGTCGAGGAGTAGGAGGGCATTGATGCCGGCCAGTCCCAGACGCGCCACGCTGGCCACCGTCGCGGCCTCGGCCGGCGTCTCGGTGGCGACCGTGTCCAAGGTGCTCAACGGCCGCAGCGACGTGGCGCCGGCGACCCGGACCCTGGTGGAGTCGCTGCTGCGGGAGCACGACTATGTCGGGCTGTCGCCGCGCCGGGGCGAGTCCGCCGTGACGGACACCGTCGAGGTGCAGTTCGACGACGACTTCAACGCCTACTCCACGGAGATCATCCAGGGCGTGGTCACGGCCGGGGCCGAGCTCGGCGTCGGGGTCGTCGTCAGCGTCAGGAAGAAGATCGACCAACCGGCCGTGTGGGCCCGCCATCTGGCCGCCGCCGGGCGCCGGGCGCTGATCTCCGTCACGTGCCACGAGCTCACCACGCGGCAGCTGACCGCTTTGTCGCGCGTTCAGCTGCCGCTGGTCATGATCGACCCGCTCAACCTGCCGGATGCCAGCGCGACCAGCGTCGGCTCGACCAACTTCGCCGGCGGGCTGGCCGCGACTCAGCACCTGCTCTCCCTCGGTCACCGGCGCATCGCCTATATCGGCGGGCCCACCACCGCCGCCTGCAACCAGGCGCGGCTGCACGGCTATCGCGCCGCCATGGAGGCCGAAGGGGCGCCCGTGCTGCCCGGCTACACGCGGTTCGGGCAGTTCCGCTACCAGGTCGGCCTGGAGCACGGCGCGGCCGTGCTCGGCCTGCCTGAGCCGCCGACGGCGATCTTCGCCGGCTGCGACGAGATGGCGCTCGGCGTCATGGAGGCCGCCAGGGCGCGGGGCCTGCGCATCCCCGAGGACCTCAGCATCGTGGGCTTCGACGACACCCAGATCGCCCGGATGGCCTCGCCGCCGCTGACCACCGTACGCCAGCCGCTGCGGGAGATGGGCGGCGTCGCCCTGCGCACCGCGCTGCGGCTGGCGGCCGGCGAGAAGGTCGACTCCCATCACGTCGAGCTGGCCACCGAGCTCGTCGTCCGCGGCTCCACGGCGGACGTGACCTGCTCGGAGCATGCCTGAGAGGCCTCCGGCCGGGTAAGACGTCCTTGATCGGGGGTGGGACGTCATGCGGGGCGAGGACGGGGAGCCGCAGGCCGGCCCGCTGCGAGACCGGGACGCGGGACCGCCGGGCGGTCCGCCAGAAGACCGTGCCGGGGGGTCGGCGGACGGCTGCACGCCGGGCGTGGTCGACGAGATGCTCGGCGGGCTGCTACGCGCCAACCACCTGGCCTCGCTGGAAGACCTGCCCGGCCTGGTCGCCGAGTACGCCGGCCGCGCCGGGCTCGCGCACGCCATGCTGTACGTCGCGGACCTGCAGCAGCAGTTCCTCGTGCCGCTGCCGGGCCAGTGCGACGAGGTAGGCAAGCCGCTGGAGCGCATCCCCATCGACACCACCGTCGCAGGCAAGGCCTTCCGCGGCGTGGAGCCGGTCCAGGCCCGCACCGCCACCGCCGCGGCCGAGACCAGCGAGCCCTTCAGCGGGGACGGGCCCCGGCGGTTGTGGGTGCCGCTGCTGGACGGCACGGACCGGATCGGCGTACTAGGCGTGATCGTCCCCGTCGCCGACCAGGCCGTCCTGGCTCGGGTGAGCCGGCTGGCCGCCCTCGTCGCCCTGCTGATCGAGAGCAAGCGCCCCTTCAGCGACGTGTACGCCCAGCTCCTGCGGACCCGGCCGATGGCCCTGTCCGCCGAGGTGTTGTGGAACCTGATGCCCGGCGCGACGTTCGCCAACGACCGGGTCGTGGTCAGCGCCGCGCTGGAGCCGGCCTACGAGGTGGGCGGGGACGCCTACGACTTCGCGCTCAACGGCGACGTGCTGCGGCTGGCGATCTTCGACGCGATGGGACACGACACCTCGGCCGGCCTTACCGCCACCATCGCCATGGGCTGCTTCCGCAAACACCGCCGCGAGGGCGCCGACGTCCTGGCCGCCGGCGAGGCCATCGACGAGGCGATCGCGGACCACTTCATCGCCACCCGGTTCGCCACCGGCATCCTGGCCGACCTGGACACCCGCACCGGGCGGTTGATCTGGGCCAACCGAGGCCATCCTCCGCCGGTGGTGCTGCGCCGCGGCCAGCCGGTCGCCACGCTGGACGGCGTGTTCGGCACGCCGATGGGACTCAGCCTCGGGCTGCCCACCGAGCTCGGCCGTTACCAGCTGGAGCCGGGGGACCGGCTGCTGCTCTACACCGACGGCGTGATCGAGGCTCAGGACCCCCAAGGGCAGCTGTTCGGCCTGGAACGTTTCATCGACTTCGTCATCAGGCGCGAAACCGATGGCGTGCCGGCCCCCGAGACGCTGCGCCGGTTGATCAACACCATCCTCGACCACCAGCACGGCTGGCTCCAGGACGACGCGACCGTGCTCCTGGTGGAGTGGCGCGCCGAGCAGCAGCACCGGCTGACACCGTGAGGCCGCTGGAGGGCTCAGGCCGGGTGGCATTCCCGGGCTCCCGCGTCTCGGCGCGACGGCGGGCGGGGACCGGGCCCGAATCCTCCAGAGGGCTCAGGGTTCACCTGCGGGAAGGGCACCACCTCCGGTTTCGCGCCGTACGGCACATGCAGCTCCGCAATCGTTGACCGATCGCTGAGCTTTATGGGCGAGGACCGCATATGTCCCGCATGTTTCGCGACGATAGATCCGACTTTTAATTCTTGTCAACGGAAGTTCTGCCGATATCCGAAGTAAGGTAGAGCGCATGCCAACTGGAGCACATGGTCAGGTTCCGGGGGCGGGCGCGCTGCTGGCCATCCTCAGGGACGGGCAGGCCCGTACCCGCGGGGAGCTCGCCGAGCTCACGGGACTGTCCAGGTCCACGGTGTCGCAGCGGCTGGACGGGCTGATGGACCACCGCTGGGTCGTGGCCGGCGAGGGCGCGATCTCCTCAGGGGGCCGGCCCGCCACGGTGTTCGCCTTCAACGGGGGAGCGCGGGTCGTGCTGTCGGCCGACCTCGGCGCCACGCATGCCCGCCTGGCCGTGCTCGACCTCGGCCTGACCGTGCTCGCGGAGCGGGCTGTGGAAATGCCCGTCGACCAGGGTCCCGAGCGCACGCTCGGCTGCGTCGTGGACACCTTCCACGAGCTGCTCGCCGCGACGGGCCGCGACCCGGTGCAGGTGTGCGGGGTGGGCGTCGGCCTGCCGGGGCCGGTCGAGCACGCCTCGGGACGGCCGGCGAACCCGCCGATCATGCCAGGCTGGGACGGCTTCGCCGTGCCGGAGTGGCTGGGCGCGCGGCTGGGCGCCCCTGTCCTCGTCGACAACGACGTGAACATCATGGCTCTCGGCGAGCACTGGGCCGCGCGACCGGAAGTCGATCACTTGATCTTCATCAAGATGGGCACCGGCATCGGCTGCGGCATCATCACCGGCCGCCGGCTGCACCGGGGCGCGCAGGGTGCGGCGGGAGACGTCGGCCACGTACGGGTGCCGGCCTCGGACGCGCCGTGCCGGTGCGGCAACACCGGCTGCCTGGAGGCGGTGGCCGGCGGCGCGTCCATGGCGGCGGCGCTGCGCGCCGCCGGGGTCGAGGCTCGGGGCGGCAGGGACGTGGTGGCGCTCATGCGGGCCGGCGACCTCAGGGCCACCCGGCTGGTCAGGCAGGCGGGCCGGGAGGTCGGCGCCGTCATGGCGGCGATCGTGAACTTCTTCAACCCGTCGGTCATCGTGATCGGCGGCGACCTCGCCGAGGCCGGGGAGCAGGTGCTCGCGGGCGTGCGGGAGACGATCTACAGCCGGTCGCTGCCCCTGGCCACGCAGCATCTCAGCATCAGGGTGAGCGAGCTGGGCGACCGCGCGGGCGTGATCGGCGCCGCGGTCATGGTGGTCGAGCATGTGCTCTCGCCCGAGACGATCGACCGGATCGTCACTAAATGACCACCATTGACCGCGTCACGCGGGCGTAGTACCAATGAGATCGTTCCTGGCTCACGCGGCGGTGGCATGCCGGCGAGGGCCGGGCACGGATCCACCGTGACGTGTTCGGCGCACGCGTCCCTCAAGGAAGGGAAACCCCGCGTGAGCCACCTCCGTGAGCACGAAGAGGCGCTCGGCCGCCGCTTGGGACTCAACCGCCGCCAGTTGTTCGCGGCCACCACCGGCGTCGCCGCCGCGGCCGCCGTATCGCTGGCCCAGCCGGCGCGGGCCGCCACCCGGCAGCCGCTGATCCCGCCGGGCAGACGCGGCATCATCCTCTACACCGTCCGCGACGCGATCTCCCGCGACCCCGCGTCCACGACCCTGCCGTCCGGCTTCCGCCGGGTGCTGGAGACGCTCGCCGACATCGGCTACAAGCGGGTCGAGTTCGCCGGCTACCGCCAGCACGCAGGCTCCGAAGGCGGTGCGAACCTGGAGAGCGTCGCGGGCGCCAGGCTGCTGCGCACCTGGCTCGACGACAACGGGCTCGAGGCCGAGGGCAACCACGGGTTCATCCCCGGTTCGTGGCCGCTGAGCACCGCCGACCTCGACCGGTTCAAGCAGGTCCTGGAGATCGCCAACATCCTCGGTCTGGGGCACGTGGGCACCGGGGCCGACCCCACCAACAGCCCGTACAAGAGCGACTGGGACGTCGCGGCGGAGAAGTGGAACGAGCTCGGCCGGATCGCGGGCGAGGCCGGAGTCAAGCTCTACACCCACAACCACGACGCGGCGTACGCGTTCTTGCTGGACAGCGGCCCGCTCGACGCGCAGGGGCGGCCCACCCGGTCCTCCGGCGTGCGCAAACTGGAGTACTTCTTCGGGATCAGTGACCCCAGGTTCGTGCACTTCGAGATGGACATCTTCTGGGCGCACGTCGCCCAGTACAAACACCGCACCTTCACCGCGCCCGACGGATCGACGCAGACGAACATCTTCGACCCGCTCGCCACCGTGCGCGCACGGGAGCTGCGGTTTCCGCTGTTCCACGCCAAGGACGGCACGTCCAACCCGGCCGTGCCCAACGGGTACGACATGGTGCCGTTCGGCACCGGCGACATCGACTACCGCCGCTTCTTCGCCCGACTGCGGCACATGGGCTTCCACAACCCGATGTACGAGCAGGACAACGCACCCGGGGCCGACCCGGCCCAGTCCCTGCGGTACGCGGAGCTGAGCTACGCCAACATGGCCGAACTGCGCGCCTGAACACAGCCGGACCGCTGCGGGATCCTCCGCCGTTGCCCCGGCGGGTGTAGGCGCACACACCGCTGCCTGCGGTGTTCCGCTGAACGCCGATCACCATAGCGGCCCGGGTCTCGACACCCCTCCCTCCAAGGAGCAGCATCGTCATGCACCCTACCCGAGCGATGGCGGCCGTCCTGGTGGCCGCCGCGACCCTCGCGTTACCCGCCGCGCCCGCGCGGGCGCAGGACCCGGCCACCGTGTGGTCGAGCTACGAGAAGATCACCCTGACCAAGAACGTGGGCGAGCCCATCGACCTCGCGGTCCTGCCGGACCGGCGGGTCCTGCACACCGCCCGCAACGGCGACATCCGCCTGACCGACCCCGCCACGGGCGTTACGAAGATCATCAATACCATCCCGGTCTACGGCAACTCCGAGGACGGGCTCCAGACGATCGCGATCGACCCGGACTTCGCCGCCAACAAGTGGGTGTACGTCTACTACGCGCCCAAGACCATGACCGCGCCGTACCCGGAGACGACCCCGACCGGCTCGGCCCCCAACTCGCTGCCCGCCGGCGCCGACGACACGTACTGGAACCAGTGGAAGGGCTACAACCAGCTGTCCCGCTTCAAGTGGACGGGCAACGCGCTGGACCTGTCCACCGAGCAGGTCATCATCAAGGTCGAGACGCAGCGCGGGCAGTGCTGCCACGTCGCCGGCGACCTCGACTGGGACGCCGACGGCAACCTCTACCTCGCCACCGGCGACAACACGCCGGCCGGCACGCCCGGCGCCAACGGGTACGCGCCCAACAACGACGCGCCCGGCATGAACCCCGGCTTCGACGCGCGGCGCGGCGCGGGCAACACCAACGACCTGCGTGGCAAGATCCTGCGGTTCAAGGTGGCCGACGACGGCACGTACACGATCCCCGAAGGCAACCTGTTCCCGCCGGGGACGGACAAGACCCGGCCGGAGATCTTCGTCATGGGGGTCCGGAACCCGTTCCGCATCGACGTCGACCCGGCGACCGGCACCCTGTCGTGGGCCGACTACGGGCCCGACGCCGGCGCCGGCGACCCCAACCGGGGACCCCTGGGCTACGTCGAGTGGAACGTCACACCGCTCACCAAGCCCATGAACAGCGGCTGGCCGTACTGCACGGGCAACCACTTCAACTACAACGACTGGGACTTCGCGACCGTGCAGCCGGGGCCGTGGTTCGACTGCGCGGCCGGGCCGCAGAACACCTCGCGCTGGAACACCGGCCTCACCCAGATCCCGGCCGCCGTGCCGGCCGACCTCTACTACGGCGACAACAACACCCACCAGCCCGCCGCATGGGCCGGGCTGACCGACTTCGAGCCGCAGGGCGGGCAGGGGCCGATGGGCGGCCCGATCTACCACTACGACGCGGCGAACCCCGCGCCCGGCAAGTTCCCGCAGTACTGGGACGGCAAGGCGTTCTTCGCCGAGTTCTCGCAGGACTACCTCGCGGCCTTCACCGTCACGTACCCCGACGGCCCGGTCACGGCGCTGGAGCACTTCCTGCCCAACAGCGCGCTGCGGACGGCCGCGCAGCCGATCACCGACAGCCCGATGGACATCGAGTTCGGCCCCGACGGCTCCCTGTACGTGCTGGACTACGGCGACGGCTTCTTCCGCGCCAACCCGGACGCCGGGCTCTACCGCATCGACTACACACCCGACAACAAGACGCCCCAGGCACGGATCGCCGCCGAGCCGACGTCGAGCAGCCGGGCACCGCTCACGGTCACGTTCGACGCGCGCGGCTCGACCGACACCGAGCCGGGGACGTTGACGTACGAGTGGGACTTCGACGGTGACGGCACGTTCGACGGCACCGGGGCCACGGCCACGCACACCTACACCGAGCTGGGACAGTACGTGGCGCGGCTGCGGGTCACCGACGCCGGCGGCCGGGCGGGGCTCGCCTCGACCGAGATCACCGTGGGCAACACCGCACCCGAGGTGACCATTCAGACGCCGCCGGACGGGGCGTTCTTCGACTGGGGCGACGTGGTGCCGTACAAGATCGGGGTGACGGACGCCGAGGACGGGAACACGCCCGTGTGCGGCCGGGTGCAGTGGACGTTCGGGCTCGGCCACGACACGCACGCGCACCCGGAGACCACCGGCACGGGCTGCGCCGGCGCCTGGCCCACCCCGGCGAACGCGCCGGAACACGGCGAGACGGAGAACATCTACGGCGTCGTGGTCGTCACCTATCGGGACAACGGCAACGGCGGCATCCCCGGCGCGCTCGGCGAGGCCGCCCTCGTGCTCAACCCGAAGCAGGTGCAGGCCGAGCACGCCGACGAGAGCAGCGGCGTGACGACCACGCCCGACGACGGCGCGTCCGGCCGGGCAAAGGTCACCTCGTTCGACGCCGGCGACTGGATCGCCTACGACCCGGTCAACTTCACCGGCATCAGCGGGGTGCGGACCAGGGCCACCGGCGCCGGGACGCTCTCGCTCCGCTGGGGCTCGGCCACCGCCGAGCCGTTCGCCACCGTCGAGGTGCCGGCCGGTGACGGCTGGCAGACGGTGACGACCTCGTTCGGTGCGGCCCCGACCGGAAGCGGGCGGCTGTACGTCACCTCGACCGGGGGCGTGGTCGTGGACGTCTTCACGTTCCTCGGCGACGGTGTCGCCGACACCAGCCCGCCCACAGTCACGGCCGCGCTCAACCCGGCCCAGCCGAACGGCCAGAACGGCTGGTACACCGGCAACGTCACGCTCACCGTCACCGCCACCGACGACGGCACCGTCGCGAGCCGGCAGTACTCCCTCGACGGCGGCACCACCTGGGCCAACGCCAACAACCCCGTGACGCTCAGCGCCGAGGGCGCGAAGGAGGTCCGCTACCGGGCCACCGACAACGGCGGCAACGTGTCCCAGGTCGGCAGCGTCACCGTCAAGATCGACAAGTCGAATCCGGCGCTGACGACGAGCGGGGTGGAGGCCAAGCCGTACGGCGACTCGTCCTCGATCACCCCGGTCCTCACGGCCACGGACGCGGTCTCGGGCGTGGACGGCGTCACGGCCAAGATCGACGGCACTCAGGTCCCGTCCGGCACGGCGATCGAGCTGTGGACGCTGCCGCTCGGCGAGCACCAGCTCACCGGGACCGCCACGGACAAGGCGGGGCGGAGCACGACGCAGACGGTGACGTTCTCCACCACGACGTCGTACGCCGACCTGAGGACGCTCGTGGCCCGCTTCGCCAAGAGCGGCTCCGTGACGCACAAGGCCGCCGCCGAGCTGCTGAAGCAGCTCGACCTGGCCGAGTGGCACGAGAAGCGGGGCAGGCCGGCACCGGCGATCGACGCGCTGCGGCAGTTCATCAAGGTCGCCGAGAAGCATGACAACGTGCGGGACGCGACCGTACGCGCCGCCCTCGTCCGGGACGCCCAGGCGCTGATCGCCCGGTTGAAGGAGGTGTAGCGACGCGCGGGGAGGGCCCCTCTCGGGCCCTCCCCACTCCATGATCGCTCCTGACCGAGCCTCAGTGAGGTGCCGGGGCCTTTCGGATCAGGAGCACGATTCCGGCCATGAGGGTGGCGGCCGAGCAGGCGCAGATCGTGCGGATGGCCGGGACGTACCAGACGGGGCCCTCGGTGATCGCCTGGTTGACGTTTTCGTCGGTGTCGCCCAGGAAGAACGGCGTCAGGGTGGAGGCGGCCATGAGGAGCGGGAGGTAGAGCAGGGACAGCAGCATTGCGGCGGCCTGCGTGCCGGTGGTGGCGCCGATCTTCCTGACCTGCCACGCGAGCACCGCCAGGGCGACCGTGACGAGGGCGAACAGCAGGCCGTAGCCGCGCACGGCGGCCGCGGCCGCCTCCAGGAACATGTCGCCGATGTCCGGATACCCCGCCAGGTCCGGGCCCTTGATCCGGGCCTGCTCGTAGGCGACGTGGCGGGCCTCGGCGATGGCCGGCGGCGCGAGCAAAGTGATGATCGGACCGGCCGCCATTGACGCGGCGATCAGCGCGGCAGGAGCCCCGCCGCCGGCAAGTGCTGTGGCGGGTGCGGCGGGCCTGTCGTCGGCGGGCGCCGCGGTCGGTGCGGCAGCCAGGCGGACCAGACCCGCGATCAGCGGGGCCGCAGCACACACGGCCACCGCCGCGATCACGACCGAGAGCCAGGCCGGCGCCCCGTACGCGAGCGCGGCGCCGAGCATGACAAGCGCGTACGGCACCACGACGGCCGCTCCCGCGATCAGCACCGGCTTTGCCCGGCTGCCCCTCCTGGCCGCCAGCGCCAGCACGAGCAGGTACGCGGCGACCGCGGCCAGGAACACCACGGCGGAGCGGTCCGCCGAGGCCAGGCGCAGCGCCGCGGCGACCGCGAGGGTGGCCACCAGCATGGGCCATACGGTCAGCCGGCTCGCGGCGGTGCCGTGCCCGGGGATCGCCACCAGTCCCAGCACGTAGGTCAGCCCGGCGAGCCCGAGCACCGCCAGACCGGCGATCCGAGGCCAGGACGGCACCACCGAGGTCTGCGCGAGAGCCAGTGACCAGAGGCCGAGCAGGTAGAGCGAGCCGACCAGGCCCGCTGCCAACGACCCCAGCGGCCTGCCCCGCCGCACCAGCAGCGCGGCCACGCCGATCAACGGCGACGTGATGACGTAGAACGCGATGGTGAGCTCCAGCGGCCACGTGTCGTTCGACTCGTCCACCGCCAGGGTGGCGAGGTTGGTCCCGGCGAGCGCGGCGCCGTACGCCGGCGCGAGCCCCAGCAGCGCGGCCGCCACCACGTTCTTCCTCATGACGGTTGGACGCGGGTGGCGGGCCGATGGTTCGGAGCAGGGTTGGAGCTGTCCGCGGCTGACATGCCGCTGAGACCCGGGGTCAGAGCGCGGCCCGCACAGCGGCCAGACAGCGCTCCACGGCCGCGCGCGGCGCGAACGCGTAGCCGCCGTCGCCGAACAGCTCGAAGGTCATGTGTCCGCGATAACGGCGCCGCTCCAGCGCGCCCAGGTACTCCCGCAGCGGCAGCTCCCCGTCGCCCCAGGCCAGATGCCCGGTGGGCCGGCCGTCGATCAGGTGCACGTGGCGGACGCGGTCGCCGAGCGCGTCGAAGTAGTCGTCCACCGTCTCCCCGGCCGCCGCCATGGCCACCGTGTCCAGCACGGCCCCCAGGTTCGGCGCGCCGATCTCGTCGATCATCCTGGCGAGCGCGCGGGAGTCGTTGACGAGGTTGGACTCCACGCGCTGGAGGGCTTCCAGCACGCAGGTGATGCCGAGCGTCCGCGCGTACGCGGCGATCTCGCCGATCGCGTCGGCGGAGCGCCGCCACGCGGCCGCCACCGGCTCGTCCTCGAAGCCCCGCCCCGGCGTGAGCAGCAGCAGCTCCGCGCCGAGCTCCGCGCACAGCTCGGCGGCACGGCGGAACATGGCGATGCTCCCCTCGCGCAGCCAGGAGACCGGGGAGGCCACGTTGACCGGGTACATCACCTGCTCGGGCGTCAAGCAGCGCACGACGAGCCCTCGTGAGGCGGCGGCGCGGCGGATCTCGCGCGCCTCGGCGCCGCTCAGCCGCGGGACGTGCAGCTGCGGCGCGACGCCCCACAGCTCCAGCTGCTCGCGGCCGAGGTCGGCGGCGTCGTCGAGGAAACGGTGGAACGGCAGGTGCTGGTAGGCGAAGTTCGAGCCGGTGATCTGCTCGAGTTCCATGGAAGGCTCCTTACTTGCCGACCCCGTCGGCGAGGCCCTTGACGATGTAGCGCTGGCCGAGGAAGAACAGCAGCACCACCGGGAGCGCCGCGATCACCATCCCGGCGAAGACGACGGGGTAGTCGGTGCCGTGCTTGCTCATCAGGCTCGTCAGCCCGACCGGCAGGGTCTGCACGCCGGCGCCGCTGGTGAAGACCATCGCGAACAGGTACTCGTTCCAGGTGAAGAGGATGTGCAGCAGCACCGTCGAGGTGATGATCGGCTTGCACATCGGCAGGATGACCCGCCAGAAACAGGTCCAGCGGCCCGCGCCGTCCATCGCCGCGGCCTCGTCCACCTCGCGCGGCAGGTCGATCATGTACGCCCGGATGAGGAACGTCGTGAACGGGATGCGGAAGGCGGTGTACAGGATCAGCAGCGCCCAGAACGTGTTGTACAGCCCCATCGCCTGGAACATCTTCACCAGCGGCACCAGCGCCACGGTCGGGGCCAGCATGAGCCCGCCCAGGACGGCCGCCGTGAGCGTCTTGCCGAAGGGCACGTCCACCCGGGTCAGCCCGTACGCGGCCCACGCGCTGACGAACACGGTGGCGACCGTCGAGGTCAGCGTGACCAGCACGCTGGTGGTGAGGTAGTCGCTCACGCCGCGGTTCCACGCCTTGGCGTAGTTGCCGAAGCTCCAGTCCAGAGGGAGCGCGAACGGGTCGCCGAACAACTCGGCGTTCGTCTTGAACCCGTTGAGCGTCATCCACAGCAGCGGATAGAGCACGACCACGGCCAGGGCCAGCAGGAACGCCCACATGAAGACGCGGGCGATCACCCCGAGGAAGCTCAGGCGCGTCACCATTCCACCCTTCTCCGGCGGGCCGCCCACAGCTGCGCCACCGCGATGCCGAGCGTGATCACGAACAGGACGGTCGCGATCGCGGCGGCGTACCCGAAGTTGTTGCGGACGAAGCCGCTGCGGTAGAGCCACGTGCCCAGCACCTGCGTCGAGTTGTTGGGACCGCCCGCCGTCATCACCATGACCTCGTTGAACACCTGGAACGCGCCCGAGATCGTGACGATCGCCATGAGCCCGGTCATCTCCCGCACCAGGGGGACCGTCACGTGGAAGAAACGCCCGACGGGGCCGACGCCGTCGATGGCCGCGGCACCGTAGATCTCCCTCGGGATGCGCTGGATGGCGACGGCGAACAGCAGGGTGGAGTACCCGAAACCCTGCCATTGGCTCATCGCGATGATCGCCGGCATGGCCGTGCTCTCCTGGCCCAGCCAGGCCTGGGCGAGGCCGTCGAGCCCGGCCGCCCGCAACGCGTGGTTGAGCGGGCCGAGGTTCGGCTCGTAGATGAAGTAGAACAGCAGGCCCGCCACGGTCAGCGAGATCGCCGACGGGATGAAGTAGACCGCCCGCAGCACCCGTTGCCACCGCTCGGAGCGCACGCTGTCGAGGAGCGCGGCCAGCAGGAGCGCGCCGAGCACCTGGAACCCGACGGAGACCACCGCGTACAGGACGTTGTTGCCGAGCGCGGACCAGAAGACCGGGTCGTCGACGAGCCTGGCGTAGTTGTCCAGCCCGACGTACTCCTGGCTTCCGCTGTAGATGTCCCACTTGAGCGTGCTGAACTGGAGGTTCTGCACGAGCGGCAGGTAGACGAACACTCCGACCAGCACGAGGGCGGGAACGACCCACGCGAGCCCGAGCGTCCTTCGCAGGGTGGCGCGCACGGCTACTTGGCCGCGTCCGAGGCCTGGCGCACGCTGTCGAGCACCTTCTCGGCGGTCGTGCCGCCGCTGATGAGCGCCTCGCCGCCGGCCAGCCAGGCGTCGGCCACCTCGGGCACGGTGACGGTGTCGAGCCAGATTGCCAGCTTCGGTGCCTTGTTGACCAGTTGCACGCCTTCGTACACGGCCTTGCTGGAGGTCTCGGGCGTGACCGCGCCGATGACCGTGCTCGGCTGCCCGTACGGCGGCGCGGACAGGACCTTGGCGTTCTCCAGGCCCGTGGCGAACTTCATGAAGTCCACGGCGAGCGCGACCCGTGGCGACTTGGCGTTGATCAGGTAGCCCTCGGGCGAGCCCTCCAGCACCGCGGGGTCGCCGGCGGCGTTCTTGGGGACGGGCAGCGGGAAGATGCCGAAGTCGTCCGGCTTGACCTTGCCGGACGTGGCGTTGTCGAACTCCAGGATCTCCTGGTAGTACATGGCCGCCTTGCCGCCCGCGAAGGCCTCCTGGGCGGAGGTGTAGAGCACGCCGTTGGTGCCGCTCTTGGTGTCGGTGCACTGGTCGACCAGTGTCTTGAACTGGTTGAGCGAGGTCACGTAGCCAGGGTCGGCGAGCTTGGCCGTCTCAGGGACGAAGTCCGCCTCGAGGGTGGCCTGCGGCACGTTGTAGGCGAACAGCTGCTGCAGGTAGTGCAGCGCGGGCCAGCCGTCCTTGTTGCCGAACGCGATGGGCTCGTACCCGGCCTTGCGCAGCGGCCCGCAGGCGGCGATGAGGTCCTCGAACGCGGCCGGCACCGTCACGCCGGCCTTCTCGAACGCCTGCTTGTTGTAGCCCATGAACTTGCCGTTGCCGTACAGCGGGATGCCGTAGTTCTTGCCGTCGCGGGCGAAGGCGGCCAGCGAGCCGGGGCTGAACGTCTTGCCCCACTCGGTGTCCGGACCGATCACCTTGGTGAGGTCGGCGGCGCGTCCGCCCCGGATGTAGTTGTCCGCCCAGTTGCCGGTCCAGGTGAAGTAGATGTCCGGGAGGGCGTCGGACGCCGTGAGCGTCTTGAGCTTGTCCTTGACGCTCTGGTCGGTCTCCTGGATCAGCTCGACCTTCACCTGCGGGTGCTTCTTCTGGTACTCGGCCGCGAGGTTCTCGAAATACGCGTCGGTCGGGTCACCCGCGAACTTGGTGAGGATGCTCAGCGTTCCGGAGAACTCCGGCGTCGCGGCCGCGTCGGCCGCCGGGGCTTGCGCGGGTCCGCCTCCGGAGCAGGCGGCCAGCGTGAGTGTCCCGAGGAGTGCCGCGAACGTCGGCAGTACGCGAGGGCGCATGGGCTTCCTTTCTTCGGTCCGCCGTGGTGTGGGCCGACCATACAGCGCGTCTGATACCGGTACCACCCCCTTACGCCAAGATCTTTCTTTCGTTAATGCGCTGTGACGTTGACGGAATGCAGGGGGCTGTGTCAGCGTTGGCCTCCGCCTGATACCGGTATCACACGAAGGAAGGGACGCGGCGATGCTCGGGTTCAATGAGCCGGAATTCCTCGCCCAGGTGGCGAGCGCGGTGGGCCTGCGGCCTCAGATCGAGGAGGTGGTCGACCGGCTCGTGGACGAGGGGTTCGACAGCCTGCTCCTCGTCGGGGCCGGCGGCACGTACGCCCAGATGTGGCCGTACGAGCACCTCGCCCGGCGCCACTCCACGCTCGACGTGCGGGCCGCCATCGCCGCCGAGCTGGTCGTCTCCGGTGACGCCCGCCTCGGCGAGCGCACGGTGGCGGTTTTCACCTCCGTCTCCGGGACCACCGACGACAGCATCCGCGCCATCGAGTACTGCAAGTCCAAGGGCGCCTACACGATCTCCTTCACCGGCTACCCCGACTCGCCCGTCGCCACGAAGGTGGACCAGGCGTTCGTCTCCCAGCCCAAGACCTGGCCCTTCGACATGCAGATGCTGCTGTTCATGGGCCGCCTGCTGGCCCGCAGGGGCGAGTTCGACGGCTACGACCAGCTCGCCGGCGAGCTGGCCGGCATCCCGGAGATCCTCGTCGAGGTGGCCCGGCAGGCCGAGTCCAAGGCCGCCGCCTTCGCCGAGGCGCACAAGGACACCGGCTACCACTTCCTCATCGGCGGCGGGAACCTCTGGGGATTCACGTACCTGTACTCGATGTGCATCCTCGAGGAGATGCAGTGGCTGCGCACCACCCGCGTGCACAGCGCCGAGTTCTTCCACGGCTCGCTGGAGCTGCTCGAAGAGGACACCAGCGTCATCATCTTCCAGGGTGAGGACGAGACGCGCCCGCTGACCGACCGCGCGGAGGCGTTCGCCCGGCGCGTCTCCAAGGACGTCACCGTCTTCGACACCCGCGACTACCCGCTCACCGGCATCAGCCCGGAGTTCCGCGGCCTGCTCGCGCCGCTCGTGCTCGACACCGTCATGAGCAGGGTCAGCAAGCACCTGGAGCGGGTCCGCGACCACTCACTCGACCTGCGTCGCTATTACCGCGTCATGGACTACTGACCGATGAGGGTGCTCGGCTTCGGCGACAACATCGTCGACCGGTTCGTCGACCGGGGCGTCGACTACCCCGGCGGCAACAGCGTCAACGTCGCCGTCTATGCCCGCCGCCTCGGCGTCGAGGCGGCCTACCTGGGGGTCTTCGGCGACGACGACCTCGGCCGCTTCCTCGGCGAGTCGATCGCCGCCGAAGGGGTGGCCGTCGACCACTGCGTCGTCCGTACGGGTGAGAGCGGCGTCTCCCACCTGCGGGTCGACGACGGCGAGCGGGTCTTCCTCGGCTGGAACGGCGGCGGCGTCACCGTGCGGGAGCCGCTCGTGCTCGACGAGGACCTGCTCGGTTACGCGGGCGGCTTCGACCTCGTGCATTCGAGCGTCTACTCGCGCAGCGAGGCCGAGCTGCCGAAGCTGGCCGCGCTCGGCACCTTGGTCAGCTTCGACCTGTCCAGCGAGGAGGAGCACCGCGCCGCCGCCTATCTCGACCAGGTCTGCCCGCACGCCGACCTCGTGCTGCTGTCCTGCTCGGACCTCTCCGAGCCCGCCACCGCCGAGCTGCTCGCCGAGACGGTACGGCGCGGCGCCCGGCTCGCGCTCGGCACCCGCGGCGTGGAGGGGGCCATCGCCCACGACGGCCACGTCACGGTCGCGGGCTCGGCGCTGCTCGTGGACGGGCCGATCGTGGACACGATGGGGTGCGGCGACGCCTTCCTCGCCGGGTTCGCGGTCTCGCTGCTGCGTGACGGCTGGACGGTGGCCGCCCGGCCGGATCGCGGCATGCTGGAGCGGGCGCTGCTCGGGGGCGCCCGGGCGGCGTACGAGCAGTGTTTCGTCGAGGGCGCCTTCGGTCACGGCCGCCCGACGTCCGTGACTAGCATGTGATGGGCCGATCGGGAGCGAGGGACGGGATCCATGCCAGCTGAGCGCGGCCAGGCCGGGCCGACGATCTCCGAGGTGGCGGCCGAGGCGGGCGTGGGCCGCGCCACGGCGGCCCGCACGCTCGGCGGCTACGGATACGTCAGCCCGGAGCTGCGCGCGCGGGTGCTCGCGGCCGCCGAGAAGCTCGGCTACCGCGCCAACGCGCTGGCCAGGAGCATGTCCACCGGCGTGACCCACACGCTGGGCGTGATCGTGGCCGACATCGGCAACCCGTTCTTCGCGGGGCTGCTGCGGGGCATCTCCGACACCTCGCGGGCCCGGGGGTTCGACGTCATCGTGCTGAGCACGTACGAGGACCTCCAGGAGGAGATCGCGGCCACGAACGTGCTGATCGACAAGCGCGTCGACGGCGTCATCGTGGCCTCGGCCGCCCTCCAGCGCAACCAGGTCGCGCACATCAAGTCGGCCATGGACCGGGGCATCCCCGTCGTGCTCGTGGACCGGGCCGTCGCCGCGCTCGACCTCGACGCGGTCGTGATCGACAACCGCGACGCGGCGCGGGAGGCGGTCGAAGGGCTCGTCGCGGCCGGGCACCGCCGGATCGGGTTCGTGTGGGGACCGCCGGTGGCCGAGCCGCCGTCCACCAGGCGCGAGCTGGTGGCGGCGGCCTCACGCAACCTGTGGACCGACGGCGAGCGGTTGCGCGGCTATCTCGACGCGCTCGACGACGCGCACATCCCCTTCGACCCGGAGCTGGTGATGGTGGGGCCGAAGACGGAGGCACGGGTGGTGCTCGAGGTCGGCCGCATGCTGGCGCTGCCCGATCGCGTCACGGCCGTGTTCTGCACTGAGACGGACGGCATGACCGGCACGCTGCGGGCCCTGCGGGCGGCCGGGCTGTCCTACCCGGACGACGTGTCGCTGATCGGGTTCGACGACAACGCGTGGGCGGCGGTCATGGAGCCGCCGCTCACGATGATCGAGCAGCCGGTGCACGAGCTGGGGGCCAAGGCGGCGGAGGTGCTGCTCGGCATCCTCGCGGGCGCCGAGCCGGCCCGCGAGATGCACACGCTGCGCTCCCGCCTGATCCAGCGGGCCTCGGTGGCGCCGCCGCGGGAGCCTAGCGGTCACTCCACTTGATCTCATACGGCTTCAGCGCCTGCTCCTTGCCGTCCACCGTCGTGCTGACCTGCGCGTCCGTGGTGTTCACCAGCAGCAGCTGGTCCGGCTGGGCCAGCACCCGGACCCTGGGGTCGGAGGAGGTGACCTCCTCAAGCTCGGCCCCGGCCGGGAACCACTTGACGAAGTTGCTCACCAACTGCCCGGTCGGAAGCAGCGCGCCGCTCTTCGGGTGCCACAGGCAGGCCCGGCAGGGACCATCCTTGGCCTGCGGGTTCCAGTAGAGCGCCGTGGCGGCACCGCTCTTGGCGAACTCGATCATGGAGGCGGCCTGGACGGCGAGCCGCTTGTTCTCGCGCCAGGTGGTGCCGTCCTCGGGCTCGAAATACCACTCCGACCACCAGATCGGCATGTCGTCGGTCTTCTTGCGCAGCCACTGGGTGACCGCGCTGAACTTGCTCAGCGCGCCGAACTCGTCGGGCAGCAACTCGTGGGCGTCGGTCGGGGAGGCGCCGTCGACGACGATGAAGTCGGCGCCCTTCTTGTTCTCGTACCAGTAGTTGAAGGCGTCCAGGACGTTCTGATTGACGACGCCCCAGTCGCCGCGCAGCTCGGAGTCGCCGGTCCTGTTGCTGTCGAATCCGATGTACGGACCGCCGATCTTGGCGTCGGGACGGACCGCCTTCACCGCGTCGTAGACCTTGTTGTACAGCTCCGTGTAGCCCTTGTAGTCCGCGGGCTTGGAGTGGTCCTTCCAGAAGCCCTTGAACTCGTTCCAGACCAGGAAGTAGTCGACGTCCTCGTACCGCTCGGCCACGGTCGCCGCCAGCTTGGCGAAGTCGTCGAAGTGCTGCGGGTACGGGGCGTCCTCCAGATGCTCGGCCCAGCCCTCCTGCGACGTCGGGCCCTCGGGGCCGCCCTTCATCCAGTCGGGCGCGCAGCACAGCGTGATGATGGGCGTGCCGCGGGACTGCTTCATGAAGGTGGTGCGGCTGTCGAGGTCCTCCCAGAAGTACTCCTGTCGCCGCGGCTGCGGGTTGAGCGCCCCGAAGCCCATGATGTGCTGGTTCTGCAACATCGGGACGCGGGACAGCGACTGGGCCACGGTCTGCTCGAACTGCGGGGTGACGTTGTTGGCGCTGGTCCCCGTGTGGGTGAATCCCCAGCGCGGCCAGTCGGGCTCCACGGCCGGCGGCTTCTGCGCCTCGGGGGGCGACTGCGTCGCCGACTGCTGTGGCGCGGAGGTGGCGGGATCCGGGCCAGGGGAGGCGACGGTGCCGCAACTCGCTAAGACCAGTGCCAGCGCGGCGGCGGCGATCCCCGGGATCGGCCGCCCCCACATCGATTTCCCGCTATCCGAAGACACCTGGGCTCCTCATGATTCGTTTGGCTGAGCATCGCACGGACGGACGCTTGAGCGGTGGCCGGGAACGTGATTGCCAGTGAAGCGTTACCGCCGGCCGCGCTTCATGGCCGCACCCGCAGGTCGGCGAAGAGCGCGCGGTGGTCGGAGCCCGGCACGTCGTGGATCTGCACGGCGACCGCGCCGGCCCGGCTGTCGGTGAGCACGTGGTCGATGGCCACCAACGGCGGGAGCCTGCGCATCGGCCAGGTCGGCACCAGCCCCTGGCCGGTGGCCGCCGCCGCGTCGGTGTAGCCGGTGTCCAGCAGCCGCCGGAAGACGGCGTGGTCGAGCGTGGCGTTGAAGTCGCCCGCGAGGATCCGTGGCGGGCCCGACGACGGGGCGGGCGGCAGCGTGCTCACGCCGGCCTCCCACTCCGGCACCGTCCTCGGCACGGGCGCCACCGGGTGCACGACCACGACCTCCACGGCCGATCCGCCGGGCAGCGCCACCTCCGCCACCGGCATGTGGTGCCCGACCGGCTGGAACACCCCGGAACGTTCCCGCAGCGGGTACCGCGCGTACACGCCGCTGCCGACCGGGCCCCACGTCTCCGGTTTGCTCACCTGGTACGGCAGCAGCCCCTCGAGTCCGGCCGCCGCCAGCCGGTCACGGGCCGACCAGGTCAGCTCCTGCAGGCTGAGCACGTCCACGTTCAGCCTGCGTACCAGGTCGACGATCACCTGCGTGTCACCGCGCCCGCCGTTGAGGTTGGCGGTCAGCACGCGCAGCGGCCGCCCCTCGGCCGAGCTCGACGTCGCGATCGCCCGTGGCACGACGCACCAGGCCAGGCAGGCGCACACGGCCAGCATGACCGCCATCGCGGCCCGGCTGCGCGTGACGACCGCCACCGCCAGCACGACCAGGGCCGCGACCGCGAAGTACGGCGTGAAGGAGACCAGCGGCACGAGCAGGACCCCCGACTCCAGCCCGCCGAGCCGCACGGCCGTCCCCACGGCGAACACCACCGCGACCCCCACGGTGAGCCGCGCCGCCCACTTGCGCCGGGGCCGGCCCGGCACCGCCTCGTTCGCGGCGGCCTCCTGTAAAAGCACGCCACGAACTTAAGCGGTCATCATTAAATTTCCATGATGGCGGCCCGGTCAGCCGGTCCTGGATCGTCCGCCGGGTCCCGGAACGCGCACGTGAAGACGTGTTCCCCGGATCCTACGGCGATCGGCCGGGAGGGGGCCGACGGCAGGTGGACCGTGGCCGTGGTGTTCGGCGGGACGACCACGCGCAGCTCCAGCCGCCCGCCGGCGCGTTCCCAGCCTGCCTCGGCCCGGCCGAAGGGCGTCTCCAGCGCGGCGCTCGCGCGGGTCAGGCCCCCTCCGGGCCACGGGCGTACCAGCAGCTCGCGGTAGCCGGGGGCGGCCGGCGCCAAGCCGGCGACCGTGCGGTGCAGGAAGTCGGCCACCGCGCCGAGCGCGTAGTGGTTGAAGGAGGTCATCTCGCCGGGGTTGACCGTGCCGTCGGGCAACATGCTGTCCCAGCGTTCCCAGATCGTGGTGGCGCCCATCGTCACGGGATACAACCAGGAAGGGCAGTTGCGCTGCATGAGCAGCGCGTAGGCGGTGTCGTACGCGCCCACGGAGCACAGGGCGTCGCAGACCAGCGGGGTGCCGACGAAGCCCGTGCCGATGCGGTGGTCGTCGGCGGCCACGAGCTGGACCAGCCGGCGGCCCGCCCGTTCCCGCTGCTCCGGCCCGTCCAGCAGGTCCAGGCACACGGCGAGGGCGTAGGCGGTCTGGGTGTCGCAGGCCAGCCGCCCCGACGGGGTGACGAACTCGCGGCGGAAGGCCTCCCGCACCTCCGTCGCCAGCGCGGTGTAGTGCTCGGCGTCGGAGGAGCGGCCGAGCAGCGCCGCGGTGTCGGCCACGATGCGGGCGGTCCAGGCGTGGTAGGCGGTGGCGACGAGCGCGTGGTCGGTCCGCGCCTTGCCCGGATCGTCCGGGGGAGCGGCGGGGTCGAGCCAGTCGCCGAACTGGAAACCCTCGTCCCACAGGTGGTTCCCGCCGGTCAGCCCGGCCACCTGGTCCACCCACGCCGCCATGCTGGGGTACTGGGCGCGCAGCAGCCCGAGGTCGCCGGAGCGCTGGTAGAGCACCCACGGGACGATCACCGCGGCATCACCCCAGGCGGCGGCCGGAGCGGGCGGGAACAGCAGCGACACCCACGGCACGTACGGCGGGACCGTGCCGAGCTCGGCCTGCTCGGCCGCCAGGTCGGCGAGCCAGGACGCCAGCGGTCCCGTGCAGTCGTAGAGGAAGGCGGCGGTGGGGGCGAAGACCTGGATGTCGCCGGTCCAGCCCAGCCGCTCGTCACGCTGAGGGCAGTCGGTGGGCAGGTCGACGAAGTTGCCGCGCATGCTCCACGCGACGTTGTCGTGCAGGCGGTTCAGCAGCGGGTCGGAGCAGTCGAACGCGCCGACGGGCCGCATGTCGGTGTGGCAGACGACGGCCTGGACGTCGGCCGGGTCGAGCTCGCCCGGCCAGTCGTCCACCTGCGCGTAGCGGAAGCCGTGCATGGTGAAGCGCGGCTCCCACTCCTCCGGCCCGGCGTCGCCGCGCAGCGTGTACTGGTCGAGTGCAGCCGCGTCGCGCAGCGGCCGCACCGCCAGGGCGCCGCCCTCCAGGACCTCGGCGTGCCGGAGCGTGACGGTGTGCCCGGCCGGGCCCTGGACGCGGATGCGCAGGCGGCCGGAGATGTTCTGGCCGAAGTCGACGATGGTCTCCCCGGACGGGCCGGTCAGCACCTCGACGGGGCTCAGCGTCTCCACCCGGCGCACGGGCGGGCCCGTCGGCGCCACCAGCCGGGCCGGGTCGTGGCGCAGCAGGTCGGCGGGCAGCCAGGCGGTGTCGTCGAAGCCGGGCTCCGACCAGCCGCGCCGGAGGAGGCGGGCGTCGTGCTTCTCGCCGTCGTACAGGCTCGCGCCTGTGACGGGGCCGGTGGCGCAGCGCCATGCGCCGTCCGTCACGACGGTGTCGATCGTGCCGTCGGCGTAGGTGATCTCCAGCTGGGCGATGAGCGCGGTGCGGTCGCCGTAGATGTCGGTCTTGCCGCCCATGAAGCCGATCCGGCCCCGGTACCAGCCGTCGGCCAGGGTGGCGCCGATGGCGTTGCCGCCCTCGCGCAGCAGGTCCGTGACGTCGTGGGTGCGGTATCGCAGGCGGTGGCCGTAGCTGCTCCAGCCGGGGGCGAGCACGTCGTCGCCGACGACCCGGCCGTTGAGCTCGACCTCGTACGTGCCGTGCGCGGTGACGTACAGGCGGGCCCGCTCCACGCGGCCGCGCAGGACGAACTCGCGGCGCAGCAGCAGCGCGGGCCCGTCCGGCACACCCAGCAGGTCCAGCGGCGGCCCGGCCGCCCCCGCCCGCCACTCGGCCGGGTCCAGCAGCCCGGCCTCGGCCCACGACCAAGGGCTCCAGTCGCTGGCCGAGCCGTCGGCGCCGTACACGCGCACCCGCGCGCCGCGCCGCTCGCGCGAGCGCAGCCCGGTGCCCGGCCAGGGCACGAGCAGCGACTCGCCGGACTCGACGCGGCCGGTCGCCGTGCCGTCGCTCAGCTCGATCTCGTACGCCTGCTGCCGCCAGCCGGGGACGTCGGAGGTGACAGTCCAGGACAGGCGAGGCGCCGGTTCTCCGATGCCGAACGGCTGCTGATGATGCTCGAACGTAGGAGCGTGGAGGTGCAGAGAGGTCATGTCATCCCTTGATGGCGCCGGCGGTCATTCCGTCGACGATCTTGCGGTTGAAGAAAACGAAGAGCAGCAGCGGCGGGATCGTGATCAGGACGATGTCCATGAACAGCAGGTTCCACTGCGTGTTGTACTGGCTCTGGAAGTTGTAGAGGGTGACCTGCACGGTCGCGTTGTCGTCGCCGGGCAGGAAGTACAGCGGGTTGACGAAGTCGTTGAAGACGGCCACCGAAGTGGTCAGGATCACCGTGATGGTGACCGGCTTGAGCAGCGGGAAGACCACGCGGAAGAAGAGCGTGAGCCCGGTGCAGCCGTCGATCATGGCGGCCTCGTCCAGCTCGCGCGGGATGGCCGCGACGAACGCCCGGAAGAGCAGCACCGCGTACGACAGGCCGAAGGCCACCTCGACGAGGATCAGCCCGGGCAGGGACTTGAACAGGCCGAGCGCCTGCAGCAGCCAGATCGTGGGCACGATCGCGGGCGGGATGATCAGCCCGGACAGCACCAGGAAATTCGCCAGTGAGCCGATCTTGCCCGCGCGGCGCTGCAGCACGAACGCGGCCATCGCGGCGAAGACGACGATCAGCGCGACCGACGCGACCGTGAGGATCGTGCTGTTGAGATAGGCCCGCAGCAGCACGTAGTCGCGTGCCTCGATCACCTCGACGAAGTTCTGGACGATCGGCCAGCTGGTGGGCCAGGCGAAGTCCAGGTCGCTGGACTGCACCTCGTCCTTGACGGCGGTCAGCAGCATGAACGAGAACGGCACCAGGAAGATCGCGGTGGCCAGCAGCAGCGCGATGCCCTCCACACCGAACCTCTTGAGCGCTCTCATAGCGTGGCCTGCCTCTTGCCCAGGAAGTAGTTGAGCGGGACGACGATGGCGGTGACGACGACGAAGAGGATGACGTTGCCCGCGGTGGACAGGCCGAAGAAGCCAGCCTGGTACTGCTTGTAGATGATCGAGGCGATGGTGTCGCTGGTGAAGCCGGGCCCGCCGCGCGTCATCGTCCAGATCAGGTCGAACGACCGCAGCCCGCCGATGAACGACAGGATGATCACCGAGTACGTCGCCGGCCAGCTCAGCGGCAGCGTGACGTGGCGGAAGCGATGCCAGGCGTTGCCGCCGTCCACGGCGACGGCCTGGTAGTAGTCCCGGGGGATCGACATGATCCCGGCGATGTAGATGACGGTGGCGATGCCCACGCCCTTCCACACGTCCACCAGCGCCACCGACAACAGCGCGGTGCCGGCGTCCCCGAGCCAGTCCGGCCCGTCGATCCCGGCCAGCGCGAGGGCCTTGTTGACCAGGCCGGTGTCGGGCCGCAGCAGCGCGCTGAAGGTGATGCCGACGGCGACGGTGCTCACCAGTACCGGGAAGAACACCACCGAGCGCAGGAAGCCCCGCAGCCGCAACTTCGAGGTGAGCAACACGCCCAGCAGCAGCCCGAGCACCACCTTCAGCCCGCTGGTGAGGACGGCGTAGAACAGGGTGTTGGCGAAGCCGATGCGCAGATTCTGCTCGGCGAAGAAGTCGCGGAAGTTGTCCAGCCCGACGAATGTGCTGTCGAACAACGTCCAGCGGGTCAGCGCGAAGTAGAAGGCCATGACCGTCGGCACCAGGAAGATCACCAGGTAGACGACGGCGGCAGGCAGGTACAGCGTGTACGGGTACGCCGCGCGCTGCTTCGAGGCGCGGACGTGCCTTTGCCCGGGGGCCGGGCCGGGCCCCGTACGGGACCCGGTGGCCTGCTTCGTCACCACCCGGCGAGCCCCAACTGCTTGGCCTGCTTCTCCACGTCCTTGTCGTACTGTGCGGCGCCCTCCGCGGGCGGCGTCAGCCCGGAGCCCACCGCGACGGTGATCTGCTCCAGGGACGGGCCCTTCACCGGGGAGACGAACTCCAGGGCGGGCGCGGTGGCGCCCTTGTCGACGTACGCCTGCAGGTCCTTGGCCACCTGGATGGCGTCGTCGGGCAGCTTGGCGCCCTGGATCCGGTACGGCCCGGCCGGCTGGACGACCTTGCTGACCGCGTCGGCGGCGGGCGGCGAGGCGACGAAGGCCAGGAACTTCTTGGCCGCCTCCAGCTTCTCGGTGGTCTTGGGGATGTAGAGGCCCGCGGGCTCCCAGAGGGTGGCGCCGTTCTTGGCCGGGTCGGTGCCCGGGATGCCGAAGAAACCGACGTCGGTGGCCGCTTGCGGCATGGTGGCCACCAGCGGCGGCAACTGGGCGCTCAGCATCGGATAGTGCGCGCCCTTGCCCTCGATCAGCATCTTCATGCCCTGATCGGCGGTGGCCGAGCCGAACCCCTCGTTGAGGTAGCCCTTGGCGTGCACCTCGGCCAGGTGGTCGAAACCGGCCTGGGCGGCCGGCGTGGCGGCGAACTTGGCCTTGTTGGCCGTGTAGTCCTGCGCGAAGCTCGGCACCGCGGCCTGAACGTTGTAGAAGTCGCCCAGCACGAACAGCTGCGAGGTCCAGGTGTCCTTGAACGTCGAGATCAGCGGCGTGATCCCGGCGGCCTTGATCTTGTCGTTGTTGGCCATGAACTCCGCCCACGTCGTGGGCACCTTCAGGCCGAGCTTGTCGTAGACCTTGCGGTTGTAGAGGATGCCGCCGCCCATCGCGGTGCCGCCCGGCACGCCGTAGACCTTGCCCGCCTGGGTCACCACGGGCAGGAAGTCCTTCTGCACGTTCTGCAGCACCGGGTCGCCGGTGAGGTCGACGAGGGTCTGGGCGGGGTTGAGTGCCTGGAGCAGCGAGCCGGAGTTGTACCAGAACACGTCCGACATGTCGCCGGTCGAGAGCCTGGTCTTGATGATGTTGTCGCCCTCGCTGCCGCCCGGCCGCGTCTCGGTCTCGATCTTGATGGTGGGGTTGGCCTGCATGAAGGCGTCCGTGAGCGCCTTGGCCGTGTCGACAGTCGCCTGGCTGTTGTCCACCAGGAACGTCAGGGTGGTGGTGCCGCCGGCGGCGGGCTCGGAGCCTGAGCTTGAGCCGCAGGAGGTCAGGGCCGCCATCACGAGAACGGTCAGTGCCGCTCCCAGTGCGCGGTGCGAGGTCTTCACAACGCCCCTCCGGGTCCGTTGAAACGTTTTAAACGCCCCCGATGCCAGTTAACGTAGGCGTCACACGACGGGGCCGTCAAGGGCGAATTTGGGGAACGATCCCCAATCGTGACCCGCCACGATAGCTCTCAAACAGGAATTCGGGATCAATAGAATGGGTAACGTTACCCACGGCTTTCCGATGCTTGAACCGTACTGTCCGAAGGGGTTCCTACGGGAAGGCGGGCGTATGGACGGGGCCGGTCGAGGGCGCCGGGTCACGATCGCCGACGTGGCCAGCCGCGCTCAGGTCTCCACCACCGCGGTGTCGAAAGTGCTGCGTAACGCCTACGGCGTCAGCGCGGCCATGCGCGAGCGCGTCCGGGCCGCCATCGACGAGCTCGGCTACCGCCCGCGTAACGCGGCGCGGGCGATGCGCGGGCGCACGTTCACCATCGGCGTGCTCCTGCCGCACATCAACAACCCGTTCTTCGCCGAGATCCTCGACGGCCTCATGGCGCAGCTCGGCGGCACCGACTACCAGGCCATCCTCGTCCAGGGCGGCAGGGACCCGCAGGGGGAGAGCCGGGCGATCGACGCGCTGGTGGACCGGCAGGTGGACGGCATTCTGATGGTCGCCCCGCTCAGCTCCAAGAGCGGCCTGGAGGAGGTCGCCACCGGCACCCCCACCGTCGTGCTGGGCCCGCACGAGCGGTCGGCCGTCTACGACTGCGTCAACAACGACGACGAGGCGGGCGCCGAGCTGGCCGTGGAGCACCTGATCGCACTCGGGCACCGTCGCATCGCCCACATCGCCCAGAAGGACCGCAACCAGGGCCGCCCCGCCACGCTGCTGCACACCATCCGGGAGCAGACCTATCGGCGTGTCATGGCCGAGCACGGCCTGGCCGGCGAGATCTCGGTCGCGACCACCTCTTACACCGAGGCAGGGGGCTATACGGGCGCCCGTGAGCTACTGGCCCGGGTACCGCGCCCCACCGCCATCTTCGCCGGGGCGGACCTGGCCGCTTTCGGCGCGCTTGCCGCCATCCACGAGGCGGGCCTGGCCGTGCCCGCCGACATCTCGCTGGCCGGCTACGACAACACCCGCGCGGCCGGACTGGCGCACATCTCGCTGACGAGCGTCGACCAGGACGGCGCCATCATGGGCAGGACGGCCGGTCGACTCCTGCTCGAACGCATCGAGGGACGCACGACGGCCGTGCAGTTCTGCGTCACGCCGGCCCTCGTGCCGCGCCGGTCGACGGCTCGTGCCGCCGGGACACGCGGCCGGGGTTCACAGGTTTCTCCCACTCAAGGTGAGTAGAACCGTGGCATGAGCGAACCCGTTCCCGCTCGACGTGATGTTGCCGGATGACGCTGCGCGAGCTCCTGTGCACCCGCACCGAGAGCCTGGCGTCGGACGCGGCGATCGCGCGGATAGGCGCGGCGGCCGGGCGCTCAGAGGCGGTGTGTCGCGTTGCTGCGGTAGTCGGTGTACGTGTATGGATTGTCGAGGATCTTCGTCGCGGGGATGTCTGGGTTCATGCCCTTGGCCCAGGCATCCTCCCCCATTTCCGAGCGAAGATAGTCGACCGTGCGCTCCACCTGGCGGCGCGCCGCCGCGAGGTCGACGCCGAGCAACTCGTGCTCGTGCTTGACCACGCGCCCGTTGACCAGGACCGTGTGCACGTCGCCGCGCTGCGCCTGGAAGGCGACGTGTCCGTACGGGTGGAGCAACGGGAACGACACCGGCGAACGGTCGTTCTTGATGAGCACCAGGTCGGCCTTCTTGCCTGCCGCGATCACGCCCAGATCGTCGCGGCCGAGCGCGTCGGCGCCGCCCCGGGTGGCCCAGTCGACGACCTGGTCGGCCCGCAGTCCGCAGTGCGTGACGGTGTCGCCCTTGGCGTGCGCCTCCAGGTGCTCGCGGGAGCGGTCGGCGCCGAGCGTGGTGCGCATGGCGGAGAACAGGTCGCCGCTCCACCACACGCTGGTGTCCATGGACAGCGACACCGGGATGCCGTGGGCGCGTACCGCCCAGGTGGGCGGGTAACCCTGGCCGGCGCTCTGCTCGCTCTCCGTGGAGACCGAGATGGAGCCGCCGGTGGCGGCGATGCGGTGATAGGAGTCGGCCGACAACGACGCGGCGTGCACGTAGATGTTCCGCGGGGTCATGAAGCCGTGCTCGTACATGAGCCGGATGCCGTCGTCGCTGGTCGCGCCCCACACGCCGGCGTGCGTGGTGACCGGCGCGTCCAGCTCCCGCGCCACCTCGAACGCGGGCTTCTCCGGGAAGGCCGGATCCCCCAGCACGTCGAAGGCGAGCTGGAAGCCGAGCATGTCGTCGCCGGTGATCCGGCGGGCCACGAAGTCGCGGAACTCTGGCGCGGCCGTCCACTCGGCCGGTGGTTGCTGGATGTTGCCGTACGCGAGCACGTACCGGCCCGGGACCGCTTGCAGCGCGTCGACGGCGGCGTCGGCGTGGTCCACGGTCTGCAGGCCGTGCGACCAGTCGACGACCGTCGTGACGCCGGCGTCGAGCGCCTCGATCGCGGCGAGGGTGTTGCCCGCGTGCACGTCCTCGGGCCGGAACAATGTGCCGTGCTCCAGGTAGAACCAGACGAAGTACTGCGTGAGCGTCCAGTCGGCGCCGTAGCCGCGGAGCGCGGTCTGCCACATGTGCCGGTGGGTGTCGATCATGCCGGGCATGACGATGCCGTCCGACGCGTCGATCGTGACGGCGTGCTCGGGCGCCTCGAGATCGGGACCGACCGCGGCGATCCGGTCGCCGGTCACCAGGACGTCGGTGCGTTCGAGCACCGTGCGCCCGCCGTCCATCGGCAGCACCGTGCCGCCGCGCAGCACCACAGGCCGTCCGGCCTCGAACTCGGTCCGCTCGCTCATCGCTGAACTCCGATCTTCCGAACGGTTGTCCGCCACACGGTCATGTTGTTGGCCGTAACTCTACGATTGCCGGGAACGGTGTCAAGAGCCTCCGCTGCACTTGGGTCGGAATGCGGGTGTGTGCCAGAATCGCGATTACGGACAATCGTCCGTGTAGCGAACACATGCGTGGAAGGGAGCCGGATGACAGACGAGCCGAACACGCCGGTCGGGGGCGGACCGCTGTCGGGCGTGCTGGTGGCCGACTTCTCCCGGATCCTGGCCGGGCCGTACGCCACGATGTTGCTCGCCGACCTGGGCGCCGACGTGGTCAAGGTCGAGGGGCCCGCAGGGGACGACACACGGTCCTGGACGCCGCCGGTACGAGGCGAGGTGTCGACGTACTATCTCGGCGTCAACCGGGGGAAACGGTCGATCGCGCTCGACCTGCGGGACGAGGCCGACGCCGAGACCGCCAGGGAGCTCGCCCGGCGCGCGGACGTGCTCATCGAGAACTTCCGGCCCGGCGGGCTGGCCAAATACGGCCTCGACCACGCCGCCGTCCGGGCCGCGAACCCCGGCATCGTGTACGCCTCCATCAGCGGGTTCGGGTCGGGAGCCGGGGCCCGGGTGCCGGGCTATGACCTCATGGTCCAGGCCATGTCGGGGCTGATGAGCCTCACCGGCGACCCGGACGGGCCGCCGTACCGGGCCGGGATCTCCGTGTTCGACGTGATGGCCGGCAACCACGCCGTCATCGGCATCCTCGCCGCGCTCCGCCACCGCGAGGCCACAGGGCAGGGACAGCACGTCGAGGTCAACCTGCTGTCGTCGGCGCTCACCGGGCTGGTCAACCACAGCTCCGCGTACGTCGCGGGCGGCGTCGTGCCGTACCGGATGGGGAATGCGCACCCGAGCGTGTTCCCGTACGAGCCGCTGCCGACCGCCGACAACGACCTCATCGTCACCGCCGCCAACGACGGCCAGTTCCGCAAGTTGTGCGAAGTGCTCGGGATCCCCGAGATCGCCGACGACCCGCGCTTCGCCCGCAACGCCGACCGCACCGCACGCCGGGACGAGCTGCGCCCGATCCTGGTCGAGCGGCTCGCCACCCGGGGTGCCGTCGAGTGGTTCGAGCTGCTCGTCGAGGCCGGGGTGCCGAGCGGGCCGATCAACACGATCGACGGCGGGTTCGCCATGGCCGAGCGGTTCGGTCTGGAGCCCGTCGTCGAGGTGGGGGAAGGGGAGCGGGCGGTGCCGACCACGCGGCATCCGATCCGGTTCTCAGAGACGCCGGTCAGCTATACGCTGCCGCCACCGGAGCTCGACGAGCACGGCGCGGAGCTGCGCAAGTGGCTTGCGGGGCCCGCCCGACGGGCGGAAGGAGATCAGGCGTGACGACGGAGCCGAATGTGCCCGGGTCCGGCACGCAGTCCCATGTGCCCGGGTCCGGCACGCAGTCCCATGTGCCCGGGTCCGGCACGCAGTCCCATGTGCCCGGGTCCGGCACGGCGCGCGAGTACCCGACGGCGCTCGGGGCGTCGTCGCTGAAGACGATCACGCTGCTCGGGGAGGACCTGGCCGAGGACGTCATGGGCCAGGTGGGTTTCGGCGAGCTGGCGTTCTGGCTGGCCACACAGCGCCGCCCGACGCCCGGCGAGATCCGCGTCTTCGAGGCGGTCCTGGCCGCCCTCGCCGACCACGGGTTCACGCCGACCGCCATCGTGACCCGGCTGACGTACCTGTCCGCGCCGGACTCCGTGCAGGGCGCGCTCGCGGCCGGGCTGCTCGGCGGCGGCTCCCGCTTCCTCGGCGTCACCGAGGACTGCGGCCGCTTCCTCAACGAGGTCCTGCGCGACCACCCCATCCCGGACGACGACGCCGGCTGGGACGCCCTCGCGCTGGAGACCGTCCGGGCCCGGCGCGCGGAGCGCAAGCTCATCCCCGGCCTCGGCCACCACGTGCACAAGGACGGCGACCCGCGCACACCGCGGCTCTTCCAGATCGCCGCCGAAGAGGGCCTGTTCGGGCCGCACCTGTCGCTCTTCGCCGCCATCGGCCGCGTCCACCCGCAGGTCCTGGGCCGCACTCTGCCGCTCAACGGGGCCGGGGTGTGCGGGGCGGCGCTGGCCGACCTCGGCCTGCCCCTGGAACTGCTGCGGGCCTTCGCGCTGCTCGCCAGGACCGCCGGTCTGATCGGCCAGCTCGCCGAAGAGCTGCGCCGTCCCGTCGCCAACGACATCTTCCTGTCCGTGGACCTCAACAACCGCTCCATCCCGCCCGAGCCGTACGCCGACGGAGGTTTGCATGGCTGAACTCGTCGCGGTCATCGCGTCCACCCACCATCCCTTCTACTACCGCGCCTCCACCAGCACCGGCGAGGACCGGCCGCCGTTCGCCGACGAGTGGGTGCGCAAGGTCGAGGCGTTCCGCGAGACCCTGACCAAGGCCAGGCCCGACGTGCTGGTCATGGTCGGCTCCGACCACTTCCACCAGCTCTGGCTGGACAACATGCCGCAGTTCCTCGTCGGCAAGGCCCCCTTCTACGACGCCAACTTCTCCAACGAGGAACGCGAGTTCGGCCTGCCCAGGATGTTCTTCACCGGCCAGGAGGACCTGTCGGCCTACATCCTGCGCGAGGGCCTGGACGCCGGCTTCGACCTGGCCTTCTCCAACGAGCTGCGGATCGACCACTCGATCACCTGCCCGATCATCACCCTGCGCCCGCAGAACGACCTGCCGATCGTGCCGATCTACACCAACATCTTCGCCCCGCCGCTGCCGCAGCCGAAGCGGTTCGTGCAGCTCGGGCGGACGATCCGGCAGCTGATCGAGTCGTGGCCGTCCGAGCGGCGGGTCGCGGTCATCGGGACCGGGCATCTGTCGCTCGAGCTCGGCGGCCCCCGCCAGTTCGGCCCGCACGGGCCCGACCCGGAGTTCGACCGGCGCGCCGTCGAATGGATCTCCTCAGGGGACATCGAGGGCTGCCTGGCCGAGGTGACGCTCGACAGCCTGCACGCACCCGGCAACGCCACCCACGGCTTCATGGATTTCATGCTGATGATGGGCGTCGCGGGCGAAGGCAGGAAGGCCGACTACGTCGACACCTACGACCTGTTCCACACCATGGAGGCGTACTTCACCTGGTACCCGAACGGAGGCGGCCGGCCGTGAGCAAGTATCTGCTCAACAAATTCCTGTTCACCGTCGACCGCGATCCCGAGCTGGTCGAACGTTACCGCGAGCAGCCGCGGGCGACCGTCGAGTGGTGGGAGGCCGAGTACGGCAACCGCATCCTCGGCTGCCACACCGGCGAGTCGTCCACGTGGCTGCGGTTCGACGACACCGAGCGGGAAGCGCTCGCCACGCACGACCATCCCAAACTGTTCGAGCTTGGTGCGCATCCGTTCCTGACGCTTACGCTGTTCATCGCGATGTTCGAGCGGGACTACGCCGAGCCGCTCGGGTTCCAGCTGGAGTACGCCCGGCGCCTGTCCCACCACGACC
Organism: Nonomuraea polychroma; assembly: GCF_004011505.1. Classification (NCBI taxonomy): domain Bacteria; kingdom Bacillati; phylum Actinomycetota; class Actinomycetes; order Streptosporangiales; family Streptosporangiaceae; genus Nonomuraea; species Nonomuraea polychroma. The sequence continues at coordinate 1,047,340 of NZ_SAUN01000001.1, forward strand.
TGCCGTACCCGGACATCGCCACCTGAACGCGACCGTGAGGAGGAGTCGCTGATGCGTGCCGCGCAGATCGAGACCTGCGGGCTGCCGCCCCGGGTGACCGAGCGGCCGGCGCCGGAGCCGGGGCGCGGAGAACGGCTGGTGGGGGTGCTCGCGGCGCCCATCACCCCGCTCGACCTGCTGTGCGCCGGCGGTGCCTCCTACTTCGGCGTCCCGGCCACCCCGTACGTGCCCGGCGTCCAGGGCGTCGGGACGGTCGGGGACGGCACGCTGGTGTGGTTCCCGACGGCCGCGGGGATGGCGCCCGGTGACGGCAGCATGGCCGAGCTGTCCTCCGTGCCCGCGGACGACCTCGTGGAGCTGCCCGCCGGGACCGACCCGGTCGCCGTGGCCGCGCTGGGGCTGTCGGCGGTCGCCGCCCACATGGCGCTGACCTGGCGTGGCGAGCTCGCCGCCGGTGAGCAGGTGCTGGTGCTGGGGGCCGGAGGCGTGGTCGGACAGGCCGCGGTGCAGCTGGCCAGGGTCGCGGGCGCGCGACGGGTCGTCGCGGCGGCTCGCTCCGCGGCCGCGCGCGAACGGGCCGAGCAGGCGGGCGCGGACGCCGTGGTCGCGCTCGACACGGACGACGTGAAGGAACTGGCCGCGCGCTTCGCGGTGGCCTGCGACGGGCCGCTGGACCTGGTGCTGGACCCGCTCTTCGGGGTGCCGGCCGCCGCGGCCGCCCGCACCTTGCGGCCGTACGGGCGGCTGGTGAATCTGGGCAGCTCGGCGGGGGAGACGTGCCCGCTGGACTCGGCGACCCTGCGGAGCCGGTCGCTCCGGGTGCTCGGCTACACGAACAATGAGCTGACCAGGGAGCAACGCGCCATCGCCATCGGGCGGATCGCGGAGCTGGCCACGCTGGGGCGGTTGGAAGTGGCCCATGAGGTTGTGCCGCTGGACGAGATCGAGGTCGCCTGGCGCCGCCAATCCCACGGCGCCACATCCGGCCGCCTCGTCCTGACGCTCCAACCGTCCTGACAAACCCCACCGACCCCGTGCCCCACACCCGCCCGCCCCAATGACCGAGCTCGCATCGCCCGCGCCGACACCGCCGGTGCCGGCCGTGCTCACCGGGCGTGCGGGCGGTGTGAGGCGAAGTGCCGTGGTGGGGCCGGGGCGCGGCGGACCTGCCGGGAGGACGTGGGTCCAGGGCAGGGGCGGGTGGCGGGGATGGCCGGGGCGGTGGATCAGGAGGTCATCGTGACCTGGGGGACCGTCTCGTACAGGGCCCAGTCGGCGCTGATGGCGCCGGCCGTCTTCAACAGCAGCGGCAGGTGCACCTCGGCCAGCCGCTCCACCGACGTCTCCGCCGCGTGCGCGTTGACGTTGATCGCCGCGATGACGTTGCCCAGGCCGTCCCTGAGCGGCGCGGCCACGCTGCGGATCCCCAGGGCGAGCTCCTCATCCGTCAGCGCCCACCCCTTCGCCCGCACCTCGCGCAGCGCCGCGTCCCGCTCGGCCACGTCCGGCCGCCAGCGCGGCTGCACCCCCGAGCGGCTGGGCTCCGCGAGCACCCGGTCCACCTCGTCCGGCGGCAGCGCCGCCAGCAGCACTTTCCCCAGCGACGTCTGCAGCGCGGGGAAGCGGGTCCCGATCTGCACCGACAGGGTGACGATCTTCGGCACGGCCACGCGGGCGACGTACACGATGTCGGACCCGTCGAGCTGCGCGATGGACGACGACTCGTGGGTCTGCGCCACCAGCCGCTCCATGTGCGGCCTGGCCACCTCCCACAACCCCATCGAGCGCACGTACGACACCCCCAGCTCCAGCACCCGGGGCGTGAGCGCGTATCCACCAGGCTCGCTCCTGGCGTACCCCAGCTCCTGCAGGGTGAGCAGGATCCGGCGGGCCGTGGGCCGGGCCAGGCCCGTGGCGGTGGCCACCTCGGTCAGGGACATGACAGGCCGGCCCGGCTGGAACACCCTGATCACATCGAGGCCGCGGGCCAGAGCCTCGATGAAATCGGGGCCGGTGTCAGCACGTGCCATGAAACGCCTCCCTGCTCGGATCCGACTCTAGACCGTCGTGGCCGTGTGTCCGCACAGCGGCGGCTGGAGCGAGCATAGCGCTGCCCGCCTCAGCCGCGGATACGAAGCCTGGTAAGGCGGTGGTGTTACGGTGGCGTTTCCGTTTGGTCGTGAAGCGGACGGCTGTCCGACGAAGGAGACGCTCATCGGGCAGATAGCGGCTGACCCTGAAGCTGATCCGGCCCGCTCATTGTGGAGGACGGATGGGGCCGGATCTAGGCTTCACAAGTCGGTTGCAATGATCTTCTCGATGTTGCGCTCGGCCAGCGCCGTGATGGTGACGAACGGGTTGACGGTGGTGTTGCCGGGGATCAGCGACCCGTCGATGACGTATAGGCCCGGATGGCCGTGCAGGCGGCCGTAGTTGTCGGTGGCCTTGTTCAGCACGGCGCCCCCGAGCGGGTGGTACGTCAGGTGGTCGCCCCAGATCTTGTAGATCCCGAACAGATCAGTCCGATAGATCGTCCCCTCCTTGGCGTTGATCTTGTCGAAGATCGTCTTGGCCATGTCGATCGACGGCTGCTTCCACGCGGCCTGCCAGTTCAGCTCCACCCTGCCCGCCGCGGCGTTCCAGGAGAACTGGGCCCGGTTCGGATTCCTGGTGATCGACAGGTAGAACGAGGCGTAGGTCTCGATGCCCGTGGGCAGCGGCGCGACCTCGGCGAACGCGCCTCCGGCGGCCCAGTTGTCGATGCCGCAGCACGGGATCGCCGACTGGCGGCTGCCGGTCGGGTCCCACATGTGGTTGGCACGGCCGCACATGACGTTGCCGTTGTCGCCCCAGCCCTTGCCGACCTCGCCGTTCAGGTTCGGCAAGACGCCGGTCGCCTTCAGCCTGACCAGCAGCTTGCTCGTGCCGACGCTGCCGGCGGCGAAGAACACCCGGTCCGCGGTCACGGACTTGGTGGCCGTGACGTTCCCCGTGGTGTCGATCTGCTCGATGGCCACCGTGTAGCCGCCACCGGACGCGGGGGCGACCGAGGTGACCTTGTGCAGGGGCGAGATCGCCACCCTGCCGGTGGCCTTGGCCCTGGCGAGGTATGTCTTCTGCAGTGTCTTCTTGCCGTGGTTGTTGCCGTAGAGGATCTCGCCGTCCAAGGCCGACTTCGGGACGGTGCCGGCCTCCTCCTGCTTCATGTAGTCCCAGTCGTACACATCGGGCACGAAGACGAACGGGAAGCCGGAGCGCTGGGCGTGCTTACGGCCGACGCGGCCGTACTGGTAGTAGGGGGTCGTGTCGAACCAGGCCGGGTCGATGGTGGCGACCCCCAGCCCGGCGTTGGCGCGCGGGTAGTAGACGTTGTACATCTCGTCGGCGTTCACCGACGGGAGCACGAAAGCGAAGTTCTCGCGCCGGGGCGTGACCGCCATGCCGCCGTTGACCAGCGACCCGCCGCCGACGCCGCGGCCCTGGTAGACCGTGATCCCGCCGAACTCCTCGGCGTCCAGCACGCCCGTGTGGCGCGGGATGTCCCGGTCGATCGGGAAGCCGAGGAAGTAGTTGAGCGGCGCCTTGGTCCTGGTGCGCAGCCAGTACGACCGGTAGTCCGGCTCTCGCGTGTTGCAGAAGATCTTGCCGTCCGAGCCGGGGGTGTCCCAGGCCATGCCCATCTCGATCATGTGGACGTCCACGCCCGCCTGGGCCAGGCGCAGCGCCGCGACGGCGCCCCCGTAGCCGGTGCCGATCACCAGGGCGGGCACGTGCGCCCCCGAAGCGATCGGGCCGGCGGCCGCCCGGGCGGGGGCGGCGAAGACGGCGGTTCCGAGGACGGAGCCGGCGCCGGTGATGAAGCCGCGGCGAGAGATGTGGCTCATGGGGGGTTCCTCGCTCTCATCGAGAGTGCTCGCCGGCGGGCGACGGTCCGCCGGGTAACACGCAGGCGGTGTCCAGGCCCAGCACGCGGTTGAGCCGGCCGAACGCCCACCAGGAGCCGATGCACATGCTCAGCTCCACGATCTCCACCTGGCTGTAGCACGCCGTCATCCGGGCCCAGAACTCCTCGTCGAGGCCGTGGTGGTCGGTGGCGTACCGCTCGGCGTACTCGGCGGCCAGGCGGGTGCGCTCGTCGAAGGCGGTGGTGGAGCGCCACTCGGCCACCGCGTCGGCGAAGCCCTCCTCGACCTTCTGGCCGTCCCGTTCCGTCCGCCAGTCCAGGCAGAACACACATCCGTTGAGCTGCGCGATCCGCAGCCGCGCCGCCTCGAACTCGCGCAGGCCGAGCGTCGTGTCGGCGTAGACCGACAACGAGAAACGGGAGGCGGCGGCGCCGATGCCGGGGACCATCTCGCCCCACACGTACGCGATCGGGTCCTTGCCCTGGGGGACGTCGATGATCACGGGTGCTTCCTTCCGAGTCTGCTGGTCGGGGGGCGCAGCGGCACGTCGAGCGCGTCGTACAGTCCTGGTTCGGCGGTTACGAGCCAATCGATGGCGTTCACCAGCCGGCCGGCGGCGGTGGCGTTGCCGCCCGCGGAGCGGTTGCCGTCCTCGTCGGTGGCCTCGACCGTCACCTCGATACGCGGGCGGCCCTCGATGATCACCCGGTGTGCCCCGTCGCCGCTCGGAGGTGACGGCCAGTCGGGCGCACAGGACGGGTGGATGCGGGTGACGTGCTCGACGACGATGCGCGGCTCGCCCTCGACGATGCCCTGCACCTCGAACCGCGCCGCCCCCTGCGTGCCCGCCGCGAACTCGCCCATCTGCGGCGTGGTCACGGTGGCCTCCAGCGGGCGCCGCTCCACGCTTTCGCGGATCTCGTCCAGCTCCACGCCGAGGGCGCGGGCCATCAGCCGTACCTGGCCGCCCCACACCATGGAGGGGACGGTCGGGGCCAGCATCGGCGGCTCGTAGTCCATCGGCTGGCCCATGCCGACCAGATAGCGGACCGAGTCGGGCTGGTCGTACGTGGAATAGTCGAAGATCTCCTGGCAGCGGACGGCGTCGATGACGGACCCCAGCCCGCTGATCAGCAGCGGCAGCACGTCGTTGCCCCAGCCGGGGTCGACGCCCGAGACGAACAACGAGCCGCCGCCCTCGGAAACTGCGGCCAGCACCTGGGCGCGTAGCTCGGGTGGGGCGTTGCGCTGGTCGTAGAGCGCGTAGAGGGACGGGGTGACGACCACGGCTCCCGTGCGGAGCGCGGTGATGACGTCGGTGAGGGCCTCGTCCGGGCGCAGATCGCCGGAGGCGGTGTAGACGACGGCGCCGGGGGACGTGGACAGGACGGCGTCGACGTCCGTGGTCGCCGCCACGCCGACCTCGTGGCCGAGTGCTGCCAGATCGCCGGCGTCGCGGCCGGCTTTGGCGGGGTCGCTGACGAGCACGCCCGTGAGTGTCAGCCCGGGATGCGCTTCGACGGCGCGAATGGCCGCGCGCCCCATGTTGCCGGTACCCCAGACCACCGTGGTCACCATGGCCGGAGCGTAGCAAGCGCTTGGTTCGGTGTATAGACGCGGTCTCACCGTCGCGATCGGGCTTCGGTGAGGGGTGCCCCGGTCAGGACGGCGTCGGTGTGGGGGAGGGTGACGCGGTGCCCGTCGGCGGGGCGGTGGCCGGGGCCGTGGGGGTGGGCGAGCCGGTCGGCGTGGGTGTCAGCTCGGTATAGACGCCGGTCTGCTCCTTGATCGGCACGTTCACGCGTACGGGCTCGGCGCCGCTGAAGAAGAACGTCATCGGCACCGTGGTGCCGCGCGGACGCACTCCGGTGACCGTGCAGAGTGGCTTCTCGCCGGTGCCGACAGGCTGGTTGGGAGGCACGGTGACGGGCCCAGGGAGCTGTGCCGACCCGCCTCCCTCGATGGTGATGCGTTCGAGCTTGGCCGGCCGGTTGCTGTCGTTGATCAGCACCGCGTACAGGGCCTGCTGCGGGGCGGGCGAGGCCGGGTCGGCGCCACCCAGCAGGAAGACGTTACGCAGATGCAGGGTCTTCCCCACATCGACGTTGGCCCCCTGGTTCTGGGGGATGTTCGTCGAGCTGTAGTCGAATCCCGCGTGGCCCTGGCAACCGGCGGCGGCCGCCAAGGCCGCGACGATCACGGCAGAAGCGATGGGACGCATCGCACGACCCCCCTCTCGCACCCCTGGTTGCCGCTCCGCTACCCGTCAACTCCGCCCTGAACCCAGCCCGGACGGAAGCCCCGGCGCCACCGGCCGAGCCGGACATTCCATTTCCCGGGAAATCTGCCTCGTGACCATCACCACCACTTCAGGTAACGTCACGGGAAAGCGGGACCCTACCGAGGAGCGGTAGATGGTTGAGGAGCGGGCGCTCGACGCCACAGGCCAGGAAAAGAGACGACAGCTGGTCCGGGCGGTGATCGCCTCGGCCGTGGGCACCTCGATCGAATGGTATGACTTCTTCCTGTACGGCTTCGCGGCCAGCACCATCTTCGCGCAGCTGTTCTTCCCGACGAGCGATCCGACCACGGGCCTGCTGCTCGCGCTCGGCACCTACTTCGGCGGCTTCGCCGCCCGCCCGATCGGCGCGGCGATCTTCGGCCACTACGGTGACCGCATCGGCCGCAAAGCCACGCTGATCATCACGCTGCTGACCATGGGCGTCGCCACCGCGCTCGTGGGCCTGGTGCCGACCTACGAGCAGATCGGCATCTGGGGCGGCATCCTGCTGACGCTTCTGCGCCTGCTGCAGGGCATCAGCGTCGGCGGCGAATGGGGCGGCTCCGTCCTGCTCGCCACCGAGTGGGGCAAGTCGCGCGGCGGCCGGCGCGGGTTCCTCGGCAGCTGGCCGCAGTTCGGCGTCCCCGTCGGACTCGTGCTCGGTTACCTGGCGCTGCAGATCTTCCAGCCGATCGACCCTTACTGGGGCTGGCGCATCCCGTTCCTGCTCAGCATCGTGATGGCCGCGGTCGGGCTCTACATCAGGCTCGGCATCCTGGAGACCCCGGTCTTCGCCAAGGTCCTCGCGGAGAACAAGGTCGAACGGGTCCCCGTGCGCGAGGTCATCGTCAGGAACTGGCGGGAGATCGTGCTGAGCGCGCTCCTGCGGACCGGGCAGCAGGCGCCGTTCTACGTCTTCACCGTCTTCATCCTGACGTACGCCACCAAGACGCTCGGGTTCGAGGCGAGCGACGTCTACACGTACGTGATCGTCGCGGGCGTCGTGTCGCTCTTCACCGTGCCGTTCTGGGGCTACATCTCGGACATCGTGGGCCGCAGGCGCCTGTACATCATCGGTGCCGCCGCCATGGTCGTCTGGTCCTTCATCTACTGGCCGCTGCTGGACACCCGCGTCCCGTCGCTGGTCTTCCTGGCCATCGTGCTGGCCGCGCCGATCCACGACATCCAGTACGGCCCGCAGGCCACGTTCATCGCCGAGAGCTTCACCGGCCGGCTGCGCTACAGCGGGGCCTCGCTCGGCTACCAGCTGGCCTCGGTCACGGCGGGCGGACCGGCGCCGCTGATCGCCGTCTGGCTGTACGCGACGTACCAGAGCTCGATGGCCATCGCGATCTACATGGCGGTCTGCGCGTTGATCAGCGTGGCGGCGGCGTTCGCGCTGAAGGATCGTTCGCAGTACGACTACGCGGTCGAGTACGACGAGCCGCAAGCTTCGAAGGGCTGAGGCCCGGCGCTGGTCACCGGCCCGCAGTCGCTGTCGCACGCGGAGATGGTGGCCGCCATCGCCGAGGCCATCGGCCGGCCGCTGCGCTTCGAGGAGGCCCCGCCGGAGGACCTCTCCCGTCACCTGATCGGGATCGGGATGCCCGAGCCGTTCGTGCGGGCCCTGATGGACCGCTACTGGCAGTGGTCGCCTGCCGGTCTCGGCAGGTCCAGCGCCGGGTTCCGGTCGAAGAAGCCGACGGGTTTCAGGGTGAAGCCGCACGTGTCGGCGGGCATGACCGGCCAGTCCTCCACGCGCGGCACGTGGGTGAGCCCGAACGTGTGCCACACCACGATGTCCGCGCCGTCGATGTCGCGGTCCCGCGCCACCCACGCGGGCAGCCCGTCCTGCCCGTGGCTCTGGTTGACGTAGTCGCCGGCGGGGTAGCGCTCCGCGCTGTCGTACCTGGTCACCCAGAGGTGTTTGGTGGCGAACGCGGCGCGGCGCGCGATCGACGAGGTCTCGGCCGCCAGCAGTGTCGGCCGGCCCTGGGGTGACAACGCGTACGCCACGGGCCGGCCCAGCCGGTTGAGCACCGCCGGGTTGCTGATGTGCCAGGTCCGTCCCGAGCCCGGCGCGGCCAGGCGGGCGGCCTGCGCCTCGGTACGCAGCCGCGTCGCCGTCGTCGTGAACGCGTTGCCGTACGGGTTGCCCGCGCCGGCCTCGACCGGCGTGATCTCGACCTCGTCCACGGCGTTGGCCACCCCGTCGACCGTCATGTCGAGGCGGGCGCAGAACAGATGCTGGTGGTAGGGGGCGCCGAGGCCGGGCGCGACCTCGCTGGCGTACCGGCCGTCCTCGTAGGAGGAGGTGAACAACACGCCGGTGGACTTGCACTCGAACTGCACGGAGCCGTCCAGGTACAGGTACCAGTAGAAGCCGTAGTCATAGTTGCCGACCGTGGCGAAATAGGACAGCACGAGGCGCCGGGAACGCCGGGTCTCGGCCGAACCCGTGAACAGGTCGCTGTGCTTCCACAACACGCCCTGGTCTTCCTCGTGCACGCAGACGGCGTTCGCGATCGTGTACGGCTCGCCGTGGTCGTCGGCCAGGACGGCGTCGAAGTAGGTGATCTCGCCCAGGCAGTCGCAGCCCAGGACCAGCGAGTTGGCCATCTTGCCGAGGCAGTACTCGCCGGCGTCGAAGTAGTTCTGCCAGAACCGGCCCGGGCTCGGGTCCGCGTACGGGACCACCATTTCGGCGATCGAGGCCCGGTACAGCACGGGGCGCTCGCGCTCGCCGTCGCGGAACGTCAGCTGGTGCAGCACCAGGCCCTCGCGCGCGTCGAAGCCGATCCGCAACCGCCAGTTCGCCCACTCGATCACGTTGCCCTCGACCGTGTGGCTCGGCCCCTCGGGCTGGGTGATCTCGATGGGCTTGAGCGAGGCACGCGGCGGGCCGACGACGCTCTCGTCGTCGAAGTTGCCCTCCTCCGCCGGCACGGGCGCGAGCCGATGATCGTGCAGCTCGATGACCCGCCGCTCGATCAGGTCGACGTAGGCGACGAGGCCGTCCACGGGGTGGGCCCACGGGTGGTCCTCGGGGCGGTGCTTGACGAAGGTGAGGACCCGCAGCAGCCGCCTGCCCCGCTCGCCCGGCAGGTCGAAACTCCCGGCCGACAGCGGGCAGGGGCAGGGGCAGGCCAGCCTCAGGTCCGTGATGCCGCGGCGGGCCATCGCCGCTCGCCACCCGGGATCCGCCTTGACGATGTCGTCGACGAGCGCGTACTCCTCGATCATGATGGGCGGCTGGCCCTCGGCGGCCGGGTCGATGTCACGCCTCCTCACCAGCTTGTCCTGGGTGAGCGAGACCACGGTCTCCGCACAGGCGCCGGTCCCCGTGTCGAGCAGGACGCTTATCACCTGACGGTCCGGCGGGGCCGCGCCGGTGAACGCGAGGACCTCGCTCTTGGCCGGCTCACGCAGCTGGACGAGCGGGAAGCGGGTGTCCGGCCCCACCAGACCGGCCTGCGCCAGGATCGAGCGGTTGTGCCGGATCTCGTCGGCGGTGAGCCTGTCGAGGGGATGGGCGCTCATGTCGTGGGCTCCTTTGCCGCCGTCTACGGGGGGTCGTCGGGTCAGCATGGATCACCCTTTTCTTCGCTGCCGGGGCCCTCGCCGTTCCACCCAGGTGCGCCACCGGGTCCAGGCGCATCCCCTTGGTCCGGCTCCCCGCGGCCATGTGCAAAGATTTCAACAGAAGAATTATTCCGGTATCATTTATCGTAAGTTACCGTGAGCAGACCCAAGGCCGAGGCGGACGGCAAGCCCATGACGACGACTGACCAACTGCTGTACGTCGATCATCTTGTGCGTGTCACCTGCACCGTGATGCCGGGCCCGACGCTGATCCGGGTCGTCGGCGAGATCGACAGGACCAACAGCACCGAGGTGCTGCGCACGCTGGAGCAGGCCCGGCGGATCGACGACCGGCTCGTGGTCGACGTCGGCGGGGTCGACTTCGCCGACGTCACGGGAGTCCGGGCGCTGGTGGCCTTCGCCGAGCGGGGTGACGCTCACATCCGCAACGCCCCGCACCAGATGAGCCGCCTGATGCGGCTCATGGGGCTGAGCCCTTTCGTCGAGCCGGAGAGCCGATGGTCGTGACCTATTCGGCCGAGCGGCGGTGCTCGCCGACCAGATGGCCGTTGTGCCGGATCTGCGCCGCGTCGTACGGGCACACCGGCCGGTTGACGAACGATTCGGCGATGCTGTCGGCGTGCACCCGGTCGACTCCCCAGCCGATCGTGTGCCAGCGGCCCAGCCCGTCCTCGGCTGTGGAGTCGAGCACAGTGATCTCGAAAAGCTGGGCGGCCGGAGCCGGAGTGCAGGACACGTGCCCAGTGGGCGCGCCGCTCTGCCGGCTGTCGATACCCGGCTGTTCCATATGGGGCTCCTTTCCGCCCGATACGATCGTCACCCGGAACAAGGTCATACCCGGCTTTGGCCACCGAAACATCTGCGATGTCGACGTGGCTGCAGGGCGTACTAGTCTGCTAAGCAGACGGCAGAAGACAAGTTCGCTATAGGATCTTCCGGAAATGAGCCACATGTCTCGGTGGAAGGGCTGGGGTCCTGCCCGACGCCAGGAGCGTGAGATTCGGTGAGCAATTACCACGATCGTTCCTCTTCCTCCTGGACCTTCCTGACCCACCATGCCCGGGTCCTGCTGGAGATCGCCCGCGATCCCGAGGTCCGGCTGCGCGACATCGCCGCCAGCATCGGCATCACCGAACGCGCCGTGCAAGGCATCGTGACCGACCTGCACGACGCGGGCTACCTGACGCGCGAGCGGGTGGGGCGGCGTAACCACTACAGCCTCAACCTGGATCAGTCCTTCCGCTACCCCACCGAGGCCAACCTGCCCGTCCGCCTCCTCATCGACATGTTCACGCAGCACGACTTCACAAAGGATCAGCCGCTCGAGCCGCATTGACGGGCTGATCCCACGAACCGGCCGCCGTCGAGGGCGACTCTTCCCCCGGCGGCGGCCGGACGTTGGTGGCATGGAGCGCAGGCGACACCCTCTGGGTGCTCAACCTCAAGGCGGTCACCTGACGGCGCTCAGCCCCACACCTTCTGGGCGGTGTCCACGACCAGCTCCAGCTTGCGCCGCTCGTCGTCCACGGTCAGCAGGTTGCCCCTGGCCGTGGAGGCGAAGCCGCACTGGGGACTGATGGCGAGGTTCTCCAGCGGCACGTACTTGGCGGCCTCGTCGATCCGGCGGCGCAGCTCGTCCTGCGATTCCAGCCTCGGGACCTTGGAGGAGACCAGCCCGAGGACGACGGTGGTGCCCTGGGGCATGAAGCGGAGCGGCTCGAACCCGCCCGCCCGCTCGGTGTCGTACTCGAGCAGGAACCGGTCCACCGGGACCTCGCCGAACAGCCGCTCGGCGATCGGCTCGTAGCCGCCGCTGGACATCCAGGCGCTGCGGTTGTTGCCCCTGCAGATGTGCATCCCGACCGTGACGTCGGGGTCCATGGCCTTGGCCGCGCGCACCAGCTCGGCGTCCACCGCGACCGTCGCGTCGAGTATCGCCTCAGGGGCGGGGGCGTCGGGTCCCATGAGGCGCGCGCGGAAGTCCGCGTCGAACACCATGTTGTAGCTCAGGGAGTCCAGCTGGATCCAGTTCACCCCGCGGCCCAGCAGGTCCTCGATCTCCTTGATCCGCAGGGCGACGAGGTCGCGCATCATGTCGCCGGGCGTGGGGTAGACGGCCCGGCTGAGGTCCGGCCGCCACAGGAGGTTCCCCATGGAGGAGCTCATCATGGTGATCTTGAACTGGCCGGGCGCGTGCCGGGCCATGAAGTCGGCCTCGACGGCGGTGAGATACGCCTTCTGAGCGAGCTTGGCGTTCGCGGCCACCATCTGGAACGCGGTCTCCTCGGGCGGTGGCATGCCGTCGTCCCTGAACCACGCCGACGTGGGCGCCTCGACCGGCACCACCCCGCCCAGCGACTCCAGCAGGCCGGCCATCCAGGTGGCCCGCCGCATCTCGCCGTCGGTGAAGATCTCGATCCCGGCCTCACGCTGCAGCCGGATCGCGGCCAGCACCGCGTCGTCCTCCAGCTTCGCCAGTTCGCCGTCGCTCAGCTCGCCCTTTGTGCGCGCCTCCCGGGCCTGCAGCAACTCGGGTGGCCGCAACAGGCTCCCGACGTGCTCGGCGTGGTGGATCGCGGGCATGCTTCCTCCTCCGTGTCAGGGACGCGGGAGACCGGTGGCGCCCCGCGCCGGCCATGAGGTGAGAGTCCACCCGCCACTCTCCGCCACAGGGGGAGGGTCGTCCACCCTTGATTGCGGCGTGATCTTTTCGTGACCTAATATGGTGGTAGATCAGGATTCATTGGGAATCACTGATTTCGAAGTCCAGCAGAGGGCTTCAGTTCACGCGACCAAACGTGGTGTGCCTCTGCCTGGACTTTTTTCATGCGCAGGGGCGCCTGAGGCTTACTCTTGGAGTATCGGATGGCAGTCCTGGATATCGCACTCGAAGAGATGACCGCCGAGCAGCTGCTGGCGGAGATGAACCGGCCGGACACCTCTGACCTGCAGAAGATCCGAATCCGCGAACGTCTCGTGGACATGTACGCGGGTCTGGTCAACGATGTCACGCGCCGCTACTACCACCGTGGCGAACCCATGGAAGACCTGCGCCAAGCCGCGTACGTCGGCCTGATGAAGGCCATCAACGGCTTCGACCCGGAGCTCGGGCACGAGTTCCGCGGCTACGCGATGATCACGATGGTGGGCGAGGTCAAGCGGCACTTCCGCGACCGGACCTGGGCCATCAGGGTGCCGCGTGTCTACCAGGAGCGCCGGCTGGAGCTCAACAAGGCCACCGCCGAGCTCACGCAGACGCTCGGCCACGCGCCGACCGTCGCCGAGCTGGCCGCCAAGCTGGGCATCTCGGAGGAGGACGTGCTGCTCACCCTTGACGCGTCGGCCGCGTACAACACGCTGTCGCTGGACGCGCCGGTCGGCGGCGAGGAGGACGCGGCCGACCTGGGTGACTTCCTGCCCGCGCAGGACGACACGCTGGACGACATGCTGGGGGCGCACGCGATCAAGCCGCTCATCGACGCGCTGCCGGACAGGGAGCGGAACATCCTCCTCATGCGTTTCTACGGCAACATGACCCAGTCCGAGATCGCCGCCGAGTTCGGCATCTCGCAGATGCACGTGTCCCGCATCCTGCGCGCCGTGCTCGCCAAGCTGCGGGAGCAACTGCAGGACTGAGCGGCCTATCCGGTACGCCAGTCGCCCGAGCCGAGCGCCCCGGCGGCCTGCGGGCCCATCAGCCCCAGGCCGCCGTCGACGTAGACGGTCGCGCCCGTGACGTACGAGGCGGCGGTACCGGCGAGGAAGGCGATGACCGCGGCGACCTCCCGGGCGTCGCCCGGCCGGGAGATCGGGTACCCCGGCCGGCTGCCCGGTTGCGGCGGCACGTCCTCCTGCCCGGTCATCGGGGTGGCGATCTCGCCGGGCGCCACGGTGTTCACGGTGATGCCGTACTCGGCCAGCTCCAGGGCCAGGACGCGGCTGAACAGGCGTAGCCCGCCTTTGGCCGCGCAGTACGGGCCCGCGCCCACCCGCGGATACTCCTCGTGAACGCTGGTGACGTTGACGATGCGGCCGCCCCGGCCGGAGGCGACCATGCGCCTCGCGGCCCGCTGCGCGCAGAGGAAGGCGCCGTCGAGATCCACCGCCAGGACCGACCGCCAGCGCTCATAGCTCGTCTCCAGCAGCGGCTCGGCGGTGCCGGTGCCCGCGTTGTTGACCAGTACGCCGACCCCGCCCAGCTCTTCGGCCAGCTCGTCGACGACCGCCGCGGCCCGTTCGGGATCGGTCAGATCATGCCGGCGCACGGCCGGGGCCCTGCCGAGCCCGCGTACCAGCCCGGCCGTCTCCTCCGCGCCCGCGCGATCGCTGTGGTAGGTGATGCCGACGTCGAAGCCCTGCTCGGCCAGCGCCACGGCAGTGGCCTTGCCGATGCCCGAATCGGCTCCGGTGATGATCGCCACCCGATCGTAGGCGTCGCTCATGTCAGCCTTGGTCCCCGCCGGACCGCTCACCTCTGGGGCGCTCGCCCTTGGCGGGCCGTTCGGACTGAGGGCCTTCGGCCCGGTCGCCGCCGACCTTGCGCGGCCGCATGCCGGGCTCTGACTGCAGCTTCTTCTTGACGTTCTTGTCCAGCTCCTGCTCGCTCAACCCCTTGTGTTCCATGTCCTTGCGGGTACGGGCCCGCTTGGCGTCGTAGCCGTGGCTACCAGGTCGGGGCATGTCTGATCACTCCTTCCTCTCCCGGCCCCGCTACCCGACACGTCCCCCGTCACACGCTGGATGCCGCCCGGTAGTCTCCACGTCCATGAACGCTGACGTCATCGTCGTCGGAGCGGGCCTGGCCGGGCTGGTGGCCACCTGCGAGCTTGCCGAGAGAGGCAAGAAGGTCCTCCTGCTCGACCAGGAGAACGCGGCCAACCTCGGCGGCCAGGCCCACTGGTCCTTCGGCGGCCTGTTCCTGGTGAACTCGCCGGAGCAGCGGCGGCTCGGCGTACGCGACTCCTTCGAGCTGGCCTGGAGCGACTGGCAGGGCAGCGCCGGGTTCGACCGGCTCGAGGACGAGGACTGCTGGGCGGTCCAGTGGGCGCGGGCGTATGTGGAGTTCGCCTCCGGGGAGAAGCGGGCCTGGCTCGACCGCCTCGGCGTCAGGCTGCTGCCCACCGTCGGATGGGCCGAACGCGGGGGCCTGCGCGCGGACGGTCACGGCAACTCCGTGCCGCGTTTCCATGTCGCGTGGGGGACCGGGCCGGGCGTGCTGGAGCCGTTCGTGCGCCGGGTCCGGCAGGCCGCCGCGGAGGGGCTGGTCACCTTCCGCCACCGCCACCGCGTCGACGAGCTCGTCGTGTCCGGCGGCGCCGTCCAGGGTGTGCGCGGCACTCTGCTGGCCGCTGACGACTCGCCGCGCGGTGTCCCGTCCAGCCGCGAGCCGGTCGGCGAGTTCGAGCTCACCGCCCCCGCCGTGATCGTCACGAGCGGCGGGATCGGCGGCGACCACGACCTGGTACGCCGCCACTGGCCCGAGCGGCTCGGCCCCGCGCCGGAGAGCATGCTCACGGGCGTCCCCGCCCACGTCGACGGGCGCATGCTGGAGATCACCGCCCACGCCGGGGCGCGGCTGGTCAACCGCGACCGCATGTGGCACTACACCGAGGGCGTCCGCAACTGGGATCCGATCTGGCCCGGGCACGGCATCCGGATCCTGCCCGGCCCCTCCTCCCTGTGGCTGGACGCCCGGGGCCGGCGGCTGCCCGACCCGTGCCTGCCTGGCTACGACACGACGAGCACGCTGCGGCACCTGCGGAGCACCGGGCACGACCACTCGTGGTTCGTGCTCACCCAGAAGATCATCGAGAAGGAGTTCGCGTTGTCGGGTTCGGAGCAGAACCCCGACATCACCCGGAAGGACCGGCGGGCCTTCCTCAAGGAGCGGCTGGTCGGCAAGGGCGCGCCCGCCCCGGTGGAGGCCTTCAAGCGGCACGGCGCGGACTTCGTCGTCGCCTCCACCGTGGAGGAGCTGGTGGCCGCGATGAACGAGCTGACCAAGGAGCCGTTGCTGGACCCCGTCCTCGTACGCCGCCAGATCGTGGCACGCGACCTGCAACTGGCGAACCCGTACAGCAAGGACGCCCAGATCCAGGGCATCCGCAACGCCCGCCGCTACGTCGGCGACCGGCTGGGCCGCGTCGCCACGCCGCACCGGATCCTCGACCCGGCCGCCGGTCCGCTGATCGGCGTCATGCTGCACGTGCTCACGCGCAAGACGCTCGGCGGCATCCAGACGGACCTGGACTCCCGGGCGCTGGGCCGGGACGGGCGGCCGGTCGAGGGGTTGTTCGCGGCGGGGGAGGTGGCCGGGTTCGGCGGCGGCGGGGTACACGGGTACAACGCGCTGGAAGGCACGTTCCTCGGGGGCTGCCTGTTCTCCGGCCGCCAGGCCGGCCGCGCCGCCGCCGGTTGAGCCGGAGCGTGTAGCGCGGGCCCAGGACGTCAGGCCGGTCGGCGCCATCGCGCGGACGCGCCGTCGCAGGCAGCCCGACACGGGTCCGACTGTCCGCCGGGCCTCCTAACATACGCGCATGACCACGCACGGATTCACGCTCACCACCGCAGGCCCGTTCGACTTCGACGCCTCCCTGCGGTTCGTCGAGGACTGGCCGGCCACCAGCGTGCTGCCCTCAGACGGGCAGGCCCTGCGCTTCGCCTACTGCGCGGAGACCGACTGGCTGCCGATCGGCGTGACCGTCACGGGCGTGCCGGGCGGGGTCGCCGTGGCCACGACGCGGGCCGCGGGCCCCGGGATCCGGGGCGAGGTGGCGCGGATCCTCTCCCTGGACGTCGACGGCGCCGGCTTCGCCAAGCTGGGAGAGGTGGATCCGGTGCTCGGCGACCTGCAGCGACGCCGTCCCGGCCTGCGGCCCGTGTGCTTCTGGAGCCCGTGGGAGGCGGCGTGCTGGGCGGTGATCGTGCAACGTTCGTCGATGCTCATCGCCTCCCGCCTCAAGCAGCGCATCGCCGAGCGGTACGGCGCCCGGGTGACCGTGGACGGGCACACCTACGCGGCTTTCCCTCCGCCTGTGACGCTGCTGGAGGCGGACGGCCTGGGTCTGCCCGCGCAGAAGGAGGAGTGGGTGCGCGGCCTGGCCCGTGCCGCGCTCGACGGCCTGCTGACCGCGGAGCACCTGCGCTCGCTCGCCCCGGAGGAGGCGCTGGCCGAGCTGCGTGAGCTGCCTGGCGTGGGCCCGTTCTCCGCGGGCCTGATCCTGATCCGCGGCGCCGGCGCGCCCGACGCGTTCCCCGGCGACGAGCCGCGCCTGTTCGCGATCCTGCGCGAGGCGTACGGCTTGCCGGAGGACGCGCCGCCGGCCGCCTACCGGAGGCTGGCCGACACGTGGCGGCCTTACCGTTCCTGGGCTTCTTTCCTGTTCCGGGCGTCGGCGTACGGCGTCATGGACGACCGCGACTGACGGGCGCGCCGAGCGGGACAGGAAGTTACGCAGGCCCGGTCTTGTTGCCCTGAACATGGACAGTCGTTACGCGGACCAGAAGGTCATCCAGCACCTGCTCGGCCAGGCACAGACGTGGGCCTTCGTGGGCCTCGGCAACCACCCGCGGCGTACGGCGTACGAGCAGGCGCGCCTGCTCCAGTCGCGAGGCAGGCGGATCATCCCCGTCCACCCCGCCGCCGAGACCGTGCTGGGCGAGCCGGGATACGCCTCGCTGTCCGAGGTGCCGGAGAAAGTGGACGTCGTCGCCGTGTACCGGCGTTCCGAGTACGCGGGCGAGTCCGTGGACGAGGCGATCGCCGTGGGCGCCGGGGCGGTTTGGCTGCCCCTTGACGTGATCGACGTGGCCGCGGCCCGGCGTGCTCGGGAGGCCGGTCTCGACGTCGTCATGAATCGTTGCCCAGGTGTCGAATGGGCCTTGCGCCGGCCTTTGTAAGGTCAAAATGCTCGGATCGAGGTTCCCCTCCGCCGGGACGGTTGGACTAGGTTGGGGGTTATATCCGATTTCGCGCCGGGGATGCGTCTCCCCGCTTTCTCGGTTGCTCCACATATCTCATGAGGAGCGAAGCCATGACTGTCCGCCGCACCCTGACAGCCACTCGAAGCCGCCTGTCCATGTTCCGTATACCGATCCCGGATCCGGGTGACAGCTCCGACCGTGCACGCAGGCGGCGTCGTCGCCGGTGACCTGATCACTTCTTGGATATGATGCGGCCCTTGAACATCGGGTGCTTGGTCTCCCAGTAGCGCCAGCCTTCGACCCTGGCAGGCACGTTGGCGATGCCAGAGTCGATCTTGACGTGGCGGCACGTGCGTAGCACCGACCACGCGGACCAGCCGATGCGGTAGCCGAGCACCCGATACCACATGTTGCCGTACATTCCATCGCTGATCTCCTGGGTGTATTCGTGCCCAGTGAAGATCATGTGCCGCTCTTCGAGGTGGGGAAGGCCCATCTTCCGCATTTCGTCGACGACCTCAACAGTATCGAACGTACGCGTGACGGAGTGTCTCTTCTCCTTCTCGGTCTCCAGGAACGCAAGGACTTCGTGTTCCCGCGTGACGGACACCGTCATGGTCCCGCCAGGGCCGTCGATGAAGCGGGTGCGGGGAACGAAGAAGTTCCTGGGCGACAGCCAGTGACGTTTGAAGAAGATGCGCGGTTCGCACCATCCGTCACCGTGAGAAACGTGATGTTCGTGCTTCTGTTTCTGCACTTGCTCCTGATCATCATCGGCGCTCGCGCTGGTCGTCAAGGAGGCGACCAACGCGACAGAGAGCGCGCCGCTCATGGCCAGCCTCGTCGCCCTCCTCACCGAGTGACGAGGCTTCTGTCGGTCGGGAAGGGGCGTGAACATGTGCCGTTCCTTTCGAAAATGCGAGCACAGCCGCCGGGCGGAATGCGACCAGCCGCAAGTGAGCGATCAGATCAGCACGATGCTTACAGTTGACGTGATTCACGCTGCAGCGCCACACCGTAGCTGAATCTCCCGCATCGAAAAAGAATTGGCGAAGAATCGTCAATTCGCATTTCTCGCCGCCGGTTCATCCCGGCTCGCCCGGTCCTCGGAAGCCCCCGATCGCCGCGGACCAGGCCCTGACGGTCAGCCGGATTCACTGACCTCCAGCAGGATCTTCAGCAGGTCCTGCGGGGCGTCCCGCATGAGGTTGTGCCCGCTGCCCAGCGCGTACGTGGTCCATGAGGGATCCTCGCGCAGCCGCTGGTACGTGCCGGTGAACGGCGATTGCTCCGCCCAGCCTGCCGCGTACACGTAGACGTTGCGCCGCACCCGCGTCGTGTCCGCGGTGATCGCGAGCGGTTGGAGGAGTGAGGCGAGCGGGTGGGGCGTGGCCCGCGGGTCGAAGAAGGGCAGGGGACGCACGGCCTCGCCGGTCTCCACCACGTCCAGGTACCACTGCCGCTCCCGGTCGGAGACCAGGCTCCACATGGAATCGCCGGGCTGCGGCACGACGGCGTCCAGGTAGACCAGCGAGTCCACCCGGTCCGGCATGCGGCCGGCGACCCCGCTGATCACCATCCCGCCGTAGCTGTGGCCGGCCAGCACCGCGTTCTCGATGTTCTCGGCCGCCAGCACGCCGGTGACGTCCTGGATGTGGGTCTCCAGGTTCAGTCCGCCGTGCAGCAGGTGGCTGCGCTCGCTGAGCCCGGTCAAGGTCAGCGGGTGGACGCGGTGCCCGTGGCGGCGCAGTTGTTCGGTGAGCGGCTCGAAGCACCAGCCGCCATGACACATGCCGGGAATCAGAACAAAGGTGGTCACTGCCGTTCTCTTTCTCTCGTAACCGGGCCGGGGAAGGGAGCCGCACGGCCTGAGGTGGCGGCGATCGCGGCCGCCAGCGCGCACAGGGCCGCCGTCCAGGCGAGGGCGGCGTCGGCCGAGGTGTGATCGGCGAGGATGCCGGCGATCCAGGGCCCGGCGGTCTGGCCGGCGGCGAACAAGGTGGTGAAGGCCGCCAGTGTGGCCGTCCAGTCGGCGGGCGACGTGCCGTTCTTGATGAGCGCGGTCACGGCGGCGGGAACGGCCATGAACGTCGCCCCGTACACGGCCGCGGAGGCGAGGATGACCGGCAGCGCCGAGGATGCCAGGGCCAGCGCCGCTCCACCGGCGAGGACGGCGAGCAGCGCGGCAAGGGTTCTGTCGCCGGGCCAGAGGGTGATGGGACGGCTCCACAGCCACGGCGCCGCCACGACGGCCAGCCCCAGGACCGCCCAGGTCAGCGTCACCTGCGCGACCGGCACGTGCCGGTCCGCCAGATAGGCGGACAGGTACGTGATGTAGGTGATGTAGCCGGCGGCGAACAGCAGATAGGCCAGTGCGGTCCGCCAGACCGGGCGTATCTGTGCCCGGCCGGCGGTGGCGGCCTTCGCCTCCTTGCCCTCGCAGGTGTCTGCCGCGGACCAACTGACCAGCGTCGCCAGCGCGGCGGCGGCACTGAGGCCGAGCCAGGCGAGCTGCCAGCGCGCCCCCAGCGCCGGGATGGTCGCGCTGCTGACGACGATGCCCAGCCCGGTGCCGGCGAAGTAGACGGTGATGGGCAGGCCGGAGGAGATCTCGGTCGCGATGCGCGCCGCGATCACACCTCCGGCGATGAACACCAACGCCCCCGCCGCCCCGGCGACGGCCCGCGCGATCAGCAGCGCCAGGTGGTCACCGCCGGCCGCTGTGGCGCCGAGTGCCAGCGCGGTGAGGACCATCCCCCAGCGGAAGGCGCCCGCGGTGCCCAGCCGGCGCTGGACGACCGGAGTCACCAGCGCGCCGAGGAGGTAGCCGAGCCCGTTGGCGGCGCTCATCACCCCGGCTTCGGCCAGGCTCCAGTGCAGGTCGTCCCGCATGGCCGGGACGAGCAGTCCGTACGCGAAGCGCGCGAGCCCGAGCGCCGACGCGGTGCCGAGAGCCAGGCGCAGCGCCTGCCACAGCGCCGTCGTCCTGCGGGCCGGGGTCATGGGCACCGCGACAGGAAGCTCAAGATCGTACGGGCCAGCGTCACGCGGTGGTCCGACAAGGCATGGTCCGTCGCGAAGACATGGTGCTCGAGCCGCTTGATGGGCTGTGCCTGGTACGCCGCGACGAGCGGTTCGTGATGCACCTCGTGCGGGGTGACGGTGTCGAGGCTGGTGCCGATGAGCAGCACCGGGCGGTCCGCCAGCAGCGGCGCGAGCCCGGCCAGCCGCCACGAGTCGCCGGCCGCCTCCACCTCGGCGACCAGCGCCTCCCCGCTGGTGCCCCGAAGCGGGCCGAGCTCCCCGGCGAACGCCTCGACATAGCCCTTCCGCAGGCTCGGGTCAGCCCGGCAGAGCGCCGCCACCGTACCGAAGTCGAACCCGGCCACCGAGGCGACCGCAGCGACGGACGGCTGCGCCGCCGCGGTCATGAGCGCGGCGAAGCCGCCCAGACTGTGGCCGATCAACATCACCCGCCGGGGATCGAGGCGGTGCGCGGCCGCGAGGTCCTCGTCACGCAGGCCGGCCACGACCGCCGCCGTGTCCTGGAGCACGTGGCTCCACGACCACGAACCCCCGGCACCCCACGAGCCGCGATAGTGGAACACCAAGGACGCATAGCCCGCACGGCGCAGAACCTGTGCGAGATCGAAGTTGCGTTCGTTGCCGGGGAAGCCGTGCAGCAGCACGACGACCGGGTGCGGTCCTTTGCCTGCCGGGACGTGCAGGACACCCGGCAGGCTCGCGCCGCCGCTGTCGAAGGTGAGCGCGGGTGTGACGGCTGGATGGCGGGGGTCGCGCGGAGGGTCGGTGGCAAGCGGGTCGGTCATCGAAGGCTCCATAGATCGAACCGATCGGTACGATCCATGACGCTAGCAGTCCATCGAACCGATCGGTACCATCTATTGCATGCCAGTCGCCAAAGGCTCGACGATCGACCCGGCGCGCACCCGCGCCGCCATTCTCGAAGCGGCCACCCCGGTGCTGTACGAACGCGGACTCGACGGCATCGGCGTCGCCGAGCTGTGCGCCCGTCTCGGAGTGTCCAAGGAAACGCTCTACCGGCACTTCGGCACCAAGGACGGCCTCGTCCAGGCCGTGCTGGAGGCGCGCAGCGAGCGGCTGACCGGCTGGCTGGCCGAGGCCGTCGCGGCGGCCGGAGACGACCCCCACGACCAGCTGGCCGCCGTCTTCGACGCCCTCCAGCAGTGGTACGGCAGGCCCGCCTTCCGCGGCTGCGCCATGGTGAACGCGTCCGCCCAGCACCACGACGAGACCGTGCGCGCCCTCACCGCACGGCACCTGGATCGCTACCTCGATCTTCTCACCGGCATCGCCGCCCGCGCCGGAGCCACCGAGCCCGATGCCCTGGGCCGCCAGCTGCTCATGCTGGTCGAGGGCGCGACCGTCGTCGCCGTACACCACCGCACGGCCGACACGGCCCGGCAGGCCCGCGACGCCGCCCTCACCCTGCTGACCGCCGCCTCCGCCCCGTCCTGACGCCGCAGGCACACGCCGCCGCGCGAGAGCCCGTGACGCCATCGGCTCCTGAGCGATCCAGGCAAGCAGGATCGCAAGGGATCAGGCGGCGTAGTTGCGGACGGCGCGCAGGGCGTCAGCGGCGCGCGGCCCCTCGGCGGTGAGGCCGGTCTGCTCGGGCGTGAGCCGGCGAGCGCCGACCCGGCAGAACTCCGAGGCCAGGCCGGTGATCCGGTTCGGGGCGTCCGGGTCGCCGAAGGTCCAGCGGGTTCCGTCCGGTGCGGTGAGATCGCAGAACACCGGGGCGTCGGGGAGCCCGGCGACGGCGAAGGCGTACGGCAGCGTACGGTGGGCCAGCCAGGCCACATGGCGCAGCCGGGCCGTGTCGGGGTACACGATGCCCAGCGGGACCGTGATGTCCAGGGCGTGCGCCCAGTGCTCGGCGATCCTGGTCGTGGCCAGGGTGCGGGGGGACAGCGGAGTCCTGACCCAGGAGAGACGGGTGCCCGGTGGATGGGCCCGCAGCGCGTCAGGAGTGGCGAAGGCGCTCTTGCGCCAGCGGGCCAGCAGGTCGGCCGGCGGCATCCCGCGTTCGGCGGCGACCATCTCGTCGGCCAGGCCGTCCACGGTGGTTTCCGCAGAGGGCAGAAGGGCTGTCGCGTCCGTGATGGACGGGCCGGTGACCGCTTCTTCGGTCTGGGCGAGGTGCAGGACGACGTCGGAGACGGTCCAGCCCGCGGCCGCGGAGGGGTGAGCCCACTGATCCAGGGTCAAGGACTCCAATACCGCGTCCAGCTGGCGGTATTCCGCAGCCAGATCATCGAAGATGTCCGTCATCAACCCATCGTACAGAACTTTGTTCTGCACGTTCCAGGCAATGCCATATCCAGATACGCATACCTTGAGTCGGATCGACCTCCCGGTACGTACCTCTGAGCGCAACTATCCGGTTTCGGGAGGTACGTCATGCACCGCAGAGTCGCCCTGCTCTCCGCCCTCGCGCTCACCCTGGCAGGCGCCCTGGTCCCCGCGAGCGCCGCCCAGGCCAGTGCCTCGACCGGCCTCGACCCCAGGCGGCCCGTCGGATGGTCCGGCGCCGACTCCTGGTCAGAACGCAGGACCGTCCTGTCGTACTGGACGCCGCAACGCATGCTGGCGGCGGAGGCTCTGGGTGCGCCCGTCCCGCGACGCACCAGCCAGTGGGACGACCCGTCCCAGGGCACCCCGTGGGCCACCCGCGGCGCCGCGTCGACGACGACCCGGCGCACCCCGTGGACCACCCAGGGCGCCGCCTGGTCGGTCCGTGGCGTCGCGGCCCAGCAGCAGACCCTGGTGCCCAACAGCCCCGGGCTGCGGTGGACCGACGGGGACGCGGTCGTGCGCACCGTCGGCCGGGTGTTCTTCACCACGGCGGAAGGCCGAAACTCCGCATGCTCCGGCACGGCCGTGACCAGCGCCAACGAGAGCGTGGTGATCACGGCGGGGCACTGCGTGAAGCTGAACGGCGCCGCGCACCGCAACTGGGTGTTCGTCCCGGGCTTCGACAACGGCCGGCGCCCGTTCGGCACCTGGGTCGCCACCCGACTGCTGACCACCCAGCAGTGGAACGCCCGAGAGGACATCAACTTCGACGTCGCCGCGGTCGTGGTGGCGCCGCTGCAGGGGCGGACGCTGACTGACGTCGTGGGCGGGCAGGGTGTGGCGTTCAACCAGCCCAGGCGGCGGCAGATGTACTCCTTCGGCTACCCGGCGGCGGCGCCGTTCGACGGCTCACGGCTGATCTACTGCAGCGGGCGCGCGATCGACGACACCGTCATGACCAGCGACCTGGGGTTGCGCTGCAACATGACCGGCGGGTCCAGCGGCGGACCCTGGTTCCAGGGCTTCGACGAGTCCACCGGTCAGGGCTGGCTGAACTCGGTCAACAGCTTCAAGTACAACTTCGCGCCGAACTTCATGTTCGGCCCCTTCTTCGGGAACGAGGCCATGGCCGTCTATCAGGCCGCGCAGAACACCAACGCGCTGTGAGCCGTCATCCCCGGGGCGTCTGGCTGCGGTAGGAGTGGCCGAGTTCCGGGCCGAGCCCGAAGTAGTGGCGGAAGTTGTAGATGAGCGGGCTCCAGGCGGCCGGGTCCACGTGGTGGGTGCCGGGCACGACGATGCGCGGGTCCGCGTGGACCTTGCCGACGACGGCCTCGGCGATGACGAACCCGCCCGCGACGCCCGGCCGTACCCGTTCGGCGCGGGCCTCCAGTTGGAGGGGGCACTCGGCGACCCGCGGCGGCCGTACGGTGTCGGACGGCTCGGCGCGCAACCCGGCCGCGCCGAACTTGTCCGGCTCGAAGCGGCAGCCGTGCGGCTTGGTCGCGGGCACGGGATGGCGGCCGGTGAGGGGCGCCAGCCGCTCGACCGCCGCCCACTGGTGCGGCGCGGGCAGGTTGATCACCAGCTCGGGGCGGCGCGCGAGGTTGAACGCGGTCTGGCCCTCCGCGCCCAGCCCGAGCACGATCACCTGGCCGAGCGCCCACGCCGAGGAGATCGGGGCGAGATTGGCCGATCCGTCGTCGTTCTCGGTCGACAGCAGCACGACCGGGGTGCCGAAGTACAGGATGGCGGGCTCGATGGCCACATGAGCTGCGTTCATGGACCGGAGCCTAGGAAGCGGACGTTCAAACGGCGGTCGAAGGGTCGCGCGCCGGCGGAGTGAGGCCGAGTGAGGCGATCAGGGCGATCATGTCGGCGCTCCGGAGGCTCCCGTGGCCACCGGGTACGACGTCGTGGAGTTCGCCGGAAACCGCATCCGCAGGGTAACCGGCTTCTTCGTTTGACCTGTCTTCGCCGCGCACCCGTTGGGCCGCGCCGAGTTGCCCTGCGATGTGTCAATGGCGCGGAGTCGGGACCGGGAGGCCGTCAAGGGGGTTGGACGGAAAGTCGACACAAGATCGACGGACCGAAAACTTCGCCAAACAAGCGCGAAGGTTTCGGTCAGCGGGCGGGAGGTGCGGTGCTGCCCCGGACGACCAGTTCGGTGCCGAGCTCGACCCGGCTCTGCGCCAGCGGCTCTCCTCGGGCGAGGGTCATCAGCATGGTGGCGGCCGCGGCGGCCATCTCGGTGAGTGGCTGGCGGATGGTGGTCAGCGGAGGGATGGTCCACCGCATCGGAGGCAGGTCGTCGAAGCCGATCACGCTCAGCTCGTCGGGGATGCGCAGCCCCAGGTCATAGGCCGCCCGGTAGACCCCCATGGCCTCGCCGTCGTTGCAGGTGAAGATGGCGGTCGGCGGGTCGGGCAGGCGCAGCAGCCGGTGGGCCTGCGCCAGGCCGCCCTCGACGAGGTAGTCGCCCGGGCAGATCAGGTCCGGGTCGACGGGCACGCCGGCGGTGTCCAGCGCGGCCCGGTAGCCGTCCAGCCTGGCCCGGCTGGACAAGGCGTAGTCGGGGCCGGTGATGATCCCGATGCGGCGGTGCCCGAGCTCCAGCAGGTGGCGGGTGGCCCAGAGCCCGCCGCTCCAGTTGCTCGCGCCCACCGACGGCACGCGCTGGCCCGGGTCCCCGCTGGGGTCGAGCATCACGAGGGGGATGCCCCGGGTGGCGAGCTGGTCGCGCTGCTCGTCGGTCAGGCTGGAGAACACGGCGATCACCCCGGTCGGGCGGCGGCCCAGCACGTCTTGGATCCAGCCGCGGCCGGGAACGTGGCGGTGTTGCAGCTCCGACACCACCACGGCCAGGTGGTGCTCGCGCGCCACCTGCTCGACGCCCTTGATGATCTCTATCGGGTAGTCGCCCTCCAGCGCGTGGAAGACCAGCTCGATCAGGGGGGCCGGGCTGACGCGCCGCCGCTGCCTGCGGTAGCCGTGCTCGCGGATGAGGCGCTCGATGGCGGCGCGGGTCTCCGGCGCCACCTCCGACCGGCCGTTGACCACTTTGGAGACCGTCGCCGTCGACACCCCGGCAAGCTCGGCCAGCTGCGCGATGGTCAGCGGCTGGGCAGGGGGGCCGTCGGATGCCGTCGGCTCCTGGGTCGCGGTCATGGCGGCAGTCTAACGACAAGGTTTCGGCAGTTTGACCCGACCGTTT
Source organism: Nonomuraea polychroma (assembly GCF_004011505.1). Taxonomy (NCBI): domain Bacteria; kingdom Bacillati; phylum Actinomycetota; class Actinomycetes; order Streptosporangiales; family Streptosporangiaceae; genus Nonomuraea; species Nonomuraea polychroma. Next base: position 1,073,606 of record NZ_SAUN01000001.1, read on the forward strand.
CGACGATCTTGCGTGACGATTCTTGACGGGTTTCGAGAAGCGCACCTAGAGTCCCGATTTAACGATCGGAGCATCTTCCGAAAGTTTCTGGAAATCGTCCGCCAAGCTCGACGTTGCATGACGCCTCCGCGCGCCGACAGTCCGTTCCACCCCCTGAGCAAAAGAGATCGCAGTGAAGCTTCGTATCGCAGCACCGCTCGTCGCCATCGCCTTGACCACGGCCGCCTGTGGAGGCGGCGGTGGCACCTCGGCCCAGCCGTCGGGTGACGGCAAGTCGTTCGAGTTCTGGTCGTTCACCGGGATCGACCAGAAGAAGTCGGTCGACAGGTACCAGAAGGAGAACCCGGGTGTGCAGGTCAAGCTGACCGAGGTGGGGGGCTCCACGGAGACGGCACAGGCCCTGACCACGGCGCTGGCCGGTGGCAAGGTGCCGGACCTCGTCCTCATCCAGGGTGACGACCTGCCGAAGTTCGTGCAGCAGCCGCAGAACTTCCACGACCTGCGGCAGTTCGGCGCCGACAAGATCAAGGGCGACTACCTGGACTGGGTGATCAGCCAGAGCACCGCCAAGGGCGGCGAGATCATCGGCATTCCGACTGACGTGGGCGGCATGGCGGTGGCGTACCGCACGGACCTGTTCAAGGAGGCCGGGCTGCCGACGGACCGGGAGGAGGTGGGCAAGCTCTGGCCGACGTGGGACGCCTTCATCGAGACGGGCAGGAAGTACACCGCGGCCACCGGGAAGGCGTTCGTCGACAACGCCGCCACCAGCGTGTTCTACCAGGCGGTCAACCAGGGGCCGATGAAGTACTACGACCCCTCGGGCAACGTCGTCTACAGCACAAGCCCCCAGGTCAAGACCGCCTTCGACCTGGCGATCAAGGCGGCGCAGGCCGGGATCACGGCCAAGCAGAGCTCGTTCTCCGACGGCTGGAGCGCGGGCCTGGGCAAGGGCCAGTTCGCGGTGGTCTCCGCGCCGGCGTGGCTGCTGGGACAGATCGAGCGGAACGCCCCCGACACCAAGGGCAAGTGGGACATCGCCGCCATTCCCGGCGGGGCCGGCAACTGGGGCGGCAGCTACCTGGCCATCCCCAAGGGCGCCAAGAACCCCAAGGCTGCCTGGGACTACATCACCAAGACACAGTCGCCGCAGAGTCAGCTGGAGCACTTCGTCGACTCCGGATCGCTGCCCACCACCCCGTCGGTCTACAAGGACCCGAAGCTGACCGGGCACAAGGACTCGTTCTTCTCCGACGCGCCGACCGGGACGATCTACACCAACTCGCTGCTCGGGCTCAAGCCGTTCCACGTCGGCACGGACAGCGCCGCCATCGGTCAGGAGTTCCTGAACGCGCTCGAGAACGTGGAGCAGGGCAAGGGCGACGCCGCCAAGGCATGGGACGCGGCGCTGGCCAACATCAAGACCGCCATCGGTAAGTAGGACCGGCGTGACGACGACTCTCAGCACGTCGCGGGCGGCCAGTACGCCGCCCGCGGTCCCCACCCGGGTCCGGCAGAGCATCCGCGAGCGCGTCGCCCCGTACGCCTACGTCGCGCCGTTCTTCCTGATCTTCGCGGTGTTCGGCCTGGTGCCGCTGCTGTTCACGTTCTACGTGGCGCTGTTCGACTGGAACCCGATCGGCGAGCGCGTCTTCATCGGCCTGGACAACTTCACCCGCCTGCTCGACGACGCCCGGTTCTGGAACGCCGCCTGGAACACCATCAGCATCTGGCTGCTGTCGACCGTGCCGCAGCTGCTGCTGGCGCTGGGCCTGGCGCACCTGCTCAACCAGGCCCGGCTGCGGCTCGCGGTGTTCTTCCGGATGTCGATGCTGGTGCCGTACATCACCTCGGTCGCGGCCACCGCCATCGTCTTCGCCCAGATGTTCGACCGCGACTACGGCCTGCTCAACTGGATGCTCGGGCTTGTGGGGGTGGAGCCGATCGACTTCAAGCAGTCGGTGTGGGGCAGCCACCTGCTCATCGCGGCGATGGTCACCTGGCGCTGGTTCGGCTACACGACCCTGCTGTATCTGGCCTCGCTGCAGGCGATCCCGCGCTCGCTGTACGAGGCCGCCGCGGTCGACGGCGCGGGCGGCTGGAAGCAGTTCCGCCACATCTCCATCCCGTCCCTGCGGCCGGTCATCGTGTTCACGATCGTGACCTCCACGATCGGCGGGCTGCAGATCTTCACCGAGCCGCTGCTCATCTCGCGGGTCTCGGCGGTGACCTGCGGGCCGGTCCGCCAGTGCCAGACGCTCACACTCTTCCTGTACGAGCAGGGCTTCGGCCAGTTCCAGTTCGGCTACGGCGCCGCCATCGGCGTGGCCCTGTTCCTGCTGATCATCGTGATGGCCACGATCAACTACGTCCTGTCCACCCGCACCCGCTCGGAGCGATCATGAACCATCGGATCCGCTGGTGGACCTACCTCCTGCTGGGGCTGGCGGTCTTCGCCTGCCTGTTCCCGCTGTACTGGATGTTCGTGGTGGCCTCGACCGACTCGGCGACCGCCAGGCAGATGCCGCCCGAGATCCTGCCCGGCGGGAACTTCTTCCACCTGGCCGGGCTGGTGTTCGCGACGGTGCCGTTCCTGCGTTCGATCGTCAACAGCCTGATCGTCGCGGGAACGATCGGCATCGGCCATGCGGTGCTGTGCTCGCTGGCCGGCTTCGCCTTCGCCAAACTGCGCTTCCCCGGCCGGAACGTGCTGTTCCTGATCGTCGTGCTGACCATGACCGTGCCGACGCAGCTCGGGGTCATCCCGCAGTACATGATCATCTCCAGTCTGAACTGGGTGGACACCCTGCAGGCGCTCATCGTGCCCGGCCTGGCCAGCGCGTTCGGCATCTTCTGGATGCGCCAGCACATCGGCGCCACGATCAGCGACGAGATCCTCCAGGCCGCCCGCATCGACGGGGCCACCACCTGGCAGATCTTCTGGCGGATCGCGTTCCCGCTGGTCCGGCCGGCCGCGTTCGTGCTCGGCCTGCTCGGCTTCGTCACCGCGTGGAACGACTTCCTGTGGCCGTTCATCGTGCTGAAGTCACCGGAGATGTACACCACGCAGATCGCCATCAAGGCCCTGCAGAACAGCTTCGACATCGACCTCGGCCTGGCCATGTCCGGCTCGTTCCTGGCCACGCTGCCGCTGCTCGTGCTGTTCGTCTTCGTCGGCCGGCGGATGGTGGCCGGGATCATGGACGGCGCCTTCAAGGGATGACAACTAAAGGCGGGTCGCGGCTCGGGCTCGTGACCCGCCCTACCATGTGACCGTGAGCCCAAGCCCTCGATCCGCGCCCAGCATCCGGGACGTCGCCGCCGCCGCGGGGGTCTCCTACCAGACCGTCTCCCGCGTGCTCAACGACTCCCCACGGGTGCGGCCGGAAACACGCACCGCCGTCCTGGCGGCCATCGAGCGGCTCGGCTTCCGGCCCAGCCGGGCGGCTCGCGCCCTGAGCCTCGGCCGCGCCCTCGGCATCACCGTCGTCACGTCCAACACCGTGCTGTACGGCTACGCCACCACCTTGCGGGGACTCGAGGAGGCCGCCCGCACTGAGGGCCTGGCCATGGGCATCAGGGTCGTGGAGTCGGCCGCGTCCGCCGAGGTGAAGCAGACCGTGGACTACGTCAGCGACGCCAGTGCGGGCGGCGTGGTGGTGATCGCGTGGGACCCGATGGGCATCGCGGTGCTGGAGGCGCTGCCGAAGGACGTCCCCGCCGTCGCCGTGGCCGAGCCGGCCGCCCCCGACCGGGGCCGGGTCGCGATCGCGCTGGACGAGCGCCGGGCCGCCGCCGACGCCACCCGGCACCTCCTGGAGCTCGGCCATCGCACCGTCCACCACGTGGCGATCCCGTCCGAGGGCGGACCGGGCGGCCGGCTCGCGGGCTGGCAGGACGCGCTCGTGCAGGCGGGGGCGGAGGTTCCCGAGGTGCTGGGCTGCGGGTGGGACATCGAGTCCGCCTACGCGGCGGGGCGGCGGCTGGCCGCCGAGCCGGAGGTCACCGCGATCCTGTGCGGCAACGACGACATCGCCCAGGGGGTTCGGCGCGCTCTGTACGACGCGGGCAAGGACGTGCCCGGTGACGTGAGCATCGTCGGGTTCGACGACATCCCGGGCTCGGCGTACTCGACCCCCGCCCTGACCACGGTGCGGATGGACTTCGCCGGCCTGGGCCGGGCCTGCTTCCACGCGGCCGTGGCCGAGCTGACCGGCCAGGCGCAGCCCGTGCCCGTCCTCGTGCCGCCGGCGCTCGTGGTGCGCGAGTCGACCGCGCCGCCGCCCCGTTCCTGAAATCGGCGCGTAACAATCCCGCAAACAGGCTTCTCTTCTGGTGATGTGACCGCTCACACTAACGCCTACGAGTGATGTGACCGGTCACAACTAGCGTTGCCGCAGTACCTGAGGAGAGATCTTGAAGCCTGCTGACGTTGCCCAGACCCTGCGCTGGGGCCATGCCGGCCTCGACGCCGTCGTGGAGATCCACCCGGATCGCCCGGTGGCGCTGCGCGCGTTGTCGGCCGGCCCGGCCGGCGCGCCAGTGCAGGTGTCGCAGCCGCTGGTGGAGGTGCTGGTGCCGGGTGAGGGCCGGGCCCGCGCCTCGCAGCGGCTGTCGGAGACGGCGGTGGGCTCCCGGCTGCGGTACGCGGGCTCCGACCAGTCGAGCGACGGCGCATGGCGCGAGCTGCGTGTGCGGTTGCGGGACGAGACGTCGGGCCTCGGCGCCGAGCTGACGATGCGCTCGCTGGAGGGCGTGGCCGCGGTCCAGACCCGGGTCAAGGTGACCAACCACGGGGACAAGCCGGTGTTGCTGCTGGCCGTCACGTCGTTCGCGGCCGGCTTCCTCGGGCGGCCGGTGAGCGAGCTCGACGTGTTGCGGGCCAGCAGCGAATGGCTGGGGGAGAGCCGCTGGTCCCGGCGCCGGTTGAGCGAGCACGTCCCCGACCTCGGCCTGGCCGGGCACGGCCAGCACGGACGCGGCGTGTTCACCCTGACCAGCACCGGAACCTGGTCCAGCGGGGAGCACGTGCCGATGGGCGGGCTGACCGACCGCCGCACCGGCCAGACCTGGTTGTGGCAGATCGAGCACAACGGCCCGTGGCGGTGGGAGACCGGCGAACGGATGGACGGCGTGTACGTCGCCCTGTCCGGGCCGACCGACGTGGACCACCAGTGGAGCGAGCTGCTCGCGCCCGGCGAGTCGTTCACCACCGTGCCCGTCTCGGTCGCCGTCTCGGACGACGGCGTGGAGGGCGCGGCGGCGGCCCTGACCGCGCACCGGCGAGCGCTGCTGCGCCCGCATCCCGACCGGGCCACGCTGCCGGTGGTGTTCAACGACTACATGAACACGCTGATGGGCGACCCCACGACGGACAAGTTGCTGCCGCTGATCGACGCCGCCGCGGCGGCCGGTGCGGAGGTCTTCTGCGTCGACGCGGGCTGGTACGACGACGGCGGCGACTGGTGGGACAGCGTCGGCGAGTGGCAGCCCTCCCAGACCCGCTTCCCCAACGGCCTGCAAGAAGTGCTGGCCCACATCGCCGGTCGCGGCCTGACCCCCGGCCTGTGGCTGGAGCCCGAGGTGATCGGCGTACGCAGCCCGATGGCCGACAAGCTGCCCGCCGAGGCGTTCCTGCAGCGCGGCGGCGAGCGCGTCGCCGAGCACGGCCGCTACCACCTGGACCTGCGCCACCCCGCCGCCGTCGCGCACCTGGACCAGGTGGTGGACCGGCTGGTGGAAGAGCTGGGCGTCGGCTACTTCAAGCTGGACTACAACATCAACCCCGGCGCCGGCACCGACCGGGACGCCACCAGCGTCGGCGCGGGGCTGCTCGCCCACAACCGGGCCCACCTGGCCTGGCTGGAGGGAGTCCTGGGCCGGCACCCGCACCTGGTGCTGGAGAACTGCGGCTCCGGCGCGATGCGCATGGACTACGCGCTGCTGACCCGCATGCAGCTGCAGTCCACCAGCGACCAGCAGGACTTCCTGCGCTACCCGCCGATCGCGGTGGCCGCGCCGCTGTCGCTGCTGCCCGAGCAGGCCGCCAACTGGGCCTACCCCCAGCCCGAGATGGCGGACGAGGAGATCGCCTTCACCCTGGTCACGGGCATTCTGGGCCGTCTCTACCTGTCCGGCAACCTGCATAGGATGACCCCGCAGCAGTTCGCGCTGGTCAAGGAGGGTGTCCGGCTCCACCAGAGCCTCCGCCCGGACCTGATCCGAGCCACGCCGTGCTGGCCGCTCGGCCTGCCCGGCTGGAACGACCCCTGGCTCGCCCTCGGCCTGCGTGCCGAGGACAGCACCCACCTGGGGATCTGGCGCCGGCCCGGCGCCATAGACACCACCGTGCTCTCCCTGCCCCACCTGTCGGGCCGGGACCTGAGCGTGGAGGTCGCCTACCCCGCGGCGGCGAACGGCTGGACGCACACGTGGAACCCGCGGACCGCCGAGCTCACCGTCACCGCCACGTGCCCCGCCCCCACCGCCCGAATCCTCCGGCTCCGCCCTCTCTGACCCGCAAAGGAGCTCACCGTGAGACTCGCAGCCATCACCGCGGTCGCGGCCGCGGCCGCCCTGGCCCTCACCGCCTGCAGCGATCCCGCTGCCGGCCCGGCGACGTCCGCCGACGCAGGGGCCGCCCCGGCGGCCTGGCCGTCCCCCACCGCCCGCCTGGACGGCGTCACGCTCACCATCTGGGCCGCCCAGAACAGCAACACCGTGCCCAAGGCCGTGACCGACGCCTTCACCCAGGCCACCGGGGCCAAGGTCGAGGTCGTCACCATCCCGGACCCGTACGAGCAGGGCGTGCAGACCAAGGTGGCCACCGGCGACAAGCCGGACCTGGCCTTCTGGCAGCCCACCGCCTCCATGCTGACCGCGCTCAACGCCCGCACCAACCTCCAGCCGCTCGACGGCGCGCCGTGGGTGCCGACCATGGCGCCGGAGCTGCGTGACATCACGGGCCTGCTGGACAAGACCCGCTACGCGGCGCTGATCACCAGCCCGGCCGTCGAAGGCGTCTACTACAACAAGGAGGTCTTCGCGGCCAACGGCATCACCGAGACGCCGAAGAGCTTCGACGAGCTGGTCGAGGTCGGGCGCAAGCTCAAGGGCAAGGGCGTCACCCCGTTCTTCGAGATGGCCGGCGACAAGTGGGCCACGCAATGGTGGGTGCAGGTGCAGCTCGCCGACGCCGCCAAGAGCGGCCTGTGGGACCGGGTCAACACCGGCAAGGAGACGTTCGAGGACAAGACGATCCTGGACGCGATCAAGAAGTACAAGGCGCTGATCGACGAGGGGCTGTTCAACTCCGACATCAAGACCGCGAAGTTCGAGGACCAGGGCGAGGCGCTGCTGTCCGGCAAGGCCGCCATGGCCATGCAGGTCAACTCGTTCTTCGGTCAGCTGCAGGCCAAGGCCGACACGGCCGAGCTGGACAAGAAGATCGGCTTCTTCCCGATCTCGCCGTCCGGCAACGTGGGCACGTTCATCCCCGACCAGTCGAACGCGCTGGTCGCCTTCCGCACCGGCGACGCCAAGCGGGAGGCCGCCGCGCGGCAGCTGCTCGCGTACTGGATGGGCCCCGGCTACCAGGGCTTCGTCGCGGACAGGAAGACCGTGTCGCTGCGCAGCGACGTGCCCACCCCAGCCGGGGTGCCGCAGGCGCTGCTGGACGTGCACAATTCGGTCGGCACCTCGGTCGGGTCGATGCAGGCGCTGGCCGTGGCCAACCCCGACCTGTACCTGAACCTGGCCGACATGATCACCGGTAGCCTGACGCCCGAGCAGGTGGCCGCCGCCACCCAGAAGCAGTTCGCGCAGCTCGCCAAGGCGGCCGGGGCCTCCGGCTTCTGACCCACGTACGCCCGGCGGGAGGCCGATCGGCCTCCCGCCCTCCCTTCTAGGAGGCGCCTCGTGCCCACCGGTCAGGAGACGCTCACGCTCCCCGTCGCCCGCCGCCGCACCCCCGCGGCGGCCGCCAGGCGTCAGAACCACCCGATGTGGTTCCTCATCCCGGCGTTCGCGATCCTTTTCGTCTTCTTCTTCCTGCCGACCGTCTTCAACTTCATCTACGCCTTCACCGACTGGTCCAGCTTCAAGAGCGACATCCGGCCCGTCGGCTTCGACAACTTCAGCTATCTGCTGTCGGACGGCACGATGTTCAGCGCGCTGCGCATCACCGTCATCTACGCCGCCCTCGTCGCCCTCTTCCAGAACCTGTTCGGGTTCGGCCTGGCCGTGCTGCTGGAGAAGGACACCTGGCTCAACCGCGCCGCGCGCCTGATCTTCGTCATCCCCGTGCTGATGTCCGCCCTGGCCGTCGGGTACGTCTTCCAGGCCCTGCTCAAGCCGGACGGCAGCCTCAACGACCTGCTGTCGGCGCTGACCGGTCAGCAGGTGAGCATCGCCTGGCTGGGCAGCACCACCTGGACCCTCGTGCTGGCCGCGGTCATCCACGCCTGGAAGTGGATGGGCCTGTCCATGCTCATCTACCTGGCCGGTCTCAAGACCATCCCCGAGGACGTCACCGAGGCCGCCCGCATCGACGGCGCCTCCGGCTGGCAGGCGTTCTGGTCGGTCCGCTTCCCGCTGCTGGCCCCGGCCGTCACCTTCAACGTCGCCACCTCGCTGCTCGGCTCCATGAACGGCTTCGACATCGTCCAGGCGCTCACCGGCGGCGGGCCCGCGCGCAGCACCGAGATCCTGAACATCTTCATCTACCGCACGTTCGGCCAGGGACTGTTCGCCCAGGCCACGACCATGAGCCTGGTGCTGTTCCTCATGGTCGCCCTGCTGGCGTTCCCCGTCATCCGGATCCTGCGTAAGAGGGAGGAGATCCTGTGACAGTTCAGGCCTTTGGCAGCAAGGTGCGCCGCCGCGTGCCCGCGCCGGGCTCGCGCGGGATCGCCGCCCGGCTGCGTCCCTTCGCCGTCGTCGTACTCGTCGCCCTCGTGATGGGCGTGCCGTTGTGGCTGGTCGTCGTCACCGCCGGCAAGTCGCAGGGCGAGGCCCTGTCGCCGGACCTGTCCCTGCCGTCGCGCTGGCAGCTGTGGGACAACCTCGCCCAGGTCTGGCAGCAGGGCGAGGTCCCCGCCGCGTTCTTCGGCAGCCTGCTCGTCGTCGCGCCGTCCGTGGCGCTGGTGCTGACGCTCGGCTCGATGGCCTCCTGGGTCCTCGCCCGCCGCACCACCAGGCTCAACGCCGTGCTGTACGCGCTGGCGATCAGCGGCATCGTGCTGCCGCCCGCCGTCGTCACCATCGTTCTCCTGCTGCGCCAGCTCGGCCTGGCCGGCAGCGCGGTCGGCATGATCGGCGTCTACGCCGGCATCTACATGTCCACCGTGATCTTCTTCGTCACCGGTTTCGTCCGCACCGTGCCGCTGTCGCTGGAGGAGGCCGCCCGCATGGACGGCGCGGGGCCCGTGCGGGTGTTCGTGTCGGTCATCCTGCCGCTGCTGCGGCCGGTGCTGGCCACCGCGACCATCCTCATCTGCCTGTACGTGTGGAACGACGTCTTCTACGCCTTCTTCGTCGTCGGCGGCCGGCTCGACACGCTGCCGCTGAACCTGTTCCAGGTCGCCAACGCCGGGCTCTACCTCAACAACTGGCACCTGATCTTCGCGTACATCATCCTGATGAGCCTGCCGCTGCTGGTGGTCTTCGCGGTCGCGCAGCGGAAGATCATCTCCGGGATCACGGGCGGGGCGGTGAAGTAGTCACGCCATCCACAGGCTGACGGCCAGGCCGAAGCCGGCCAGGGCGATCGCGAAGCGCAGCGGGCGCTCCGGCAGCCGCCGGACGACCTTCGGCCCGAGCCAGCTGCCCACCAGGCACCCGCACGACAGCGCGCCGGCGGCCAGCCAGTGAACCGGGGCCAGGAACGCGTACGCGACGGCGGCCGTGATGTTGGCCGCGCCGGTCGCCATGTTCTTGACCGCGTTGGTGACCGGCAGGGGCTCGGTGACGCTGGCGCAGAGCACGGCGAGCATGATGACGCCGGAGGCCGCGCCGAAGTAGCCGCCGTACACGCCGACCAGGGCCACCGCCACGGCCACCGGCAGGAAGGACGCGGTCTTGGGCGCCCGCGCGTCGGCCAGGCGCCGCAGCGGGTCCCTGGCCAGCAGCAGCGCCGAGCCGAACGCGATGAGCAACGGCGCGGCGAACTCGAACGCCTTGGCCGGGGTGGCCAGCAGCAGCCAGGCCCCGGCCGTGCCGCCCACCGCGGCCACGGCGACCAGCTTGGCGACGCGCCGGCCGTGGCCGCGCAGCTCCTGCCGGGAGCCCGCGGCGGTGCCGACGGTGGTGGAGAACATCGCCACGGTGTTGGTGACGTTGGCGACGACAGGCGGCAGGCCGAAGGCGAGCAGCGCCGGATAGCTGACCAGCGAGGCGAGCCCGCCGATGGAGCCGGCCAGGCCGGAGCCCAGTCCGGCGGCGATCAGCAGGGCCACGGAGAGCAGATCCAACCGTCAGACCCACCCGGGTGCGGACAGATCGATCGGCGCCATCCGCTCGATGGCCAGCCTGACCTTCTCCATCGCCTCGACGATCTCCCGCTCCCGCTCGTCGGTCATGCTGGCGATGGGCACCGAGCAGCTGATCGCGTCCGTCGCGGGGGAGCTGTAGCGCAGCGCGAAGCCGAAGCATTTCAGGCCGGCGTAGTTCTCCTCGTTGTCGATGGCGTAGCCGCGCTCGCGGGTCAGCTCCAGATCGCGCCGCAGCTCGTCCTTGTCCACGAGGGTGTTGGGGGTCAGCGGCACGATCGGCTGCGGGATCGGCACCTCGTCCGGGGTGCCGAGCCGCTCGGCCAGCAGCGACTTGCCCATGGCGGTGCTGAAGGCGGGCAGCCGGCGGCCCACGCGGCTGAACGGTCGCACGTAGCGGCTCGACTCCTTGGTGGCCAGGTAGACGATGTAGGTGCGGTCCAGGCGGCCGAAGTGAATGGTCTCGTCCAGCTTGGCACTGAGGTCGTTGATGTGCGGCTGGGCGATGCGCAGGTACGGGTCGGTGTCGAGGTAGGTGGTGCCGGCCAGCAGGGCGCGGATGCCGATGCTGTAGAGGCTGCCGGTCTCGTCGGTGCGCACCCAGCCGTGCTCCACGAGGGTGCGGATCAGCGCGTACAGGCTGCTGCGGGGGGCGCCCAGGGCCTCGCTCAGCTCACGCAGGCGGGCGGGGCGGTTCTGGCGGGAGGCCAGAAGTTCGAGGAGCTCGATGGTCCGCGCTGCGGACTTGACGCTGCGCACCCCGCTCTCGGGATGGGTCATTGCACCTCACAAGAGTCTGCACGCCTGGGTCAAAGTGTTGACACATTACCAAAATGGAGCTTAACTGCCAGCCACATGCTCAGCAATCTACATATGGAGACAGCTTGCCTGCCACGTATACGACCGAGGAGATATCCGAACGGCTGCGCCGGGGGATGGACACGGGCGTGCTGTCGTTCCCGCTGACTGCCTTTGACTCCGACGGGTGCGTCGATCTGGACGGATTCAGGGCGCATGTGCGGGGGCAGGTCGCGGCGGGTCCCGGCGCGGTGTTCCCGTGCTGCGGGACCGGTGAGTTCTTCTCGCTCGCCGAGGACGAGTACGCCAGTTTGATCAAGGCTGCGGTCGAGGAGGCGGACGGCGCGGTGCCGGTGGTCGCGGGCGCGGGCTACGGCTGGGCCCAGGCCGCCAGGTTCGCCGCCGCCGCCGAGCGGGCCGGGGCCGACGCCCTGCTCCTGCTGCCGCCGTACCTGGCCGAGACCCCGCAGCGGGGACTGGTCGAGCACGTGCGCCGCGTCGCCGCGAGCACCGCGCTGCCGATCATCATCTACCAGCGTGCCCAGGTCAGGATCGACGTCGCCACCGTGCCGGCCCTCGCCGAGATCCCGAACGTGATAGGCGTCAAGGACGGCCACTCCGACCTCGACCGGCTGCAGCGCATCAAGCTCGCCGCCCCCGGCGACTGGCTGTTCTTCAACGGCGCGGCCACCGCCGAGATGCAGGCGCGGGCCTACTGCGGCATCGGCGTGCCGGCCTACTCCTCGGCGGTGCACGCCTTCGCCCCGGAGATCGCCGGCGCCTTCTTCCGCGCGCTGCACGCCGGTGACGACGCGCGCGTCGACCGGCTGCTCAAGGAGTTCTACGTTCCGCTGGTAGAGCTGCGCGACCAGGGCAGTGGTTACGCGGTCTCCCTGGTCAAGGCCGGGGCCCGGCTACGCGGTGCGAACGTCGGCTCCGTACGCGCCCCGCTGACCGACCCCACCCCCGAGCACCTGCGGACCCTCGAAGGCCTGCTGAGCACCGGACTCGCCCTCGCCGCCGCCTAGAAGGAATCCCCACATGTCACGAATCATCCGGGCGACCGTCACGCCCATCCTGATCAGCGACCCGCCGCTGCTCAACGTGCTCGGCGTGCACCAGCCGTACACCCCGCGCACGATCGTCGAGATCGAGACCGACGACGGCGTCACCGGCATCGGCGAGACCTACGGCGACACCGACTACCTGGACGTCGCCCGCAAGCTCGCCGACGCCCTCCCCGGCCGCGACCTGACCGCCATGAACGGCCTGTACGCCCTGGCGTCCGCCACGCTGAGCGGAGCCACGGACAAGGTCAAGGAGTTCGACCCGGCCGGTCTGCGCGGCACCCGCAACAACGAGAAGCTGATCCGCAGCGTCGTCTCCGCCTTCGAGGTGGCGAGCCTCGACGCGCTCGGCAAGACGACCGGTCTGCCGGTGCACTGCCTGCTCGGCGGCAAGGTACGCGACCGCGTCGACTACAGCGGCTACCTGTTCTACCGCTGGGCCGAGCACCCCGACGGCGAGGCCCCCGACGACTGGGGCGCCGCCCTCGACCCCGACGGCGTCGTCCGGCAGGCCCAGCGCTTCGCCGACGACTACGGCTTCACCTCCTTCAAGCTCAAGGGCGGCGTGTTCGAGCCCGAGCAGGAGATCGCCGCCATCAAGGCGCTGGCCAAGGCGTTCCCCGGCTACCCGCTGCGGCTGGACCCCAACGGCGGCTGGTCGGTCGAGGCAAGCGTGCGGGTGGCCGAGGAGGTCGGCGACCTGCTGGAGTACATGGAGGACCCGACCGCGGGCGTGGACGGCATGGCCGAAGTGCGCAAGCGCACCGGCGCGGTGCTGGCCACCAACATGTGCGTCACCACGTTCGCCGAGGTGCCGGAGGCGTTCGCCAAGGACGCCGTCCAGGTCGTGCTGTCGGACCACCACTACTGGGGCGGCCTGCAGGCCACCCGTGAGCTGGCGGCGCTGTGCCGCACGTACGGCGTGGGCCTGTCCATGCACTCCAACACCCACCTCGGGATCAGCCTGGCGGCGATGACCCACGTCGCCAGCGTCATCCCCCACCTGAGCTACGCCTGCGACAGCCACCGGCCCTGGCAGACCGAGGACGTCATCACCGAGCCGCACCGCTTCGTCGGCGGTGCGCTCGAGGTGAGCGACGCGCCCGGCCTCGGCGTCGAGCTCGACAGGGACGCGCTGGCCGCGCTGCACGAACGCTGGCTGACCCGCCCCGACATGCGTGACCGCGACGACGTCGCCGCCATGCGCAAAGTCCACCCCGACTGGGTCCAGCCCTCACTTCCTCGCTGGTGAAAACCCCTCCTCCCCCTGGTAAAACGGAGAATTTCCTATGAGAATCGGCGTACTTCTGGCCGCCGTCGCGCTGGCCGCCTCCGCCTGCTCCGTGCAGGGCGGCAGCGCTGACAAGAGCGCCGCCGCGTCCGGCTACCCCAACAAGCCCGTCGAGTTCACCGTGCCGACGGACCCCGGCGGCAGCACCGACCTGCTCACCCGCGCCCTCGCCAAGAGCATCGAGCAGCCGCTCGGCGCCAAGGCCGTGGTCGTGAACAAGCCGGGCGCCAACGGCAAGATCGCTGGTAAGGACGTGTTCGGCAGCAAGCCGGACGGTTACCGCGTCGCGGTGATGCCGCAGTCGCTCTTCGCCATCGGGCCGCTCATGCTCAACGACGCCGACCCGGTCAAGCTCACCGACATGACCTTCATCAAGGGCCTGGCGGTCGAGGACTACGTCCTGGTGGTGCCCGCCGACTCCACGTACAAGACGCTCAAGGACCTGGTCGAGGCCCCCAGCGTCAAGTACGGCACCACCGGCCCCGGCACCGGCAGCCAGCTGTCGCAGACCCTGCTGTTCGGCCTGGCCAAGACGAACGCCGCCCCCGTGCCCTTCGACGGCGGCGCGCCGACCGTGACCGCGGTGCTCGGCGGGAAGGTCGACGCCGCGTCCGTGCAGATCGCCGAGGGCTTCAAGCAGGTCCAGGCCGGCAAGATGCGGGCGCTGGCGGTCTTCTCCGACAAGCGTCTCGAGGCCATGCCCGAGGTGCCGACCGCCAAGGAGTCCGGCTACGACGTCGTGGTGGACCAGCGCAGGTTCGTGGCCGGACCGGCCGGGCTGCCCGCCGAGGTGCGCGACAAGCTGGCCGCGGCCATCGACAAGGCCATCGCCTCGCCCGAGTACAACGAGATCCTGAAGGCCAACTACATCGGCCGCTGGGACGCCAACGGCGAGCAGGTCGGCACCCAGCTGAACGAGAGCCTGCAGCGGTTCGACAAGCTGGCCAAGGACCTCGGCATCGACCTCAAGGCGCAGCAGCAGTGAGTTACGAGCGTCGGCTGAACGTCGTCGCCGCCCTGGTGCCGCTGGTCATCGGCGTGGTGGCCGCGATCATGTCGTGGAGTCTGGGGGTCGGCAGCCTGTCGGCCCCCGGGCCCGGCATGTGGCCGCTGGTGGTCAGCGTCGCCATGGTGATCGTCGCCGCGGTGCTGGTGCTTCAGTCGCGGCCGCGCGGTGACGAGGAACGTTTCACCAAGGATGTCGTGACGGTCGCCATCGCGGCCGCCTCGCTGATCGGGTACGCGTTCCTGTTCGAGCTCGTCGGCTTCGAGGTGCCCACCATCGCGCTGCTCGTGCTGTGGCTCAAGGGGCTCGGCCGGGAGAGCTGGCGGATGACCGCGGTGGTCTCGGTCGTCGCGACGGCGGCGCTCTACCTGCTGTTCATCACAGGGCTCGGGGTGTCCTTGCCCCACATCATCCAACTGTGAGACTGGACATGGACTTCCTCTCCCCGGTGATCGACGGCTTCGGCGTGGTCTTCCAGCCGGAGAACCTCTTCTACTGCCTGCTCGGGGTCACCCTCGGCATGCTGATCGGGGTTCTGCCCGGCCTCGGGCCGGCGGCCACCATCGCGGTGCTGCTGCCGATCACGTACAACATCGAGCCGACCGCGGCCATCATCATGCTCGCGGGCATCTTCTACGGCGCCCAGTACGGCGGCACCATCACCTCGGTGTTGTTGCGGCTGCCCGGCGAGGCGTCCAGCGTGGTCACCGCCATCGACGGGCACGCGCTGGCCCGGCAGGGCCGGGCCGGCTCGGCACTCGGCATCGCCGCCATCGGCTCCTTCATCGGCGGCACGGTCGCGATCATCGGCCTGACGTTCGTGGCGCCGCTGGTGGCCGGCTTCGCCCTGGACTTCGGCCCGTCGGAGTACACCGCGCTGGCGCTGCTCGGCATCCTGCTGATCACCACGCTGGGCACCGGTTCGCCGCTCAAGAGCATCCTCATGGCCACGGTCGGGCTGTTGCTGGCGACCGTCGGGCAGGACCCGCTGGAAGGCGTCTCGCGCCTGACCCTCGGCGTGGACCAGCTGCTCGACGGGATCGACTTCGTCATCGTCGCCATGGGCCTGTTCGGCGTCGGCGAGATCCTCTACAACCTGGAGTCGCTGCGCCGGCCCGCGGAGCCGGCCGCCGCCGTCGGCTCGGTCTACCCCTCCCGCGCGGAGCTCGGCCAGTCCAAGGGCGCGATCACCCGCGGCTCGTTCCTCGGCTTCCTGCTCGGCATCCTGCCGGGCGGCGGCGCGACGATGTCGTCCATGGTCGCCTACGCCGTGGAGAAGCGGGCGAGCAAGGAGCCGGAGAAGTTCGGCAAGGGCGCCATCCAGGGCGTGGCCGGGCCGGAGACCGCCAACAACGCCGCCGCGACCTCGTCGTTCATCCCGCTGCTGACACTGGGCATCCCGGCGAACGCCACCATGGCCATCATGTTCGGGGCGCTGCTCATCCAGGGCATCACGCCCGGCCCGATGCTGGTGGAGGAGAAGCCCGACCTGTTCTGGGGCGTGGTCAACTCCATGTACGTCGGCAACCTGCTGCTGCTGGTCATGAGCATGCCGCTGATCGGCCTGTTCGTACGCATCCTGCGGGTGCGGCAGGCGATCCTGGCCCCGCTGACGATCCTCGTCACCATGATCGGCGTGTACACGGTCAGGATGAGCGTCTTCGACATGTTCCTCATGGTCGGTCTCGGGGTGCTCGGCTACCTGATGAAGAAGGCCGGCTACGAGCCGGGGCCGCTCGTGCTGGCGTTCGTGCTCGGCAGCCTGCTGGAGTCGTCGTTCCGCCGGTCGATGCGCATCTTCGGCGGCGACGTGACCGGGTTCCTCACCCAGCCCATCACCGCCACCCTGCTCGCCGTGATCGTCCTGATCATCGTCGTGCCCCCCGTCCTGCGCCTGACCAAGCGCAAGGACCCGTCCCGAGAGAAGGTGGAAGCATGACCGTCGTCGCCGGATACGTCCCCACGCCGCTCGGGCAGGCCGTCCTCGCCGAGGCGCTGGCCGAGGCCGAGCTCAGGAAGGCCCGGCTCGTGGTGGTGAACGTCTCCCGCCCCGGCTCGTACGTCGATCCCGACACCGCGGACGTGGCCGACCTCGAACAGCGGGTGGGCGACGGGCACGAGGTGCGGCAGGTGCAGGACACCGACCCGGCCGCCGCCGTGCTCGACGTGGCGCAGCAGGAGTCGGCGAGCCTCGTCGTGATCGGGGTGCCGCGCCGCTCCCCGGTCGGCAAGCTCATCATGGGCAGCACGGCCCAGCGCATCCTGCTGGACTCGCCCTGCCCCGTGCTGGCGGTCAAGGAGTCTTGAGGGTCATTTCCAGCACGTCGGCCAGCTGCCGCGGAGTGGGCAGGATGCGCAGCGCCTCGTCGATCTCGCGTTCCGCCCACTCGCGGTGGCGCGGCTCGGCCTCCGGGTCGATGGCGACGCGCGACTGGACCAGCAGGAAGTTGACCCGGGAGGCGACCAGCATCGAGAAGTCCGCCGGCTCGGAGATGCGCCCGGGGCCGTCCGCGCGTACGTAGGCCTCGTACATGCCGCGCATGGCGTCGAGGTCGGCGACCGAGTTGTCGCAGAACCAGTCGAACAGCGCCCGGGCCAGCTCCCGGCCCGGCGCGGCCGGCCCGAGGTTGTCCCAGTCGACGACCACCAGCCCGCCGGCGGGATCTGCCAGGACGTTCTCGGGGTGGAGGTCGCGGTGGCAGACGATCAGGCCGGCGGGATCGGCCGGCGCGACCGCGGCACACAATTCGGGCAGGATGGCCAGCCGGTCGGCCAGCCGCGCCGCCCACGACGCGCCCGAGGCCGACACCTTCGCCCACGCGTGGGTGGCGGGGACCCGGTCGTACCAGGGGTCAGGCGGGCGGCCGTCCGGCTCCGAAGCCATGGCGGGGGCGCACCGGTGCAAGCGTGCCAGCAGCGCCCCCAGCTCCGCCGGCGTGGCCTGCGCCGTCAGCTCGACCGGCCGCAGGTCGGCCCAGTCGTACAGGCGCAGCCAGGTCCCGTCGGGCGTGGTGAGCAGATAGCGTCCGTCGCGGTCGGCGTGGCTGGCCGGCAGCCGCACCCCGGCCGCGGCGGCCTGCCGTGCGAACGCCAGCTCCGCCGCTATCAAACCCTCCGACGGCGGCTCGGCGAAGATCTCCTTCAGCGCGTAGCGCGCCGGCCCGGCCTCCAGCCGCCAGATCTGCCCCAGCGCGCCGCGCGGCCCCTGGAACGCCACCACGTCCTCGTCCCACCCGAAGGCTTCGCGCACGTACGCCACGAGATCCACACGACCCAGTATGGGTCAGGGCTGCTCGATGTGCTCTGGTCGCACGCCCATCCCGATGAAGCGCCCCATCAGATGCCGCAGCGGCGGCAGAGCCTTGAAAGCGGTGAAGATCGGCGGCACGTGCTCGGCCGTGTCGTCCCCCGTTTCCTTGGGGTACAGGTCGCGGAGGATGCGGACCTGGAAGGCCTGGGTCACTCTGACGGCCCGTTCCCTGCGTGCCTGCACCCTGGCGAGGTCGGCCGCATCGGGGACGCCCGCCTGACGAAGGACGGGACCGAGCAGGTTGGCGGCGGCGACCGCGTCCTGCACGGCCAGATTGATGCCGACGCCGCCGGCGGGTGACATGGCGTGGGCGGCGTCACCGATGCACAACAACCCGGCGCGGTGCCACCGCGGCAGCCGGTCAACCCTGACGGTCAGCTGGTGGACCTGGTCCCAGTCGTCGATCAGCCCGACGCGATCGCGCAGAGCCGGCGCCAGCCCCGCCACCCGATCATGGAACGCGGTCAACCCCGTCGTCTTGAGCTCCGCGAACGCCCCCGGCGGGATCGTGTAGGCGAGCTGCCAGTAATCCCCCCGGTCGATGGCGACCAGCGCGCCCTTTCCTCCCTGGAAGAAGGGCACCCGGTCGCCGTCGCGGCGAGGCAGGCGGAACCACAGCACGTCCATGGGCGGCGAACTCGCCGTGGCCTCCAGACCGGCCTGGTCCCGCAGCGTCGAGTGCCGGCCGTCGGCCGCGATCACCAGGTCGGCCCGTACGTCGATCGGACCGTCCGCGGTATCCGCACGGACCCCGGCGACCCGCCCGTCCTCCACGATCAGCTCCGTCGCCCTGGTGCTGCGCAGGAGGCGGAAGGAGGGGTATGCGGACGCCTTGCCGGCCAGGAAGTCCAGCACGTCCCACTGAGGCATGAACGCGATGTACGGACAGCGCAGGGGCAGGCGGCTGAAGTCGGCGAACGTGACCGCCCGGCCGCCGATGCTCACGGTGACGTCGGACATCCTGCTGTGCGGCAGCCTCAGGAACTCCTCGATCCAGCCCAGCTCGGCGATCAACTCCAGCGTGGACGGGTGGACGGTGTCGCCCCTGAAGTCCCTGAGGAAGTCGGCGTGCTTCTCCAGGACGATCACCTCGACGCCCTGACGGGCCAGCAGCAGTCCGGCCATCATCCCAGCCGGGCCGCCGCCGACCACGCAACATCTGGTGCTCTCGGTACGCATTGACGTTTCACCCTTCCTCGGGGAACAGCAGCTCGACCAGCCGGTCGATGTCGACGGGGGCGCCCATCCGGCGGTTCACGGCCACGGTGGCGAGCAGCGTCTTGGCCGCCGTCGCGACGTCGTGCGGGCGGAGCTCGCCGGCCGCGACGCGCGTGGCCAGGAAGTCACCCACCAGCCGTTGCCCTTCCGCCATCAGCTCGGCCAGCGCGGGGCGCGCCCGGGTGGTGCTGAAGAACACGGCCATGAGGTCGGCGTTGTCGGCGAGCAGGCCGTCGAAGGCGGCCAGCAACTCGGCCAGCACCTGCCGGGCGGTCCGGGAGCCGTGGTCGGCGGTCAGCAGCTCGCGCAGGCGCGGCAGGAAGCCCCGCTCGGCCAGCAGAGCCTGGACGAGGGCCTCCTTGCTGTCGAAGTAGCGATAGAGCAGACCTGGCGTCACTCCTGCCGCTTCGGCAAGGTCCTTGACCGACGCGCCGTCCACACCCTTGTCCGCGAAGACCTTCAGCGCCGCGTCGAGCAGCTGCTCGCGACGCCATTCGGCCTGTTCCCGCCGCGTTCTGACCATGGCGACCCAGTCCTTCATTGAATAAACGTTTACTCAATGAATGTAGCGCCACGACGCCGCAGAAGCAACGGAGATCGAGAACCGGCGCCGGCTACGGCCGCAGCGGCAGCTCGTCGAGCAGGGTGGCGGCGAGCTGTGCGGCGCTGGGCTCGTAGCGGTGGGCCAGCGTGTGGAACAGCTTCTCCGCGCGGATGGCCGGCCAGTCGGCGGGCAGGTGCTCGGCCGGGAGACGTGGGTCCTGGCGGACGAGTTGCAGCCAGTCGGTGTGCAGCAGCAACTGCCTGGCCAGGTCGTCGGTGGCGGACGGCAGCGGGTGCGGGGTGTCCCAGCGGTCGAGGAAGGCCCGGTAGCGTTCGGCGATCTCGTCGGTGTCGAACGCCTTGCGGACCAGGTCGGCCGACTCGGTCGGCTTGAACGCCCGCGCCTGCAGCACGGTGATGTTGTCGCCGAGGTCGAGGGGGGCGAGCATCGACTCTACGTCCTTCACGCCGGGAGCGATCCAGAGCCCGCCCTGCAGCAGCCCGAATCCGGCCCAGATGAGCTGGGAGCGCAGGTCGTGGCGGGTGCTGCGCTCGCTGCCCGGCAGTGAGAAGCCGACCAGTGTCCAGGTGCCGTCCCAGTCGCGGTTGACCGCGCCGGTCTCCCAGACGTGCCTGCGCCCGTCGTCGAGCACCTCCGTGGCGTGCGGGGTGAGCCCGAAGTAGACCTTCTTGCCCTGGCGGTGCCTGGTCAGCAGGTTGCGCTTGGCCATGCGGGTGAGCGTGGAGCGCACCGCCTCCTCCGAGACGCCCAGCCGGGCGAAGACGTCGATGACGCTGCCCGAGTAGACCGCGGTGTCGCGCCCCAGCACGTAGATGCCGAGAAAGCTGAACATCAGCGACTGCGGGCGCGCCGCCGGCAGTTGCGGCTGGTCCTGCTCATCCTCGCGCTTCACAGGCATGAGCGTAGACGGAGCAGCGATGTCGGGCAAACTCTTGACGACGGTTGAAAATATGCCCAACGTAGAGGACATCGGGTTGGTGAGGTCGATGTTGGGCAGAACTTTGACCTGAGTTAGAAAAGTGCCCTACATTGACCGGCATCGACGGACTCCTGCGTTGTTTGGGGTGGAATAGATGGATTTGTCGGGCAAGGTGGCCGTGGTCACCGGGGCCGGTCGCGGTCTCGGCCGGGCGTACGCGGAGGCGCTCGGCGCTGCCGGGGCGGCGGTCGTCGTCAACGACGTGGACGCCGAGGCGGCCGCCCACGTGGTCGAGGCCGTCGTGGCCGCGGGCGGCAGGGCCGTGGCCGAGGTGGGCGCGGTCGGCGGGAGCGAGGTCGCGCAGCGGCTGGTGGACACCGCGGTCAAGGAGTTCGGCCGGCTCGACGTCATGGTGACCAACGCCGGCATCCTGCGGGACCGCGTCCTGTGGAAGATGTCCGACGAGGACTTCGACGCGGTCGTCGAGGTGCACCTGCGCGGCACGTTCAGCTGCGCCCGCGCGGCCGCCCTACGCATGCGCGAGCAGGGCGAGGGCGGCCGCCTGATCCTGATCTCCTCACCGGCGGGGCAACGCGGCAACTTCGGCCAGACCAACTACGCCGCCGCCAAGGCGGGCATCGTGGCGATGGCCCGCACCTGGGCTATGGAGCTGGGCCGGTCCAACATCACGGTCAACGCCGTCGTCCCGGTCGCGGCCACCGAGATGACCAAGACCATCCCGGTCTTCGCGCCGATCCTGGAGGAGGCCGAGCGCACCGGCGCCCCGCTGCCGGACTGGCTGCGCAAGGACGAAGGTCTCGGCACGGTCGACGACGTGGCCGGGCTCGTCGTCTACCTCGCCTCGGACGCCTCCGCCGGCGTCACCGGGCAGGCCATCGGCATCGGCGGCGACAAGCTGGCCCTCTGGTCGCACCCCAAGGAGAAGGCCGTCGCCTACGCCGACGGCGGCTGGTCCGCCGACGCCATCGCCGCCTCGTGGGAGGCGGGTGTCGGGGCCGAGCCCGAGACGTACGGGATCCCCGCGCCGAAGGCGCCCACCTCATGAACCCAAAGGAAATGAACGCAGACGAGCTGGTGGCGATCGACGTCCACACCCACGCCGAGGTCTCCAAGGACGGGCACGGCTCGCTCAGCCCGGCGTTGTTCGGGGCGTCGGAGGAGTACTTCGGCGCGCACGAGCGGCCGACCATCCCGCAGATGGCCGCCTACTACCGGGAGCGGCAGATGGCCGCGGTCGTGTTCACGGTGGACGCCGAGCACGCCACCGGCCACCCCCGCATCTCCAACGAGGAGATCGCCGAAAGCTGCGCCGAGCACCCCGACGTGCTCATCCCGTTCGCCAGCGTCGACCCGTGGAAGGGCCGGGCGGGCGCCCGCGAGGCCCGCCGCCTGGTCACCGACCACGGGGTTCGCGGCTTCAAGTTCCACCCCAGCATCCAGGGCTTCGCCCCGAACGACCCGCTGGCCTACCCGCTGTACGAGGTGATCGAGGAGCTGGGCGCGATCGCCCTGTTCCACACCGGCCAGACCGGCATCGGCGCGGGCGTCCCGGGCGGCGGTGGAATCCGGCTCAAATACTCCAACCCGATGCTGGTCGACGACGTCGCCGTGGACTTCCCGCACCTGAAGATCATCCTGGCGCACCCGTCGTTCCCTTGGCAGGACGAGGCCCTGGCCGTGGCCACGCACAAGCCGTCCGTGCACATCGACCTGTCCGGCTGGGCGCCGAAATACTTCCCGCCGCAGCTCGTCCGGTACGCCAACACGCTGCTGAAGGACAAGGTGCTGTTCGGCTCCGACTACCCGGTGATCACCCCGGACCGGTGGCTGGCGGACTTCGCCAAGCTCGACATCAAGCCCGAGGTCCGCCCCAAGATCCTCAAAGACAACGCCGCGCGCCTGCTCGGCCTCACCTCCAAGGAGACGCAGCCATGACCATCGTCGCTAACGGCCTCGCCGAGCTGAAGGCGCTGGCCGGCCAGGACCTCGGCCACAGCGGCTGGCTGGAGATCACCCAGGAGCGGGTGAACACCTTCGCCGACGCCACCAACGACCACCAGTGGATCCACGTGGACCCGGACAAGGCGAAGGACGGGCCGTTCGGCGGCACGATCGCGCACGGCTACCTGACCCTGGCCCTGCTCATCCCGCTGTTCAACGAGCTGCTCGACATCCAGGGCATGAAGATGAGCATCAACTACGGCCTGGACAAGGTCCGCTTCCCCAGCCCGGTCAAGGTGGGCAGCAAGATCCGCCTGGCCGGCAAGGTCGCCGAGGTCGAGGACGTCCCCGGCGACGGTGTCCAGATGTTGCTCGACTTCACCGTGGAGATCGACGGCGCGGCCAAGCCCGCGTGCGTCGCCCGTGCCGTCTACCGGCACTACGCCTGACCCCTTCGGAGATGTGAGGAGCCCCCCGCTCATGTCGAACCCCGTGCAGCTGCGCCGCGCAGTGGCCTCCAGCTTCCTCGGCAGCGTCATCGAGTACTACGACTTCCTCCTGTACGCCACGGCCTCGGCCGTCGTGTTCAACAAGGTCTTCTTCTCCAACCTCGACCCGCTGGTCGCCACGGTGGCCAGCCTGGGCACGTTCGCGACCGGCTATCTGGCCAGGCCGATCGGCGGCGTCGTGTTCGGCCACTTCGGCGACCGGCTGGGCCGCAAGCGCATGCTCGTGCTCACCATGGTGCTGATGGGCGTGGCCAGCTTCCTGATCGGGCTGCTGCCCACCTACGCGCAGGCCGGGGTGCTCGCGCCGATCGCGCTCGTCCTGCTGAGGGTCGTGCAGGGAATCGCGGTCGGCGGCGAGTGGGGCGGCGCGGTGCTGATGTCGGCAGAACACGCCACCGCCCGCCGCGGCCTGTGGGCGAGCTTCACCAACGCCGGAGCGCCGTTCGGCATGGTGTTGTCGACGGGTGCGCTGACCGGCACCGCCGCCGTGGTGGGCAACGAGGCCTTCCTGGCGTGGGGGTGGCGGGTCCCGTTCCTGATCAGCATCGTCCTGCTCGCGGTCGGCCTGTTCGTCCGGATGCGGGTGGAGGAGACCCCGGTGTTCAGCGCCGCCGTCAAGGAGAGCGCCTCCAGGGTCCCGCTGCTGGACGTGCTGCGCGGCCAGCCCAGGACGCTGCTGCTCGGCGTCGGCGTGGGGCTGGCGGCGTTCGTGGCGCAGGGCACGCTCACCACCTTCCTCATCGCGTACGGCGTCGGTGTCGGTTTCGAGCGGCAGGCCGTGCTGAACGGGCTGACGCTCTCCTCGGCGCTGGCCGTACTCGGCATCCTCGGCTGGTCGGCCCTGTCGGACCGGGTCGGGCGGCGGCCGGTCGTCATCACCGGCGCGCTGATCATGGCGGTGTTCGCGTTCGCCCTGTTCCCGCTGGTGAACACCGGCAGCGT
The DNA here is from genome assembly GCF_004011505.1 of Nonomuraea polychroma. Classification (NCBI taxonomy): domain Bacteria; kingdom Bacillati; phylum Actinomycetota; class Actinomycetes; order Streptosporangiales; family Streptosporangiaceae; genus Nonomuraea; species Nonomuraea polychroma. The sequence goes on from NZ_SAUN01000001.1 coordinate 1,097,680, forward strand.
CGCCCTGCTCACCGCCGCACTCGTCTTCGGCCAGGCCGTCGTGCACCCGATGATGTACGGCCCGCTGGCCGCGCTCTACACCGAGCTGTTCAGCACCCGCACCCGCTACACCGGCGCGTCCCTCGGATACCAGCTGGCCGGGCTCGGGGCCGGGCTGGCGCCGGTGGTGTTCGCCCAGATCCAGGCTGGCGGCGGCGGGACCCTCGTGGTGTCCATCGTCATCGCCGCCGCGTGCCTGCTGGCCGTGGCCTGCACGCTGGCGCTCAAGGAGACCAGCCGCGGCGACCTGGCCGAGGAGCCGATCCCCACCAGCGCCTCCAAGACCATCGCCTCCTGACAGGAAAGACACGCTCATGCACAACTCCGGGATCGGCGGCTGGCCGGCGCGGCGGGCCATGATGACGCCGGACCGCACGGCCTTCGTCTACGAGGACCGCTCGCTGACCTACGCAGAGGTCCACGAGCGGGTGACGAGGCTGGCGCATCGGCTGCGCGACAGCGGCGTGCGGGCCGGGGACCGGGTCGTCTACCTCGGCCCGAACCACGTCGCGTTCGCCGAGACCATGTTCGCCACGCACATGCTCGGCGGGATCTTCGTTCCGCTGAACTTCCGGCTCGCGGCGCCCGAGATCGACTACATGCTGGGGCACTCCGGCGCGAAGGTGCTGATCCACGCGCCGCAGTGCGCCGGCGTGGTGGAGGCGCTGACCGGCACGCCGGCCCTGGAGCAGATCATCCCGCTCGAGACCTGTGAGAGCTGGCTCGCGCAGGGCGATCGCACGGAGCTCGCGCCGATCGACGTGCCGGTGGCGCAGGACGACATCGCGCTCATCCTCTACACGTCGGGCACCACCGGGCGGCCCAAGGGCGCCACGCTCAGCCACGCCAACCTGATCTGGAACACCTGCAACATGCTCATCGGGGTGGACGTGGCCGGCGACGAGACGACGCTGGTCAGCGCCCCGCTGTTCCACGTCGCGGCGCTGAACCAGACGCTGCTGCCGACCTTCCTCAAGGGCGGCCGTTCGGTGATCATGCCGTCGTGGGACGTGGACGCGTGTTACGACCTGATCGAGAAGCACGGTGTCACGTGGATGTTCGGGGTCACCACGATGTTCGCCGCGTTCGCGGGCTCGCCGCGCTGGGCCGGTGCGGACCTGTCGTCGCTGCGCACGCTGATGTCCGGGGGAGCGGCCATCCCGCCCGCCCTGATCCGCACCTACCAGGAGCGGGGGCTGGTGTTCTGCCAGGGGTATGGGATGACGGAGACCGCGCCGGGCGCGACGTTCCTGGAGGCCAGTCAGAGTGTGCGCAAGGTCGGCTCAGCGGGCGTGCCCGTCTTCTTCGCCGACGTCCGCGTCGTCCGGCCCGACCTCAGCGACGCCCCGCCCGGCGAGCCCGGCGAGGTCCTCATCCAGGGCCCGAACGTCACCCCCGGCTACTGGGACGACGCCGGGGCCACGGCCGCGGCCTTCGCCGAGGGCGGCTGGTTCCGCTCCGGCGACGTCGCCTATCGCGACGAGGAGGGCCACCTGTACATCGTGGACCGGGTCAAGGACATGTACATCTCCGGCGGCGAGAACGTCTACCCGGCGGAGGTGGAGGCGGTGCTCTTCGAGCATCCGGCGGTGGCCGAGGCGGCGGTGGTCGGCGTGGCGGACGCGACGTGGGGGGAGACCGGCCGCGCGTTCGTGGTCGTCCGTCCCGGCCACGAAGTCACGGGGGAGGAGCTGCGTGCGTTCCTGCTGACGAGGCTGGCCAAGTACAAGATCCCCAGGTATGTCACGTTCGTGGAGGACCTGCCGAAGACCGGCTCGGGCAAGATCCAGAAGCTCAAGCTCCGGGACCTGCCCGTTCCGTCGCCTTCATGACCCGTCAGTGCGGAGGCAGATCCGACAGGGCCGTCCGGCAGCGGTTGAGATAGACCTCCAGGTCACGGCGCTGCCGGGCGGTGAGTCCGGTGAGCATGCGCTCCTCCAGGGCGTCCATCGCCTCGTCGTGGGCCGCGAGCAGCTCGTGGCCCGCGTCGGTGAGGCTGATCAGCAGGGCCCGGCGGTTGCCGGGGTCGCGGCGGCGCGCGATGAGGCCGCGCCGCTCCAGCGCGGTGATCATGTCGGCCATGGACTGGGCGGTGACGAAGGAGTTGCGGGCGAGCTGTGCGGAGCTGAGCCCGTCCCGGCGGCGCAGCACGGTGAGCGCGGTGTACTGCAGCGCGGTGATGCCGGCCGGTTTGAGCAGCTCGTCCATCTGGGCCCGCGCGGCGAGCTCGACCTGCTTCACGACGTACAGCAGCGACGGGCGCGAGGCGGCGGACTCCACGGCCCGGTCGCTGCCGGGGGTGCGTGTCACGTGCGTTCCTTTGCTGTGGACAGTCAGGTTTCCTGAGTATCTCAGCCCTCTTGCATTCTCCGCCATATGAGCGTAATTATCAGGAAACCTGTTGGTTGAACAGGTCGGGACCAGGACGGTGCGGCGTGCGATCGCACCGGGAAGAGCGGGTCATGACGGATTCCGTGAGCCGGCCGCACATCGAGCCGGGCAAGTTGTTCATCGGCGGCGAGTGGGCCGAGGCGTTCGCCAAGGGCAGGAGGGACATCACCGACCCGTCCACGGGACAGGTGATCACCACGGTGGCCGAGGCGGACGCCGCCGACGTGGACGCGGCCGTCGCCGCCGGGCGCAAGGCGTTCGGCACGTGGTCGCAGACGTCCGGCCGCGAGCGGGCACGCATCCTGCACCGCGTCGCCGACGTCATCCGGCGGCGTGAGGACGAGCTCGTCGCGGTGGAGAGCGTCGACGTCGGCAAGCCGGTCAGCCTGTGCCGCGCCGTCGACGTGGCCACGGCCGCCGAGATCTACGAGTACTACTCCGGGCTCGCGCAGACCATCCAAGGGGCCACCCGGCACATCCCGATCCCCTCGCACGCCTACACCCGGCGCGAGCCGCTCGGCGTGGTCGGCGCGATCACCCCGTTCAACTTCCCGCTGATCCTCAGCAGCTCGAAGATCGCGCCGGCGCTCGCCGCGGGCAACGTCATGGTGCACAAGCCCGCCGAGGACACTCCGCTCAGCGCCCTGCTGATGGCCGAGATCCTGGCCGAGGCGGGGGTGCCGGACGGCGTGCTCAACGTGGTCACCGGTGATGGCGCGGTGGCCGGCGAGGCGCTGCTGCGCCACCCCGGCATCGACAAGATCGCCTTCACCGGCTCCACCAAGATCGGCCGGTACGCGGCCGCCACGGCCGGCGAAGGGCTCAAGCCCGTCACGATGGAGCTGGGCGGCAACGCCGCGCAGATCGTGTTCGAGGACGCCGACCTGGACAAGGCGATCGGCTCGGCCATCAAGGCCTTCGTCTTCAACACCGGCCAGTTCTGCATGGGCGGACCGCGCCTGCTGGTCCACCGCCCCCTGTACGACACCGTCCTGGAGATCCTGGCCGGAGCCGTCGCCGGCGTGCCGGTCGGCGACCCCTTCGACCCGGCCACCGTCGTGGGCCCCATGGCCGCCGAGCGGCATCTCGCCAAGGTCGAGGAGTACGTGCGGATCGCCAAGGAGCAGGGCGGCCGGATCGTCACCGGAGGGGAGCGGCTGGACCTCGGCGGCGGCTACTACTACCAGCCGACCGTCATCGCCGGCCTGAGCGACGATTCGCCCGTCGTGCAGGAGGAGATCTTCGGCCCGGTCCTGACCGTCCAGCCGTTCGACACCGAGGAGGAGGCCGTGGCCATGGCCAACGGCACCCCGTACGGGCTCGCGGCCGGTCTGCAGACCACCGACCTGGCCCGCGCGCACCGGGTGGCGGCGCGGCTGGAGGCCGGCATCGTCTGGGTGAACGACTGGGCGATGCTCGACCCGGCGATCCCGTTCGGCGGGGTCAAGCAATCCGGCTACGGGCGAGAGTACGGGCCCGAGGTGCTGGAGTCGTACACCAAGGTCAAGTCCGTCGTCATCGCCCTGTGAGAGGTACGCCATGACCACCACCACGTCAGCAGCCGTCGTCGAGTCCGCAGGCGCCGGCTTCCACCTGAGCGAGGTCGAGCTGGCCGACCCGCGCCCGGACGAGGTGCTGGTCCGGATGGTCGCCGCCGGCATCTGCCACACCGACCTGGGCGTCGCCGCCGGCGGCCTGCCGTTCCCCCTGCCCGGGGTCCTCGGCCACGAGGGCGCGGGCGTCGTGGAGGCGGTCGGCTCCGCCGTGACCCGGGTCAGCCCCGGCGACCACGTGCTGCTCTCCTTCACCTCGTGCGGCAGGTGCGCCAACTGCCGTGACGGGCACCCCGCCTACTGCGCGGCCTGGCTGCCGCTGAACCTGCTCGGCGGCGCCCGCGCGGACGGCTCACCCACCGTGACCAGGGACGGCGCGGCACTCGGCGGGCACTTCTTCGGCCAGTCCTCCTTCGCCAGGCACGCCCTGGCCGACGAGCGCAGCCTGGTCAAGCTGCCCGCCGACGCGCCGCTCGACCTGCTGGCGCCGCTCGGCTGCGGCGTGCAGACCGGCGCGGGCGCCGTCTGGAACGTGCTCCAGCCGCGCCCCGGCGCCTCCCTCGTCGTGACCGGCGCGGGCGCGGTGGGCCTGTCCGCGGTCATGGCGGCCCGGCTCACCCCGGCCACCCGCATCATCGCGGTCGACCGGGTGCCGGCCCGGCTCGAGCTGGCCCGCGAGCTCGGCGCCACCCACACCGTCGACACCACCACGGCCGACCTGGCCGAGGCGATCGGCGAGATCACCGGCGGCCAGGGCGCCGACGGCGTGGTCGAGACGACGGGCAACGTGGGGGTCGCCGGCGCCGCCGTCGGCGTGCTCGCCGCCCGGGGCACCGCGGTGCTGGTCGGCGCCCCGCCCTTCGGCTCGTCGATCCCCGTGGACGTCAACTTCATGTTGCCGGGCCGCAAGGTGGTGGGCCTGACGCTGGGCGACAGCGAGACGGAGTCGCTGATCCCGGTGCTGGCCGAGCTGGTGGCCGCCGGGCGGCTGCCGATCGACCGGCTGATCAGGCACTACAAGTTCGAGGAGATCGAGAGCGCGGTCGGCGACATCGTCTCCGGTGCGACGATCAAGCCGGTGCTGCGGTTCTGACCACATTCGTTTTCCGGCATCCGGGAAGCGCCGTTCCGCGGTCCCGGTGACCCAGGTCACCATCGTTCCACTGTGAAGGAGTCGCCCATGTCAAGCATCCCCCGCGACCAGTGGTACGTCGCCGCGTACGGGCGCGAGATCGCCCACGAGCTGTTCAGCCGCACCATTTGCGGCGAGTCGATCCTGTTCTGGCGGACCCGTGCCGGAACCGTCACCGCCATGTCGGACCGCTGCGTGCACCGCCGGTTCCCGCTGTCCGAGCCGCCGAGCCGGCTGGTCGACGACCAGGTGGTGTGCGGCTACCACGGGTTCACCTACGGCGCCGACGGCGGCTGCGTGGCCGTGCCCGGCCAGACCCGGGTGCCGCGGACCGCCCGGCTGAAGAGTTACCCGGTCGTCGAGCAGGACTCGTTCGTGTGGGTCTGGATCGGCGACCCGGCCAAGGCCGACCCCACCCGCATCCCGCGCGCGCCCTGGCTGGTCTCGCCGGACTACACCACGGTGTCGGGGATGGAGCCGCTCAAGGCACGGTTCGGGCTGCTGGTGGACAACCTGCTGGACCTGTCGCACGAGACGTACCTGCACGGCGGGTACATCGGCACCCCGGAGGTGGCCGCCACCCCGATCACCACCGAGGTGGACGAGGAGGCCGGGATCGTCTACGTCAGCCGGCACATGGACGACGCCGAGTGCCCGCCGTTCTACGCCAAGTCCACCGGGCTCACCGGGCGGATCATGCGCTGGCAGGACATCGAGTACACCCCGCCGTGCCTGTACAAGCTGCACTCGCGCATCGCGCCGCTCGGGGTGCTGCCGAACGCCGACGGGACCGACCCGGACGCCTTCCACGTCGAGGTCGTGTACGCCATCACGCCCGAGACCGAGCACAGCACGCACGACTTCTGGGCCGTGGCCCGCGACTTCGCCCTCGACGACCAGGGCGTGTCGGACTTCCTCGCCGAGAACAACCGGACCGTGGTGCTGCAGGACGTCGCCGCGCTGGACGTGCTGGAGCAGGTGATCGCCACCGAGCCGGAGGGCTATCAGGAGCTGTCGATCAACATCGACACCGGCGGGCTGGCGGCGCGGCGCATGCTGGCCAAGCTGGTGGCCGGGCAGAGCGCGGGCAGCCGGGTGTGACGGGCATGGAACCGACCCGCATGCTTCCCGGCCGCGAGGTGCTCCGCGTGGTGTGGCTGCCCGGCAGCGACCTGCTGCAGGGCACCTGCCACTGCGGTGCCACGCACCTCGCGGAGGGCCCGATCGAGGTGTGGGAGTGGCTGCTCGCCCACCCGATCGGCCACACCATGGAGCCCGCCCCCGACCCGGCGGCCCTCTCAGGCGCGGGAGCGTCCCGATGACCGGCGTCCCCGAGACGGGAGCCGAGCGGAAGCTGGTCGTGCACGCTCGCGAGCAGGTGGCCGAGGGGGTGATCGCGCTGGACCTGCGCGATCCCGCCGGCGGCGAGCTGCCCGCGTGGGCGCCGGGCGCGCACGTCGACGTGGTCCTCGCCGGCGACCTCGTCCGCCAGTACTCCCTGTGCGGCGACCCGGCCGACCGCACGACGTGGCGGATCGCGGTCCTCCGCGAGCCGGACGGCCGGGGCGGGTCGGCCCACGTGCACGACGAGCTCCACCCGGGGACGACCATCCTGGCGCGCGGCCCGCGCAACAACTTCCCGCTCCACCCCGCCCCCCGCTACCTGTTCATCGCCGGTGGAATCGGGATCACCCCCATCGTCCCCATGCTCACCGCCGCCGGGGACGCGCAGTGGCGGCTGGCCTATGGCGGCCGCACGGCCGCGTCGATGGCCTTCGCGAGCGAGCTGCGCGCCGCCCACGGCGACCGGGTGCTCCTGCGGCCGCAGGACGAGCACGGCCTGCTCGACCTCGACGCGCTCCTGGCGGAGGAGCCCATGGACGCCCTCGTCTACTGCTGCGGCCCCGCCCCGCTCCTGCAGGCCGTCGAGGAACGCTGCGCGAACCGGCCGCTGCACGTGGAGCGCTTCACCCCCAAGGACGCGGGCGACCCGATCCTGACCGGGACGTTCGAGGTCGAGCTGGCCGCCACCGGTCTCACCCTGACGGTGCCGCCGGACCGGTCGATCCTGGAGGTCGTGGAGGAGGCGGGCGTACAGGTCCTGACCTCGTGCCGGGAGGGAACCTGCGGCACCTGCGAGACCCCCGTGCTGGCCGGCGTCGTGGACCACCGCGACTCGCTCCTCACCCCTGAAGAGGAGGCGGCGAACGACGTCATGTTCATCTGCGTCTCCCGCGCCGCCTGCCCCAAGCTGGTCCTCGACCTCTGACATGGAGCCGCCGATGCCGTCAGCCGTCGCCCGGACCGGGCCGGTCGTGGCGCGCGCCCTGCAGATCCTCGGCGCGTTCACCCCCGACCGGCGCTCGCTGACGCTCAGCGACCTGTCCCGGCACTCGGGGCTGCCGGTCTCCACCGTGCACCGGCTGGTGGCGGAGCTCGTGGCCTGGGGCGCGCTGGAACGGGACCCGGCCGGCTGCTACCACATCGGACTGCGGCTGTGGGAGATCGGCTCGCTGGCCCCGCGCGGTCTCGGCCTGCGCGAGGCGGCGCTGCCGTACCTGGAGGACCTGTCGCAGGTGACCCGCGAGAACGTGCAGCTGGCGGTACGCGAAGGCACCGAGGTCGTGTTCGTCGAGCGGATCGCGGGCAGCGGCGCGGTGCCGGTGCTCACGAGGGTGGGCGGCCGCTTCGCGCTCACGGCCACCGGCGTCGGCCTGGTCCTGCTCGCCCACGCCCCCGCCGACGTGCAGGAGCTGGTCCTGTCCTGCCCGATCAAGCGCTACACGGAACGCACCATGACGACCCCGCACCAGCTGCGTGTCGCGCTCGCCGACACCCGCGCCCGCGGCTATGCGATCAGCGATCGCCAGGTCACCATGGACGCGCTGTCCGTCGCGGCCCCGATCCACGACTCCCACGGCGAGGTCGTCGCCGCCGTCTCCCTCGTCGTCCACCACGGCAGCGCCTCGACTCAGGCGCTCGCCCACCTGGTGCGCACCAGCGCCCGCGCCATCTCCCGAGCGCTGACGCCCTCAACAGGGCCGTAGCGGCAGCTCCTGGTCGGCGGCGATCGCGAGGAGGTCGTCGTCGTGGCTGATGACGAGCACGACGGCGCCGTCGTCGGCGAGCTCGCGCATGACCTGGGTGATGGAGTGCAGGTGGCGGCGGTCGACGCCGGAGCTGGGCTCGTCGAACACCACGACCCGGCGGCCGCTGAGCCGGGCCGCGGCCACCACGAGGCGTTGCTGCTGGCCACCGGACAGGGACAGCGGGTGGCGGTCCTTGAGGTGCTCCAGGTCGAGGTCGCGCAGGAGCGCACGGGAGCGCTCCTCCGGCGGCGACGCGTCCAGCCGGAGCTCTGCGTCGACGCTGTCGGTGAAGAGCTGCCGCTGCACGTCCTGCATGACGATCGCGCTCGCGCGCTGCCGCCGGGTCCGGTCGAGCCGGCGGCCGTCGAGCAGCACCTCGCCCTCGTGGCGTTGCAGACCGGTCAGGATGCGGGCCAGGGTGGTCTTGCCCGCACCGTTCGGGCCGGTGATCGCGGTGATGGCTCCGGCAGGCAGGTACGCCTCCTCGATGTCGAGCACGCGTCGGCCCCGGAAGGCGCAGCGGATGTCACGCAAGGCCAGCCCGCTCCCGGACGGGATGGCGGACGACTCGGCGCCGAGGTCGATGCTCGGCCCGCGCGCGTGGGTCCGCGGGAGGCTGGGGCGCCGCGGTCGGGCGAGGCTGCGGAGTCCTTCGGCACGGAGGATGTCGTCGCCGAGGGCGGCGAACTCCTCGCCCGTCCATTCGGCGTCGATCCGGCCGTCGCGCATGGCGATGACCCGGTCGGCGAGGCCGCGCAGGAAGTGCAGCCTGTGCTCGGCGATGACGATGGTCTCCCCGGCAGCACGCAGCCGGGCGAGTGTGCCGGTGAACCGTTCGATCGCGGCGGCGGAGAGGTTGGACGTGGGCTCGTCGAACAGCAGCAGGGCCGGGCGGTGGGCCGTCGCGGCGGCGCAGGCGACCTGTTGCTGCCGGCCGCCGGACAGCTCCTGCAGCGGCAGGCCGGTGAGGCCGTCCAGGTCGTGTTCGGCGATGGTGGTGGTGACACGTTCCCGGATGAGTTCGGGGGGTTCGCCGAAGTTCTCCAGCGCGAAGGCGAGCTCGCTCTCGGCCCTGTCGGTGAAGAACTGCCGGCGGGGATGCTGGAGCACGGTGCCGGTGCGGCGGCCGACCTGATCGAGCGGCAGGTCCGCGACCGGCTGCCCGTCGAGGTGCACGGCGCCGTCGAGCTCGCCGTCGTGGAAGTGGGGGATGAGGCCGTTCATGAGCCGGAGCGCGGTGCTCTTGCCGGATCCGCTGGGCCCGCACAACACGACCGTCTCCCCGTGCCGCACCTCCAGGGTGAGGTCGTCGAGTGTGGGAGTGGTCGCGCCCGCGTACGTCCAGCGCACGCCCTTGACGCTGATCACCACATCACCGTGATCGCGGCCAGCGCCGCTGCGACGAGCACGGCGGCGAGGTCGGCGGCGCCCAGGCGGGGCGGGCGCATGGCGGTGGGGCGGGCGGCCGAGCCGAGCCCGCGCAGCAGGGCCGCGGCGGACAGGTCCTCCGCCACGCGCAGGCTCGAAGCGATGAGCGGGACCGTGAAACGCTCGATGCTGAGCACCGGGTGGCGGAGCATGCCGCCCCAGCCGCCGATCCCGCGCAGCCGCATGGCGTCGCGCACCGCGCGGGCCTCGGCGATGATCGTGGGAAGGAACCTGAGCAGCACGGCCGCGGACACCGTGACCGCCCGGGGGACGTGCGCGGCGCGCAGCGCCGCGGTGAACTCGGTCGGCGGGGTGGTCCGTGCCAGGTGCAGGGCGATGCCGCCGACGGCGACGAAGCGCAGCAGGTACGCGGCCACCGCGGCGACGACGCCGACGGCCGGGTACGGCAACGCCATCGGCAGCAGATAGGCGACGACCGCGATGGCGGCGGCGGTGAGCGGCAGGACGAGCACGCGTGCCCACGCTCCTTCGCCGAGCGCCAGCAGCATCCCGAGCACGAGGGCGGCGGGGATGAACGGCTCGCCGCCCGGCGCCATCACGGACAGGCTCGCCCCCAGCACGAGCAGCGCTTTCGTCCTGGGGTCGAGCCTGAGCGCGGGGGTCGCGCCGCTCGCCAGGAGGGCCAGGGCGGTCCGCTCCGGAGCCGTGGTCACGCGAGTCCCGCCTTCTCGAAGTGCTTACGCATCAGGCGCAGGCCGAGCAGCCCGCCGAGGAGGCCGAAGACGACCGTGGACAGATCGAACAAGACCAGCACTCCGGGGGAGAGCAGCGCCTGCATCTGGCTGACGTACTCGGGCCCCATCATCTGCATCGACGGGCCGGCGAAGTAGTCGTCGCGGGCGTAGAAGATCGGCATCATCGGGCCGACGTACCAGGCGGAGTAGACCGCGTAGGCGAGCACGCTCAGGCGGCGGGAGCGGTAGTTCCCCGCCCAGATGATCGCCTCCGCGAGCAGCGCGCACACGACGCTGATCGCGAAGCTGATCGGCGGATGTCCGCTGAGCATGAGGATCCCGGCGGTGACGATCGCGAAGACCGTCACCATGCCCGCGTGGCGGACCCGGGTGAGGAACAGGATGAACGGGATTCCGCCGGCGACGATGCTCGCCGCGAGGGCGATGAGCATGACGGCCGGGTTGATGAACCCGAGCATGTTGATCCCGAACACGATGACGAGGTAGAGAGCGCCGAAGACGCCGACGCTGATCAGGTCCTTGGGGCTCATGCGCAGGTCGATGCGGCGTTCGGCGGTCGTGGTCATGGGGGTTCCCTTCATCGCAGTTGCCAGCCGCGGGCGCGGACCCGCTCGTTCCAGAAGCGTGCGTACGTGCCGCCGGCCGTGAGCAGGCCCTCGTGGTCGCCCTGCTCGGTGATCCGGCCGCGGTCGAGGACGAGGATGCGGTCGGCGGCGACGACGGTGGACAGGCGGTGGGCCACGACGATGACGGTGCGGTCCCGCGCGAGCTCGTGGACCGCGGCGGCGACGGCGGCCTCGTTCGCCGGGTCGAGCGCGGCGGTGGCCTCGTCGAACAGCACGACAGGAGCGTCCTTGAGCAGGGCGCGGGCGATCGAGACCCGCTGCTTCTCCCCGCCGGACAGGGTGGACCCGGCTTCGCCGACGCGGGTGTGCCAGCCGTCCGGCAGGCGTTCCACGACCTCGTCGAGCCGGGCGATGCGGGCCACCCGGTCGAGGTCGGCGTCGGTCGCGTCCGGGGCGGCCATCCGCAGGTTGTCGGCGATCGTGCCCTCGAACAGGTAGACGTCCTGGAACACCTGCGCGGTCAGCCGCGAGACCCCGGCGCTGCCGAGCTCCCGGACGTCATGCCCGCCGATGCGCACCGAGCCCTCGTCGACGTCGAAGAACCGGCTGATCAGCTTCAGCAGCGTGCTCTTGCCGGAGCCTGACGGCCCGACGACGGCGGTGAAGCTGCCGGCCGGGATCTCCACGTCGACCCCGTCGATGACGGTGGGGCCGCCGTCGTAGCCGAAGCGCACGCCGCGCAGCTCGATGCCGGCGCCGGCCGGTTCGGCACGGTTCGGCTCGGCGGGCTCCGGCAGCGGCGGCACCGCGAGCAGCTTCCGCACCCGGCCGATGGCGTCGGCGTTGACCTGGACGAGCCCGGCCAGCTCGCCGAGCTGCGAGATCGGGTCCAGCATGCGCAGCGTGACGATCAGCACGCCGATCATGACGGCGACCGCGATCGTGCCGTCCAGCGTCAGGGCGACCGTGAGCGCGATGACGGCGGTGACGACCAGCTGCAGGGTGCCGAAGAAGGCGATCATGCCCCACGCCCCGCGGATGGTGAGCCGTGACTGGGATCCCTCCTGGCGGACCAGGGACTCTTCGAGGGTTCCCATCTCCGGCCGGTCGAGCACGCCGTAGGCACGTAACGTCGGCTGCTGCCGGGCGTACTCGACGATCCGGGACGCCGTCACGCCGATGTCGCGCTCGTAGTCGTCGTCGTTGCGGCGCACGATCACCATGAGCAGCCGCAGCGCCAGCGCGCACAGCGCCGCCCCGGCGGCGAAGGCGAGCCCGATCCTCCAGTCGAGCAGGAAACTGCCGACGATCATGGTCGCCGGGGCGGTCAGCCCGACGACGACGTGCCGCAGCAGGTGCGCGGGGATGTTGGCGACGTCCATGGTGCCCTTGCCGAGCATGCGCCCGATCGGCCCGGTGCGGTCGCCGCCGAACCAGCCGATCGGCAACGTGGCGAGGTGGTTGCCGATCCGCTCGTGGAAGCTCGTGAGCACGTCCGTGCCGACGACGTACCCCAGCGACGTGCTCCAGGCCAGCAGCACGTGATGAGCGGCGACCGCGGCGACGACGGCCCCGAGCCACAGCCCGAGAGCGCCCCAGCCGACGGGTGGGGTGGTGAGGGTCGCGACCAGCGGGACCACCAGCAGGAACCCCACGCCCTGCAGAACCCCCTGCCCCGCCTGGGCAACCAGCATGATGCGCAGATGCCGGCGGCCGCGCTCGTCGAGCAGCTCGAAAAGGTAACGGATCATGGTGGTCATCAGCGGGCCTCCACGGCGTCCTCGCGGGCACGCCGGTCGTGCTCCCACAACCGCGCGTAGAGCCCGTCGCGGGCGAGCAACTCCTCGTGCCGTCCCTGCTCGGCCACGCGGCCTTCGTCGAGCACGATGATGCGGTCCGCGCCCCGGACGGTGCTCAACCGGTGCGCGATGACCAGGACCGTACGGTCTCGCGCGACCTCGCTGAGCGCGTCCTGCACGCGTGCCTCGTTCTCCGGGTCGGCGCTCGCGGTCGCCTCGTCGAGCACGAGCACCGGCCGGTCGGCCAGGATCGCCCGGGCGATGCACACCCGCTGCCGCTCGCCTCCTGACAATTCGGCGTCCTCGCCGACCACGGAGTCCAGCCCGCGCGGGAGCTCGTCGAGCCGGTCCAGGATCTGCGCCTTGCCGGCCGCCGCGCGGACGGCGGCGTCGTCGGCGTCCGGGTGCGCGAGGCGGATGTTGTCCCGGATGCTCATGCGCAGCAGCGCGGAGTCCTGGAACACGAAAGCCACGTGGCGGTACAGCTCGGCGGGATCGATGTCCCTCAGGTCGACGCCGTGCAGCCGCACCGAGCCCTGCTCCGGGTCGTCGAACCGGGGCAACAGTTTCGCCAGGGTGGACTTGCCGGAGCCGGAGGGGCCGACGAGGGCCGTGACCGTGCCGCGCTCCAGGTCGAGATCGACGCCGTCCAGCGCGACCACGTCGCCGTAGGCGTACCGGACGCCGCGCATGCGCACCACCGGGCCCGGGGTGTCCGGGTCGGGCACGACAGGATCGGCCGGAACGGGCAGCTCCGGCGCGGAGAGGACCTCCCGGATGCCGCGAGCCACGGCCAGCGCCGTCACCAGCGGATGCACCGACATCATGACGGTCATGAGACCGGCGGTGGTGACGGTCCCGAACACGAGGAAGGCGATGAAGCTCGTCAACGGCAGCTGCCCCGCGGCCGTGAGCACGCCGCCCGCGGTCGCCACGACGACCAGGACGCTCGGCGGCGAGATGAGGATCTCCGCGATGACACTGGCGACGCTCGTCGCCCTCGCCCAGTCCAGGAAGAACCGCGCGAAGCTCCGCGACACCTCCTGGAACCTGCGGCTGGCCAGCCCCGGGGTCCCGAACGCCTTGACGACCGCGATGCCGTTGACGAACTCCACCGCGGCGCCGCTCAGCCGGGTCAGCCACGCCATGAACTCCGGATATTTCGTCCCCGCCCCGGCCATCGCCCGCTGGTACACGACGAGCCCGACCACCATCGGAAGCAGGCTGATCAGCGCCATCCGCCAGTCGACGGTGAAGAGATACACGATCGCCACCACCGGCGGGATCGCCGCGGCGGTGACCTCGACGACGGAGTGGGCGATGAGCTGGTGGAGCGCGGCGACGTCGTCCTCGACCGTCTTCTTCACGGTGCCGGAGTTGCGGTCGGTGAACCAGCCGAGGGGCAGCCTGCGCAGCTTGCCGAGGAGTTCCCGGCGGATGCGGAACGACACCCGGATGTCCGCCAGATGCGTCAGCACTGTCGCGCCTGCGGTGCCCAGTTGTTTGACGGCCAGGGCGACGAGCGCGACGACGATGATCGGGCCCACATCCGTGTCCCCGTGTAACAGCCGCCGGCTGATCTCCACCACGGCGATCAACGGCGCCATCCCGGCCAGCGCGCTGACGCCGGTCAGGATGCCGCACCCGATGAGGGTGGCACGGGCAGGAGCCAACACCGAACTGGACGAGGACATGCGGCACCCTTCGCCACGGAATGATCAAGTTAGGTTAGGCTAACCATACTTTCCTGGCTCGGTCCAGGTTGCCTAGCCGCCGTCATCGTAATGAAAATGATTGTCGTTTGCTAGCCTGCGGCTTCCTTTGGTCAAGAGATCGGATCTCCCTGCTGGCCATAACGAAATAGAAGGTTTACGATCCGGAAATAGGTCCGATGTGTCCGGGAAGCGGGAGCCCTTATGCCGACCGCCACGCCGTTACGTCTGTGTGCCGCACTTCTCCTGTCCCTCTGCCTCCTCTCCGCCTCTCCCGCCCGGGCCGCCGAACAGAGCTGGAGGATCTCCGGTCTCCCCGGCGGCCCGACGGCGGAGCTCGCGCTCGACCCGGAGGCGGGCACACTCACCCTGGCCGCGGACCGCGGCGCCACCCGGGTCATGGCTGTCCGGCCGCCCGGCCGACCATGTGGTGCTGGCCCGGCGCAGCGGCGTGCACGCCCGGATCACGAGGTGTAACCAATAGACCTCCGATCTCAGCTCGCATCACACATCCGATGTATAGGTGTACCCACATGAAGAAACGGTTATTGGCAGGGCCGATCGCGCTGGCTCTCGGCGCGGCGCTGACCGTGGTTCCGGCCACGCAGGCGCAGGCCGGGCACGCGGCGCAGCCGTACACGCTCTGGTACGACGAGCCGGCCCCCGACACGAACCAAGGCTGGGAGACGCGGTCGCTGCCCATCGGCAACGGCGCCATGGGCGCCACAGTGTTCGGCGGTGTGCAGGCCGAGCGGCTGCAGTTCAACGACAAGACCCTGTGGACCGGCGGCCCCGGCGTCTCCGACTACACCTTCGGCAACTGGGACACGCCGCGGCCCGGCGCGCTGGAGGCCATCAGGGAGCGGATCTGGAAGGAAGGCGGCATCTCGCCGAACGACGTGCTGGCCGCGCTCGGGCACAAGTCGGACACGCCGCGCCATCGCAGGTTCGGCGCGTACCAGAGCTTCGGCGACGTGCGTCTGGCCTTCCCCGACCTGCCGGCGCAGGTGGCGGACTACCGCAGGGAGCTCGACATCTCGCGCGGCGTGGCCGGTGTGTCGTTCACGGCCGGCGGCGTGCGTCACACCCGCGAGTACTTCGCCTCCGCGCCCGCCGGAGTGATCGCGGCCAGGCTCGCCGCCGACCGCCCCGGCGGAGTGACGTTCACCGCCAGGATCGCCGTGCCCGCCAACCGCTCGGCGACCGCCACGGCCGCCGCCGGCCGGATCACCGTCAAGGGGGCGCTGACCAGCAACGCGATGGCGTACGAGGCCCAGCTGCAGGTCCTCAACCAGGGCGGGAGCAGGACCGACAACCCCGACGGGACCGTCACCGTGACCGGGGCGGACTCCGTGGTGCTCATCATCGGCACGGGCACCGACTACGCCCCCGACTACCCGACGTACAAGGGCGAGGACCCGCACGCCAAGCTCACCGCGCGGGTCGACGCCGCCGCGGCCCGCGGCTACGCCAGGCTGCTGTCCGCGCACCGGGCCGATCACGCCGCCCTGTTCGACCGGGTACGGCTGGACCTGGGCGGCAGCCTGCCCGCCGTGCCGACCGACGACCTGCTCGCCCGGTACGGCACCGACCCGGCCGCCGACCGGGCGCTGGAGCAGCTCTACTACCAGTACGGCCGCTACCTGCTCATCGCCTCGTCCCGCCCGGGATCGTTGCCGGCGAACCTCCAAGGCGTGTGGAACGTCCTCGAAGCGCCGCCGTGGCAGTCGGACTACCACCTCAACATCAACCTGCAGATGAACTACTGGCCGGCCGAGATGACCAACCTGGCCGAGCTGGCCGAACCCCTGCACGCCTACGTGGACGGGCTGCGCGAACCGGGCCGGGTCACCGCCAAGCAGATGTTCGGGGCAGACGGCTGGGTCGCCCACCACGCCTCGAACATCTTCGGCCACACCGGCGCCTGGGACCATCCCGCCTACTTCTTCCCCGAGTCGGGCGCCTGGCTGGTGCTGCAGCTCTACGACCACTACCGGTTCACGCTGGACAAGCAGTTCCTGAAGCGGACCGCGTACCCGATCATGAAGGAGACGGCGGCGTTCTGGCACGACTTCCTGCAGACCGACCCCAGGGACGGCAAGCTCGTCGCCATCCCGAGCCGATCTCCCGAGATCGGCCCCACCACGGCGGGGGCCGCGATGTCGCAGCAGATCCTCTGGCACCTGTTCACCGACCTGCGTGAGGCCGCCGAACTGGTGGGCGACGGGAAGGAGGCGGCCGTGGCCGGCGACGTGCTGGCCAAGCTCGACCCTGGCCTGCGGATCGGCCGGTGGGGGCAACTGCAGGAGTGGAAGGAGGACATCGACGACCCGGCGGAGACCCACCGGCACGTCTCCCACCTGTTCTCGGTGCACCCGGGGCGGCAGGTCTCGCCGCGGACGACGCCGGAGCTCGCCGAGGCGGCCAAGGTCTCGCTCAATGCCCGCACCGACGCGGGCACCGGCTGGAGCAAGGCCTGGAAGATCAACTTCTGGGCGCGGCTGCTCGACGGCGACCGCGCGCACAAGCTGCTGGGCGACCAGCTGCAGAGCAGCACGCTGGCCAACCTGTGGGACACGCACCCGCCGTTCCAGATCGACGGCAACTTCGGCGCCACCTCCGGCATGACGGAGATGTTGCTGCAGAGCCACCTCGAGGTGATCGACCTGCTGCCGGCGCTGCCCGCCGCCTGGGCGGACGGCAGCGTGAGCGGGCTGCGGGCCCGCGGCGCCCACACCGTGGGCCTGACGTGGAACTCGGGGCGGCTGTCCGAGGCGCGCCTCACGGCCGGCGAGGGCGGCACGGTCACCGTGCGAAGTGACGCCTTCCGCGGCGGGGTCCGGGTCACGACGGACCGCGGGCGGCCGATCGCGCACACCGCCGACGGCGACACCGTGACCTTCCGGACCCGGCCCGGCGGGGACTACCGGATCGTCCCGGCCGGCCGGTAGACGGACACGGGCCCGAGCCGCCGGAGGCGGTCTCGGGCCTGCGCCCGGCATCCGCGGGCCCCTAGGGGGTAGGGGGTGAGCAGGGGAAAGGAGGCTGTCATGCACCACAACGGCCTGCGTACCGCGGTCCTGATCGGTGCTCTGTCCGCCTTGATCATTCTGGTGGGGTGGTGGCTCGGCGGCGGGCGCGGGGTGCAGATCGCCGTCCTGGTCGCACTCGTGAGCAACGCCGTCGCCTACTTCTTCTCGGACAAGATCGCGCTGTCGTCGATGCGCGCGAAGCCGGTCGGCCCGTCCGACTGGCCCGAACTGCACAGGATGGTCCGGGAGCTGTCGGACCGGGCCGGACAGCCCATGCCCCGGTTGTACATGTCGCCGATCCTGCAGCCCAACGCGTTCGCCACCGGCCGCAACCCGGAGCACGCCGCGGTCTGCGTGACCTACGGGATCACCCAGATGCTGAACGAGCGTGAGCTGCGCGCCGTCATCGGGCACGAGTTGTCCCACGTGTACAACCGCGACATCCTGATCTCTTCGGTCGCGGGGGCGCTGGCCACGATGATCACCTACCTGGCGTACATGGTGGGGTTCTTCGGCGGTGGCGGCCGCAACAACGAGGGGCCGGGCGTGTTCGGGGCGTTGGTGCTGATGATCCTGGGGCCGATGGCCGCCGCGATGATCCAGTTGGCCATCTCGAGGGCGCGGGAGTACCAGGCGGACGAATCGGGCGCCCAGTTGACGCAGGACCCGCTGGGACTGGCCGCCGCACTGCGGAAGATCGATGCCGGTACGCGGCAGGTCCCGCTCCCTCAGAACGCGCGGCTGGAGTCGACCTCCCACCTCATGATCGCCAACCCGTTCCGCGGTGGCGGTCTCGGGCGGCTGTTCGCCACGCACCCGCCCATCGCCGATCGGATTCGGCGGCTGGAGTCCATGGCCGGGATTCGGGGGTGAGCTGACATGGTCGCGCACGCTGGGGAGAAGGCAGAGGAGAGCGGCGTTTTCCACTGCGCCAAGTGCAGCGAGAAGGTCGAGGTGAAGAAGGGGGCGAAGATCCCCAAGTGCCCGAACGGGCACACCACCTTCGACCGCCGAACCAACGAACCGGGCCGCTGACGCCACCGCCGCGCCGCGCTCCGTCGGGTCCGTGCCGATCTGTGGCGCTGTCCGGTGAGCGTGCACGGGTCGGGGTGTTGTTGAGTTGCCGGGGCTATGAGGTCGATGCGGGTGCTTCAGGAAATGCGGCGGCTGGCGGAGCGGACGCCGCCGGAGCGAGAGCGGCATGTCGATCTGCTCCGCGCGATCGCCATCACGGCCGTCGTCGTCGGGCACTGGCTGGCGGTGCACGTGCAGGCGGTCCCCTGGGGGGGCGTCCAGGCCGGCAACGTGCTGGAGATCGTGCCGTGGACACGTCCTCTGACCTGGCTGTTCCAGGTCATGCCTGTCTTCTTCCTGGTCGGCGGGTACGCCAACGCCCTCTCACTGACCGCTCACCGCGACCGCGGCGGCGACGCGGCCGGCTGGGTGTTGCGCCGTACCGACCGGCTCGTGCGGCCCACCACCGTCGTGCTGGCCGTGCTGACGGGCTCGGCCCTGGCGGCGCGGGCACTGGGGGCCGATCCCGGACTGGTCGGCACCGCGGTGTGGGCGGCCGGGATCCCGCTGTGGTTCCTGGTGGCCTACCTGGCCGTGGTCGTCCTCACCCCGCTGACACACGCCCTCCACCGCCGGTACGGCCTGGCCGTGCCGATCGTGCTGACGGTTCTGGTCGGCGTCGGGGACGCCGCCCGGCTGGGGCTGGAGACGCCCGTCGCGGCTGAGGGAAACTTCGTTTTGGCCTGGCTGGCCATTCATCAGCTGGGCTTCGCCTGGCAGGACGGGCGGCTGCCGGCACGGCCGGGCGTCGGAGTGCCGATGGCGTTCGCCGGGCTGGTCGTGCTGGTGCTGCTGACCGTGGCAGGGCCCTATCCGATCAGCATGGTGGGGCTCGCGGGGGAGGAGATCCAGAACACCTCGCCTCCCACGCTCGCGCTGCTCGCGCTGGCGGCGACGCAGACCGGGCTCGCCCTGTCGCTCCGCGGTCCGGCCGCCCGGTGGTTGCGGCGGCCCCGGCCCTGGACGGTGGTCGTGGCGGTCAACTCGGTCATCATGACGCTGTTCCTGTGGCACATGACGGCTGCCGTGCTCGGCGCGCTGGCATTGCACCGGACGGGCGTTTTGGTGAATCCGCCCGCGTCGCCCGCATGGCTGCTCATGCGGCTGCCCTGGCTGGCCGTGCTGACGCTGATCCTCGGCGTGCTGGTGCTGGTGTTCGGGCCCGTCGAGCGGCGCGCCGGCCCCCGCCCCGCACCGGGAGCCGCGGCCGGCGCGGTGGCGGGCGTGCTCGCGGTCCTCGGCCTGGGCGGGGTGCTCGCGGGCCTCCTCGGGGTCGCGCTGACGGGCCCGGACGCACACGGTTGGCCCGCCACAACCTTGATCGCCTACTTCACCGGCGCCGGGATCCTGCGCTTCGCCCGGTGGCGATCGGCAGGATCATGAACGTCAGGCGCGCGCCTGGGTGCAGGGCGAACCACGGACCCGGCCAAGCTGGGCTCGCGTAACGGCGGGCCACCACTGAAGGGTCAGAGGCCGTTTCCTGGAGGGCCCTGAGCCGAAGTGCGGCGGGTGGAGAGCCACGGCAGCGCGTAAAATATGAAGCTTTACTCAGCCAAGGCGGGAAAGTTCCTCCTTGCTGAGGTCGAGCGTGGCGGCGCGGGCGGAGTCGAGGATGGTCTCCGGGCGGCTGGCGCCGGGGATGGGGATGACCACCGGGCTGCGGGCCAGCTCCCAGGCGAGGCAGACCTGCTGCGGAGACACGCCGCGCTCCGCGGCGATCTCGTTGAAGGCGGAGTTGTGCCGGCCCAGCTCCCCGGTACGGCTGATGCCGCCCAGCGGCGACCACGGCAGGAAGGCCAGGCCGAGCTCGGCGCACAGGTCGATCTCGGGCTCGCTGGAGCGGAACCGCGGCGAGTACTCGTTCTGGACGCTCACCAGGCGGTCACCGAGGATCTCGTGGGCGAGCCGGATCTGCTCCGGGTTGGCGTTCGAGATGCCCGCCATCTGGATCTTGCCGGCGTCGTGCAGGTCCTTCAGCGCGCCGATCGTCTCTTCGTACGGCACCCGCGGGTCGGGCCGGTGGTGCTGGTAGAGGCCGATGCTGTCGACGCCGAGCGCCTTGAGCGAGCGGTCGCAGGCCTCCTTGAGGTACGACGGGCGGCCGTCGACGTCCCAGCCGTCCGGCACGCGGGTGTGCCCGCCCTTGGTCGCGACCAGCACGGTGCCGGCGTCACCGCCCCACTGGGACAGGGCGCGGGCGACCAGACGCTCGTTGTGGCCGACGTCGGTGTGCGACGGCGTGTAGGCGTCAGCCGTGTCGATCAAGGTGATGCCGGCGTCCAGGGCCGCGAGAATGGTACGGATCGACTGGGCCTCGTCCGGCATGTGCCCGGCCACCGACATGGGCATGGCCCCGAGTCCGATGACGCCGACGTTGCGGCTTCCGATGGCACGAGTTCTCATGGCGTTGCGCATGGGGTCCACCCTGTCTGCTGGAGCGCACTCCAGGTCAAGCCGGTCCGCTGGCGCCATTGTCGGCAATACCCTGCGGGGGTATGGTGAGCGGTGCGCCAGGTCTTCGAGAAGCTGGTGGACGACGGCCGGGCTGCGGGAAAGCCTGGCGCGGGCGGCGCCTGAGTACGTTCCAGGAACGTCGCTCGGCGAGCACGCGCTGACCTACGGCCATCTGGTCGACGGCATCCTGCGCGCGAGCGCCGGCACGACGCTGGGGGAGATGTTCAACGACGTGGTACGCCCCGCGCTGAGCCTGGACGCCTGGTTCGCGGTGCCGGATCAGGCGCTGGACCGCGTCGCCGACCTGGAGTACGCCGACCCCGAGTGGCCGCGCCTGCTGCACGCGGCGCCGTGGCTGCAGATCCCCGGCCGGGGCCTTGGTCACCGGCCGGACCAACTCCAGGGCCTGGCGGCAGGCGGTGTTCGGCGCGGTCAACCTGCACACGACGGCGACCGCCATGGCGGCCTTCTTTCCCATTTGACCAGCGAGGACGGTCCCGTGCGCGCGTTGCTCGGTCCCGTGCGCGCGTTGCTCGGTCCCCAGTCGCACGCCGAACTGCTCGCCCCGCAGGTCACGGACTTCGACGACGTCTTCGGCACCAGGATCACCTGGACACTGGGCTTCGTCCGCGACCAGGGCAAGATCGCCAAGGGCGGGATCGGCGGCTCGGCCGCCTGGTGGTCGCGCAAGCACCACCATGGTTGCGCCTACCTGACACGACGACTGGACGATCACTCCCGGGCCGCGGAGATCGCCGCCGCGCTTGGCGACGACCTGACCGTGGTCGGTGAGGACTGAGCGCCGTTCACGCACCGGGCGTCAGGGGCGCACGGCGCCGAGCAGGCGTGTCCTCCAGTAGTCGTCGAGGTCGACGATCTTGACGACGTCCCCGGTCTGGGGCGCGTGGACCATCTTCCCGTTGCCGGCGTACATGCCCATGTGCCCGAGCCCTCTGCTGAAGAGCAGATCCCCGGGCTCCGCCTTGTCCAGCGGGACACGACGGCCGGCGCCCCAGCTCCATTGGTCATAGGTCGTGCGCGGCAGGGACACGCCCGCGCTGCGCCAGGCGGCCTGGACGAGGCCGGAGCAGTCGAAGGAGCCTGGTCCGGTGCCGCCGTACCGGTACGGCTTGCCCACCTGGGCGAAGGCGAACTCGAGTGCTTCGCGGGCGTTGCCGGAGGCCGGACCGGTGTACTGGATGCCGGGGCTGTCCGGGTTTCCGGTCCGGAAGACGCCCAGCCGCCGCATGAGCTTGGTCTGCTCGGTGACCATCTTGTCGACCTTGGCCTGCTCGGCGCGGACCTTGGCGCGCGCGGACTCGGCCTGCGCCAGGACGGTCTCGGCCCGGTCGTGCCGGTCGCGGAGCTCCTCGATGGTCGCCTCGTAGGCGCGGACCTTCGCCGCCCGCGCCCGCGCCATCTCATCGAGTGAGGCCATCGTGCCCAGCATCGCCCCGGGGTCGCTCGGGGCGGCCATCGGCGCCCAGGTCCCGAACGGGCCGAACTTGTAGTCGTTCACGGCCACGGTGACGAGGTCCCGGCGCAAGGCGTCGGCTCGGGCGTCCTTGCCCGCGAGCTCGGCCTTGAGCACGTCGTACTTCTTCTTGGCCGTCTTGTAGGTCTCAGTGGCCCGGTTGTACTTCTCGACCAGCTGGTCGGCCTGTTCGTTCAGCTTCACCAGCTTGGCCCTGGCCTGGGCGGGCGAGGGATCGGCCAGGGCGGTCCCGGGGGTCGTGGCCAGCGCGACCGAGGCCAGCGCTAATGCGGCTGCTGTTCGCCCACGCCATGTCGCCGCGGCCACGACCATGCCTCCTCGTCCCAGTGGACTGTGGTGCCGATCCATGGGGAGATACGCGGGCCGCCCGCCGAATGTTCACCCAGGCGGTGCCGTAGCCGACGCCGACGCAGAGCACTTCACCAGGGTGACGATCAGGAGCACATGAGGCGCGGGTCCCGGTCCCGCTGGGACAGGGCCGGGGTCCCAGGACGTGGGGTCAGCGTTGGTAAGCGGCGACGACCTCCACCTCGACGAGCCACCCGGCGACCGGGAGGTTCGCGATCTCGAGCGTCACGCGCGCCGGGCGGGCGGCGTTGACCTCCATCGGCGGCGCGGGCGGCGCCGTGCCCAGAGGGACGGGGACGGGCTTGCCGGTGGCCAGGTCGACGTTGGCGAAGAACTGGCGGTAGGCGCGGTTCCAGCCGGCGAAGTCGGCCTCCGCCGCGCCGGGCGGCTTCTCCAGGTAGGCACGCATGGAGACCACGTCGCCGAGGCCCAGCCCGGCCGCGGCGAGGTTGGCCTTGATGCGCTTGAGCACGTTGAGCGCCTGCGCCTCGGTGATCGTGACGCCTGGCGGCAGCGAGCCCCCGGGGAAGTCGACGTAGCGCTCGGGGGAGTCGGCCGGGGCCGCGGGGTTGGCTGCCGCCGGGCCCAGCCCGCTGGCGGTGTACGTGGCGACGAGCTTCCCGAGCGCCACGCCGTCGGCGATCGCCGGGTTGGTGGTGCCCGCCGGGAGGAAGGGCTTGACCTCGGTGGGCTGGGGCGACCACCACGTGGCGGCGGCGGCCGTACCCGAGGTCAGGACGAGGACGGCGGCCGCGGCGAGGGCGGCGGTGCGGATCTTCATCAGGGAAGGGTGTCCTCTCAGGAGGTGCTCAGGACGCGCTGGTGCAGCTCGGTGACGACCTTGCGCGCGGACTCCAGAGCCCCCGACTGCCAGGCGATCATGTAGCTGAGCCAGTCGCCCGCGAAGTAGACGTGGCCTGCGGGCTTGTTGAGCAGCTGGTACGCGCCCTGCCTGGACGGCCAGCCCACCCACGCGCCTTCGATGTACGGCTGCAGCTTCCAGGCGACGGACACCGACGACGCCAGCTCGTCGCGGTACTTCGCGCCGTGGATGAGCATGCCCTGCTCGACCGCGCGGCGTTCGCGGTCGGCGTGCTTCATCGCGGCGTACGCGTCGGCCTGCGCGCCGAAGTTGTAGTAGCCGACGACGAGGCCGCGGGACGAGCCGTACCCGTAGGAGGGGTACCAGATCGTGGCGAGGTCGAGGTCGGTGCTGGTGATGCCGCCGTAGATGTCCTCGTCGGTCTCCCACCAGCGGCGGCGGTACTCCAGCCCGATCTTGCCCGAGCTCGCCACGGTCGGCGTGGCGAGCGCGGCCTGCACCTCCGCGCCCAGATTGTGCGGGGTCTTGGCGAGCAGGTGCGGCGGCATCGCCGCGACGCACATGTCAGCCTTGATCTTCTGCGTACGGCCGTGCCGGTCCTTGTACTCCACCTCCACGCCGTCCGGCAGGTCGGTGATCTTGGTGACGGCGGACCGCAGCTTGATCCGGTGCCGCCCGATCTTGTCGGCGAACGCCCGCGGGATCTGGTCCATGCCGCCGACCGGCTGGAACATCAGCATCGCCTGGTCGTAGCCGAACTCGAACGCGAAACGCTGCCCGATGCCGCTCGACAACACCTCCGACAACGACGGCACCGGGCCGAGCGCCGTGCCCGGCTGCTCGGCCGCGCCCGGGTTCAGGCTGTAGCCGCGGCGCGGGCTCCCGGTGTACTTGAACCCGCTCGCCTTGTCGCCCACCGCCCCGAAGCCCGACAGGAAGGCGATCAGCCGTTCCTTGTCCTGCGCGGTCAGCGCCCCGTCCAGCGCGCCCGCGTCGGTGGCCCGCGACAGCAGCTCCGACACGTACCCGTAGACGTCGGCCTTGGCCGTGCGCCAGCGGACGGGGGCCGGCATGCCCTGGTGATAGATGTACGCCTGCGCGTTGGAGTTCGTGAACACCTCCAGGTCCACGCCTAACTCGCGGCAGTAGTCCATGGTGACCATCCACTGCGCCAGCCGCGCCGGGCCCGCGTTGAGGTAGGCGCCGTCACGGAAGCGCGCGACCTGCGTGGAGCCGTCCAACTCGGTGACGTGGTCGCCGCCGCGGATGGTCCAGTTCCGCCCGCCGACCCGGTCGAGGGCCTCCAGGATCATGCAGTCGTAACCCGCCTTGCCCAGCTCGTACGCCGTGGCGAGGCCGGCCATGCCCGCGCCGAGGATCACCACCTTCTTCGCCGACCGCCCGGTGAGCGCGAAGTCGGACGGCTGCGGCGGGTCGAAGGCGGCCTTCGCGGACGCCTCGGCGGTCGGCGCGAGCCCGAGCGCCCCCATGGTCGCGAAGAGCGCACCCGCCCCGCCGGAAACCCCGACGGCGGACAGGAAGTCGCGTCTGCTGTATCCCAACACTTACCTCCACGATCTTTGTGGAGGCAAGTCTGGACAAGTCTTGTTGCGGGCGACTCGGACGGATGTTCTAAGTAGGTTTCGGGACGATCATCAGGGTCGCCGGGAGAAGTGAGCCGCCCGCCCAACGCTCCCGCAGACGTAGTTATCGGTCTCTATCACTCTGCTCTCAGATTAAGTGGGAGCGACCCGGACGGCAAGGGGGCGGACATATTCGATCCCGACTCGCCGTCCTGCATTTCGGCTTCTAGCAGCCGAAATGCTGTTGAAAGGGCAAGTATGCAATGTAACGCCTAGGTAACGGCTTCTTGTCGGTCAGCTAACACGCGCCTACTCTCCCAGGAGAACGTTTTCTATCGAGCCCCGAAGGCATCCCCCATGCGCATACGGCACCCGTTACGCGGTCCTCTCGCCGCGATCTTGTTGCTGCCCTTTCTCACCACAACCCCGGCGGCGGTCGCCGCCTCCCTGCCCCCTGGACACGTGGACGTGGTCACGTTCGGCGACCCGGCTTCCGAGAGCGCGCACGCGCTGCAGGCGGCGTCCACCGCGGTGGTGGACGGGGCGCTGGGCGAGCCGGCCAGGGTCGCCAAGCCGACCGACCCGCCGAGCGTCAAGGGAGGCGAGCTGCGGTTCAGGGTGGCCGTCGACCCGGTCGCGCAGAACTACTTCACGCTGAAGTTCTGGGGGAGCGACGCCTCTCCGTACAAGACGATCGCCTACGTCAACGGCGAGCAGATCGGCTACCGCCGCTCCGGCGACTACGAAGCGATCAACATCGGGGCCGCCAGGCCGCTGCCGGGCCTGTTCTACTACAACACGATCATGTTGCCGCTGGAGCACACGCGGGGCCGGCGGGTGGCGGAGATGACCGTCAGGACCTACGACGGCGGCTTCAGCCAGCCGGTGACCACCGACTCCCGCGGTTACTACAAGGCCTACACGCACACCACCGCTCACCTCGACGTCTCCGGGGAGAAGCAGGGCACGGCCGCTCCGGACACCACGCCCGCGCCCGGCCCGACCGACGCCGAGAAGCAGGCGATGGTCGATCGTTACCGCAAGAGCCAGATCGACCTGTTCAACCAGTACAGCGCGCAGCTCGACGCCTCTCCCGGCGCCAAGTTGTCGGTCGTCCGCTACCAGGAAGACCTGCGCTTCTACGCCTCGGCACTGGTGGAGCCGTGGGTGCCGGCGAACACGCCCGAGCTCAAGAAGGCGGCGCTGGGGCGGCTGTTCAAGGCCATCGACAACCACGTCAAGGACTACTACGCCAACACCCGGCTGCTGCTGAGGGGCGGCCACCAGGGCGACTGGGGCGGCTACTACGGAGCGCTCGGTGAGGCCCTCTACATCGTGGAGAACCTGATCCCGGAGGTCTACGGCGCGGAGGCGTTCGAGGCGTTCCTGGACGAGCCCTTCGTCACCGGCACCCAGGACGGGCCGTCCTCGCTCAAGGGCGTGGACTGGGACGGCGGGGAGCTGTCCCGGCGCGAGGCGTACGAGCGGGTGCTGAAGGCCAACTTCGACTTCGCCCGGGCCCGCCTGTCCTACATCTTCAACCAGGTCATGTACACCTACGAGGGCGCGTGGGAGGCGCACGAGGGCCTGCGGGTGATCGGGTCGCGCTTCTACGAGGGCAAGGCCAGGAGCCACCGGATCCTGCTGGAGTCGTGGGGCGCCGAGCCCTTCCTCGGTGAAGAGGTGCTGGTGGGGCCCGACGGCAAGGACCTGGACCTCTACCACTCGCTCTTCTACCACGACCAGACCGCCCGCTTCACCGACGACTTCGCGCAGATCGTCGCGAAGGGCCTGGCCAGGTCGAAGCTGGACGCGGACGGGAAGGTGGTGCGCCGCCTGCCGTACGGCGAGCACTACACCGGCATGACCAAAGCGGGCTTGACCAGGGAGAACACCTTCGTCGCCAACTACGGCGAGGCCACCAACTACCTGCCCGAGTGGTTCTTCCGCACCTGGGGGCACAAGGGCGACGAGAAGCTCAACGACGAGATACTCAAGCTGGCGCTGAAGAACCTGCACGCCCGCGGCTACACCCGCTACACCGGTGTCGACGGGGGCGGCAAGCGCGTCGCGCTGGCGGAGATGGTCGTCGACGAGCGCAACGCCTCCTACCCGGGCTGGCCGGCCTACGCCCTGCGTAACACCGAGGGCCGGACGATGGAGTACGTCGCGCTCGAGCAGCACATGGCCGAGCACGCCGAGCGTTACGCGGGCGCGGAATGGGAGCCGTACCGGCGCTACGCGAACGAGGCCGTCGGGTTCGTCCAGCAGCAGCTCGCCGACAACCAGTACTTCAACACGTTCTCCTCCGTGGAGGCCAAGCGGAAGTACGACCTGTGGCTGCCCGAGACCTACGCCTACCTGCGCGTCCGGCCGGCGGCCGGGGCCGTGCTCCCGCAGACGGACTTCGCCGCGTACACGCCTGAGCAACTCGCCGCGCTGGGCGTCGATCCGGCCCGCTACGAGCGGTTCGTGTTCGCGGACGTGGACAACATGTTCGTCTCCCTCCGCGACGGCGACACCAGGATCTTCGGCTCGCTGTTCGAACGGCAGCGCGGCGTCGCCGGGAACGGCCGGCTGCACGTCCTGAACAACGACCACCACGCCATCGTGCAGGTCGCCACGGACACGCAGTTCACCTTCCGCGACTACAACCTGCGGATGGACAACATCGACGTCGACTTCATGGAGGACCAGCAGAAGGGCGACGGCGGCCTGCCCCAGGCCCTGGCCGGCGAGATCCTGCCCGCCGCCCACCAGCCGGGAGTCGGCACCGTGCGGCGGGAGAACTACGAGTTCGACACCCCCTACTCGGGCTACGCCGACTTCCTGACCGCGCGCTACGGGAGCTACCTGTTCGCGTTCAACACCACCAGGGACGTCTACGGGAACGAGCGGTCGTTCTCCCTGGACGTGCCCGGCGACGCCGTGGACCTGGTCTCGGGCAAGCAGGTGGCCCAGGGCACGGTGAGCGTGCCACCCGAGACGGCGATGGTGCTGAAGCTGGACGTGACGGAGCGGCCCAGGCCGCACCACGTGGACTTCGTGCAGGCGCTGCGCGACCGCGACGGCGTCACCCTCACCTGGAAGCCCGCCGCCGGCGCCGAGTCCTACACGATCAGGCGGGACGGCAAGGTGATCGCCACCGGCGTCCGCGGCACGACGTTCACGGCCGACCAGCAGGGCGCCTACAGCGTGACCGGGGTCAACCGGCACGGCGAAGGGTGGGCGTCGCAGGCCGTCGAGCCGCCCGCCGAGCCGGTCGACCGCATCGGCGAGATCACCGGCCGCGTCAAGGCGAGCAGGCAACGTGTCGAGCTCACCGGCGGCAACGGCAAGGGGCTCGGCGAAGGCGACGACTACTACCTGGACAAGCGCGACATCCAGGACAGCCTGCTGTTCTCCAACGAGGTGCTCACCGGCAGTGGATCGGTCAGCGCGAGGATCGAGCAGGCGCAGGGCCCGGCGAGCGGGGTCATGCTCCGGGCCGACGCCCGCTACATCTACTTCGGCGCCGACGCCGAGGGCCGGCTCGTCCTGCAGAACCGCACCCGCGACTCCCGCCACGACTGGCAGGACGACCGGCGCAGCCCGATCAACGCGAACGTCCAGGGCTACACCGCGGCCGAGTACCCGTTCGTCAAGCTGGTGCGGGACGCCGACGGCCACATCGTGCGGGCGTGGGCGAGCAAGGACGGCCGGTCGTGGTCGTTCGTGGCCGAGCTGTTCACCCCCTTCCCCGAAGGCGTGTACGCCGGGGTCGTGGCGGCCACGGCGGCCACGTTCACCGACGTCACGGTCTCGCCCGACCGCGACGAGACCCTGTACGCCCGGATGGAGCGGGTCAGGGACCAGGTGACGCTGCACTGGAGCAAGCCGGACACCGCCACCCGGTTCATGGTCTACCGCAAGGACGGCGCGGCGGCGGCCTGGCGTCCGGTCCTGTCCGACGCGCTGACCTTCTCCTTCACCGACGAGCCGCTGCGGCACGGCACCCGCTTCTACCGGATCACGACGATCGGCGCGGACGGCGTCGAGCGGCCGGGCACGGGCCTGCTCATGGCCACGGCCGAGCCGCTCGCCGCGGTCATCGCCGAGGCGGAGAAGCTGCCCGCGGCCGACTACACCAAGGGCAGCTACTACCTGCTGACCAAGGCGATCGCCGAGGCGAAGGCAGGCGGCGACGAGGACGAGCTGATCGACCGGATCTACGCCGCCGTCGAGCAACTCGTGCCGGTCGGCACGCTGCTGCAGAAGGTGAGCGTCGAGCCGTCCATGGTGGAGGCGTCCACCGAGGCGTGGGGCGGCGGCGGCACCAAGGCCGAGAACGGCTGGCGCGCCTTCGACGGCAACCTGGCCACCGCCACCGACACGACCACGGCGTCGGGCTGGATCGACGTGCGCCTGCCGAAGGCGGCGGCCCTGGACGCCATCCGCTACCACCCGCGGGTCACGCACGTCACCAGGCTGAACGGGGCCGTGTTCAGGGGATCCGCGGACGGCGGCGCCACCTGGACCGACCTGCACACGGTGAGCGGGGTCGCCGCCGCGCAGTGGTACACGGTGCCGCTCCAGCGGACCGCCGCCTACCCGTGGCTACGCCTCGCCTTCCCGACCGGGAACACGAACGTGGCCGAGATCGAGTTCCTGTCCATGACCGACGACCGTACCCTGCTCGACCTGCTCATCAAGGAGGCCGAGGCCGTCGACCCGAGCCGGCGCACCGCCGAGCTGACCGCCGCGCTGGAACACGCCCGCTCCGATCTGGCCGGCCAGGACCAGATCGACGCGGCGGCCGAGCGGCTGCGCGTCGCGCTCGCGAACCTGTGACCCCGGCGGTAAGGCCCGCGCCGCGGGCCTTACCGCCACTCCCACCCCCTAAGGAGAGGTCATGTCCGCACGCAACCCCGCCATCAGCCGCCGTACCGCGCTCAAGACGGGGCTCGCCGCCGGTGTCGGCGCGGCCCTGCTCACCCGCGCCGAGCCCGCCGCCGCGGCGACGCACCCCGGCCTGCTGCACACCCAGGCCGACTTCGACCGCATGCGGGCCCAGGTCAACGCCGGCGCCCAGCCGTGGAAGGCGGGCTGGGACCGGCTCGTGGCCAACGCCCACTCCCAGAGCACCTGGACGCCCCGCCCCACCGCGACGATCATCCGGGGCGGCGACGGACAGAACTATCCGCAGCTCTACAACGACATCCACGCCGCCTACCAGAACGCGCTGCGCTGGAAGATCAGCGGCAGCACCGCCCACGGCAACAAGGCCCGTGACATCCTCAACGCCTGGTCCGGCACGCTTACGACGGTCACCGGCAACGCCGACAGGTTCCTGGCCGCCGGCATCTACGGCTACCAGTTCGCCAACGTCGGTGAGATCATGCGCGGCTACAGCGGCTTCGACCTGGCCCGCTTCCAGCGCATGATGCTCAACGTCTTCCACCCGCTCAACGAGCAGTTCCTCACCAACCACAACGACGCCTGCATCACCAACTACTGGGCCAACTGGGATCTCTGCAATATGAACTCGATCCTGGCCATCGGCGTGCTCTGCGACCGGCAGGATCTCATCGACCGGGCCGTCACCTACTTCAGGACCGGCGCGGGCAACGGCTCGATCATGCACGCCATCCCGTTCCTGCACAGCGGCGGGCTCGCGCAGTGGCAGGAGAGCGGGCGCGACCAGGGCCACACCGTGATGGGCGTCGGCCAGATGGGCGCCTTCTGCGAGATGGCCTGGAACCAGGGCATCGACCTGTACGGCTACGCAGACAACCGGTTCATGAAGGCGTGCGAGTACATCGCGAAATACAACCTGGGCCAGGACGTCCCGTTCACCCCCTACACCTGGGGCACCGGTCAGAACTGCGCCCAGCAGACGCACACCGTGATCTCCTCGGCGGGCCGCGGGCACGTGCGCCCCGTCTGGGAGACGGTCTATCACCACTACGCGGTCAGGCGCGGCCTGCCCATGCCGTACGCGGCCGCGTTCGTCGCCCAGCTGCGGCCCGAAGGCGGCGGCGGCGACTACGGGACCACCAGCGGCGGCTTCGACCAGCTCGGGTTCGGCACGCTCACGCACGCCAGGGTCGCCGCCACCGCCACCCTCCCGGCGGGGACGACCCGATCCTTACGGTCGGCCAACTACCCGGCCCGCTTCATCAGGCACCAGAACTACCTCGGCTACCTGCATGAGGTGAGCGCCTCCAGCGATGCGCAGACCCGGCAGGACGCCACCTTCACCATCGTGCCCGGCCTGGCCGCGCCGAACGGCTACTCGCTGCGCGCCGCCAACGGGCAATACCTGCGCCATTACGACTTCCGGGTGCGCCTGGCCGCCGACGACGGGACGGCCACCTTCAAGAGCGACGCCACCTTCTACGCCGTCCCCGGCGTCGCGAGCGGCTCGGTGCGCCTCGAATCGAGCAACTTCCCCGGCCGCTACCTGCGGCACCGCAACTACGAGCTCTGGGTGGACCCCTACGACGGCACGAGCGGATTCCGCGACGACAGCTCCTTCACGGCCGTCACCGCCTGGGCCTGACTCCTTCACGGGCGGGTGGCGCCACGGACTGGCGCACCACGACGTGGGTGCCGAACACGGCGTGCTGCTCCGAGCCGCTGCGCGCCCGCCCCTCCTTCAGCTCCAACGCCAGGCGCACGGCGCTGCGGCCGAGCTCCTCGTACGGCACGCGCACGGTCGTCAGCTGCGGCCGCAGGTCCGTCGCCAGCGGTATGTCGTCGTAGCCCACGAGCGAGATGTCCTCGGGCACGCTCAGACCCGACTCGAAGATCGCGGCCATCGCGCCGCCCGCGACGACGTCCGTCTCGGCGAAGATCGCGGTGAACGGCGGCCCGGAGCTCAGCCACCGTCGCGTGTGCTCATAGCCGGACGCCCGGCTGAACTGCACTTTCGTCTCGATCAGCTCGGGGTCGGCGGGCACGCCGTTGTCCTCCAGCGCCCGCTGGTAGCCCGTCAGCCGGCCCAGGGTCGTGGTGAACGACGGCGGCCCGCCGCCGAGGAAGAGGATCCGCCGGTGCCCGCGGGACAGCAGGTGAGCGGTCGCCGCGTAGGCGCCGGCCTCGTTGTCGTACTCCACGACCGTGACCGGCATGTCGGCGCCGATCGGCGGCCGGCCGCACAGGACCAGCCGCGATCCCGCCGCGTCCAGCGAGCGCGCGATCTCGGCCATGCGCGCGCGGTAGGCGGGCTCGTCGACCGCCCCGCCGATGAGGATCACCGCCGACGCCCGCTGCTCGCGCATGAGGTGGATGGCGGCCAGTTCCCGCTCGGGATCGCCCTCGGTCGTGCACACCAGGCACAGCCGTCCGCGGCGGGCGGCCTCCTGCTCGGCACCGTGCACGGCGGCGGCGAAGGCGGGCCCGCGCACGTCGTTGACGATGAACGCCACCGTCTGGGTGCTGCCCGCCACCAGCGCGCGGGCGTGGGTGTTGGCGACGTAGTTGAGCTCCTTGATGGCCCGTTGCACCCGCTGCTTGGTGGCCTGGGCCACCGGGTAGTCGCCGGCCATCACCCTGGACACGGTGGAGACGGACACGCCGGCCCGCGCCGCGACGTCCCGGATCGTGTTCTGGCGGTGCTCGTCTCTCCTGGTCATGATCTCGCAGTCTAGACAACGTTTTCTAACAGCCTCTATTTGAGGCTGCCCAAGGTGACGCCGGAGCGCCAGTAGCGCTGCATGGACACCATCAGGACCACCATGGGGATCAGGGAGACGATCGAGCCGACCACCACGAGCCCGGTCAGGTCCGTGGAGTTGTCCACCTTGACCTTGAGCCACGAGTAGAGGCCCAGCATGACCGTCCACTTGTCCTGGCTGCGCAGGTAGACCAGGGGGCCGAAGAAGGAGTTCCACGATCCCACGAAGCCGAGCAGGAAGATCGTCGCCGCGCCCGTGGACATCAGCCGCGCCCCGATGACGAAGAAGATGCGGTATTCGCCCGCCCCGTCGATCCTGGCCGCTTCCAGCAACTCGTGCGGGATGGCGCCCTCGGCGTAGACCTTGGCCAGGTACACCGAGAAGGCGCTGAAGAAGCTCGGCACGATGATGGCCCACGGCGTGTCGATCATCCGGAGGTCCGTGTAGAGCAGGAAGGACGGGATGGTGAGCAGCGCGTGCGGCACCAGGAAGGAGCCGATGATGCAGCCCATCATCACGCCGCGGCCGCGGAAGCGGTACATCGCCAGGCCGTAGCCGCAGGCGACGCAGATCAGCGTCATGCCCGCGGTCCCGGCGAGGCTGTAGACCACGGTGTTCCACATCCACGTCAGGAAGATGCCGTCCTGGTAGGTGAACAGCTCCCTGAAGTTGTCCAGCAGCCGGAACTCGGCGAACCACAGGCCGCTGGTCGTGTAGAGGTCGCTCTGCCCCTTCGTCGCGGCCACGATCAGCCACCACACGGGCGCCACGGAGTAAACAGTGAAGGCGATCAGCCCGAACAACACCGTGGCCTTCGTACGTTTGCTGTGCGGCGCCACCGGCCGCCGCGGCGCGGAGCCGGTGACGGTACGGCGGTCGAGTGTCGTGGTCATGAGGTCGGCGCCTTGTTCGTGAACCGGTAGAAGATCGCCGACGCCAGGCCGACGACGAGGGCCAGGATGATGGACAGGGCGGCGGCGTAGTTGAAGTCGCCCTGCGCGAAGGCCCAGTCGTAAATGCCCATGATCGGCGTGAAGTCGCGGGTGACGGTCTCCGGCGTCATCGACCGGAAGAGCATCGGGTCGCTGAAGATCTGCAGCGTGCCGATGATGCTGAGCACGGTCGTCAGCACCAGCGACCGCCGGATCAGCGGCACCTTGATCGACCAGGCGATCCGCAGCTCCGAAGCCCCGTCCACGCGGGCGCCCTCGAAGATCTCCCGAGGCACGGCCTGCAACGCGGCGTACACGATGAGCATGTTGAACCCGATGCCGCCCCACGCCATCAGATTGCCGATCGACACCCAGATGAGCTCGCCGCTGTAGAAGTCGGCGTCCACCCCGAACAACGCGAAGAACGGCGTCAGCGGCCCGACATCGGGGCTGTAAAGATAGATCCAGATGAGCGTCGCCACGATTCCCGGGATCATGTACGGGATCAGCAGCGCCAGCCGGAACCGGGCGGCCACCCGCCGCGTGGCGGCGTCGAGCAGCAGTGCCAAGGTGACGCTCGCGACCTGGATGAGCGGGATGCTGATCGCCGCGAACAGCGCCACCCGCCCCATGCCGGCCCAGAACCGCTCGTCGCCCATGCCCTTCAGCAGATTGCCGAGCCCGACGAACTCGATGGTCTTCTCGCCGAACCCGAGCCCGGAGCTCTTGGTCGTGTACATGCTCTCCCGCAGGGCAAGGACGATCGGCACCGCCGTGAACAGCACGAACCCGAGGAAGAACGGGACGGTGAACGAGGCTCCCTTGAGCGCCGCGACCCGCCGCCAGGTCATGGCGGCGGGCGCGGACATGCTGTCAGCCCTGAACATTGATGTTCTTGGCCTTCAGGTCGTCGACCGTGAACTTCTGCATGTGCTCGAGTGCCTCGCGCACCGTGATCTTCTTGGTGACGATCTGCGCCCACTGGTCCTGGAGCTCGGTGAACACGCCGGTGTAGTTGGGGCCGACCACCCAGGGGTCACGGGCGGCCTTGACCGCCTTGAGGATGACGTCCTTGGCCTCGGCGCGGCGCTCGCCGAACAACTTCGCCGGCACCGCCGAGTCGACCCAGGGGCTCGGGTCGGGGATGGCGCCCGGCCAGGCGTACTGCTTGGTGTCCTCCTGGTAGCTGGCGTCGACGGCTTCCTTGCTCGTCGTCATCCAGACGGCCGCCTCGACCGCCTCCTTCACGTTCTGGCAGCCCTTCGGCACCAGGATCGCGCTGCCGTGCGCGTTCGTGACGAACGCGGGGGCGTCGGCGAACTGCGGAAGGTCGATGGGCTGCCAGTCGCCCAGCGACTTCTTGTAGTTGAGCTCGTAGTTGCCCAGCTGCCAGGTGGAGGTGGGCAGGGACACCATCTTGCCCGAGTCGAAGTAGGCGATGAGCGCCGGCCGGTCCTGGTAGGTCTGGTTCGCCACCAGCTCGTTGTCCACCAGCTGCTGGATGATCTCACCGGCCTTGAGCGACTCGGGCGACAGGAAGTCCACCTTCCACGTGTTGCCCTCGACCTTGTACCAGGTGCCGCCGGCCTGCTGGGTCAGGTTGACCAGCGTGGAGGGGTCCTCGCCGGCGAGGTTCATCACGTAGACGCCGTGCTTCTTCAGCTCTTTGCCCGCCGCGATCAGCTCGTCCCAGGTCTTGGGCGGCGCGATGCCGTACTTGTCGTAGACGGCACGGTTGATGATCATGAACGACGGGCCGAACCCTGACGGGACGCCGTAGTAGCGGCCGCCGGCTTGGGCGCCGGCGTAGGCCGCCTCGTTGTACAGGCCCTTCTTGGTGTACGGCGCGAACTCCTCCGTCACGTCCTCCAGCAGCCCTTCACCGGCCAGTCCTGGCACCTCGCCGAAGTTCTTGACCAGGCAGGGCACGTCCTGCTTCGCGGCCACGGCGTTGCGCAGGTTCGCCGCGGTGCCCGGGAGGTCGGCCTGCTTGACCACCTTGAGCTTGATGTGGTTGTGGGTGGCGTTGAACTTCTCGACGACCGGGTCGAGGAATTTGTGCTCGTCCCAGGACCACCAGGTGATGGTGACCGGTCCCTTGCTCTGGGGTGCGGCGGGTTGCTCGCCGCCGCAGCCGGCCAGGGTGACGGACGTCGCGAGGATGGTCACAGCTGCGGCTTTCAGCTGCTTACGGGTCATGAGGACACCTCTCCGTAAGGGGGAACGCACCGCACGGGTCGGCGGGAACGGGGAGTAGGCGGATAGAAAACGGTCTCTACGGAAGTTAGAACCTGGCAGGCGCCCGATGCAAGATGTCATCCGCATAAATCTGGTGTTTCGCAGACTTTGCCGGCCTCGGGCAGGCCGCCGGCCCAGACAACGTTTTCCAAGCTCCCAGGCGGTTCACACCGGCGTAGTCAAGCGGTGAGAAAGGGGCTTGACAGAGTCGGCTGCCGGACGCCGCCGCGTCCACCACCACCGAGCTGTTCGAACGGACCGGTCTGCTGCCGATTCCCTCGTGCTCAACCACCGCAGCGTGCTGCTGGTGTCCATGACGGGCGGCAAAGCTTCTACCGGCGCAGCCTAGATGCCGGTGGTGGCACAGTCTCCAGCCTCACGCCCATACGGTCTTCACGCCCATCCACAGGTGCGGTGTTCGCCGAAGATCGGCGCAGGGCGGCGGCGGCCAGGAGACCTCGGGATCGCTGGAGACGGTCAACTCGATGTTCCTGCAGACGTTCGAGAACGTCATCCGGGTCTTCCCGAGCAGCCCGGGCCGCATGTACACGGTGACCGCCCGCCGCCGTCGCAAAGGCCGGCGCGAGCACCCCGCTCGGCCGCTTGGGCACGGCCGCGCAGGCCGCTGCGACGGCGCTCTTCCTCATGGCCAACACCTACGTCACCGGCCAGGTCATCACGGTTGACGGCGGCCAGAGCTTCGCCTGACCATCATTCACCTGTGTACGAGACGTTCGAGTGACCACCCGCTGACGGCTCGGCGGTCGGGGTTACGGGAGCGGGGCGGCCACGCGGACGTTGTCGAAGTCGACGGCCGCGCGGCCCGTGACGAGCTGCACATACCCGGGCCCGTTGATCGGGTTCGGGTCGGTGACGGTGACGCGGGGCGCCGGGTCCGTGCCGACGAAGGCGCGGATCTCGGCCCCGCGTAGCTCCACCCGGAGCGTCGTCGGTCCGGTGACCGCCGTCCCCGCCCCCGTCGCGATGACGCCCGTGCCGGCCCGGAAGATGTCGACCGAGCCGTTCGGGCGGAGATACACCATGTATCCGGACTGCGGGTAGGCGTCGCCGGGCTTCGCCGTCCGCACCTGGATGCCGCCGAAGGCGGACGACGTGGCGAGCGTCCGGAAGTCGACGCCGACCTCGACAGAGCCATCGGCGATCTTCAGGTCGTCGACGGCGGACTTCCACCCCGTGCGGGTCGTGTCCTGCTGGCGGTACACGCCGCCGGTCACGGTCCAGACGCCGTCGATGGCACTCCACGCCTGGGACGTCGCCTCCGCGGAGGAGAAACTGTCGCGGAACACCACGCCCTGGGCGTCCGGCACGATCTCCACCTCAAAGGTGTCGATCTCGGTCGTCCCCGTGTCACGCAGCGTCTCCGCGGTGACCCGGCACGATCCGGGAAGCGTCGTCTCTCGAATGGTGACCTTCACCTCGCCAGGGCCCGAGGCGGTGGCGTCGCCCGCGAGGCACGGCCCCGAGACCGTCACCTCGGCGATGCTCCGTCCCGAGATCCGTACCGTGAACTCTTGCCCGGCCACGACGCTCGCCTGGCTCGGTGTGGCGGTGACGAGGTCGCGGCCCACGTCGGAGCGGGCGGCCGCAGCCACCAGGCGCGCGGCGTCGCGCCGGCTCAGCACACCTTTGCGGGCGAGCGTCGCGGCGGTCTTCGTGGCGTGGGACACGAAGGCGGCGTGGCTCTCCCATTGCTCGCCGGCCCGCAGCAGGTCGGCCACCGTGCAGCCGGTGCCGTCGTCCGGGTTGGCGACACCGGTGTCCCGGTCGCCGATGAAGACCTGCGCCCGCTCATCCGACCCGGGGCAGGCGTCGTCGACGATCCGGACGTCGTAGGTGAGCCGCCCCGTGGCCTTGAGATCGAGGACCTGCAGGGTACGGTTCCCGTCCGCGACCGGGAAGGCCGACGGCCACAGCGTCGCCGCAGCGGCACCGGTCCACCGGATCTCCACGCTCCGGCCGTCCCGGTTGACGACGAGCCCGGTGGCGCTCTCCGCCGTGGCCCGAGCGCCGACCTGGGCCGTGGCCGGGGAGTCGCCGAGCCATAGAAGCGTGTCGCCCTTCTCCAGCACCAGCGGGATGCGCTCGAAGAACTGGCCGGAACCGGCCTCGACCCGCACCTGGAGCCGGTCCCCGAGGGTGACGGACTTGGACACGGGGCTGCCTGCCGCGGCGTAACGGATCTCCAGCGGGTCGAGGTCGCCCACCGTCGCGGGATCGACGGGGGAGCCGTCACGGAAGAACGTGGGGACGGGCTGGTCATAGGCGTCGACATGCACACCGTCCGCCGCGGTCCAGCCGGTGCCCCACGACAGCTCCGCGTCCACCGGACGGGTCCGCGGAGCGCCGATCTGCGGGGCGTTCTGGCCCTGGACGACGACGCCGAGCTTCGGGTCGTAGAGGTAGTTGAGCCCGAAGCGCTGGTTGTCCCAGAACCCGTACTGGGTGTTGACGTGCTTGCCGAAGCCCATGCCGACGACGTAGCCGGGACGCTTGGCGAAGACGAACTGCTGGCCGGTGGCCGCGTCCGCGCGGTGCTCGGTGTACGGGGCGCCCCCGTACGGGCGGAGCGTGCCGATGGCGGCCCGGCGCTCGGCCGCGGCCGGGTAGTACTCCTCCCGCAACGCGACGTCGCGGATGATCGAAGGATCGAGGTAGGCCCACGTCGGGGCGACGAGCGGCGCGACCGACGTCTGCCACCCCGCCGCGGCGAACGCGGTCCGGCGCTCCTCCATCTCCTCCCGGGTGGCCGAGTAAGCACGTGCCTGCGGGATCACCCCGCCCCAGAGGTTGTTGGACCCGATCGGCAGCTCGCTCGCGTAGTTCCAGCCGCGGTGCCGGGAGTCGATGGCCGTGTTGATGAAATAGCCGTCGAGCCGCTGGTCGTAGAGCAGGTTGTACTGGGCCCAGTCCATGTAACGCGTCTGCATCCGGTCGATCGTCGCCCGCGTCGCCGGGTCGGCCCAGCCGGCGAGGTCCTCCGCCTCGACCTCGAGGCTGTAGCGGTGGGCGACCGTGCCGTCGCGGAAGAAACCGGGCTCGCCCTGCGAGATCCGCTCGTGGTCGGCGAGGCGCTGCTCGAACCTCGCGCGTAACGCCGCGTCGTCGAAGCGGCGCAGGAGCCGGGAGATGCCCACCAGCCCGCCGGCGACCTGGTTGGCGAACTGGGAACCGCGCGGCCCCCAGACCTCCGGGTCCTCCAGGAACCACGTGCTCGCCCTCCGCATGGCCCCGGTCAGGTCGGACACGAGCGCCGGATCCAGCGTGCCGTCGGCGTCGAGGAGCTCCAGCATGATCGCGTACAGTTCGAGCGCGAAGCCCGTCGCGGCCCGCGAATGCACGTCGCCGCCGCCCTGCGGGAACGATCCGTCGGCGTTCTGGGTGCCGAGCAGGAACCGCAGCGCCGCCTCCAGGCGCAGGCGCAGGGCCGCGTCCCGGTGGTACGGGTTCCCGGGGCGGTCGGCGGTGTAGAAGTAGGCGAGCGTGAGGACGTTCTCCATGACCCGCGCGTCGCTGGGGCCCTGCCCCGTCCGCCAGCAGTTGCAGGTGATGTAGCCGTAGTTCGTGGCGCTGTCGTCGTTGACGCTGTTGGCCAGCCGGGCCAGGTTGGCGAGATAGGGCGCGATCTGCTGTTCCAGGCCGGTGAAGTCGGCGAGGTCGATGGTGCTCGGGTCGAGGGCGGCGACCTCGGGCAACGGCCCGGATCCGACCGTGGCCGCGGTGGCGGGGGCGGCCGGGGTCAGCGCCAGGGCAGCGGTGACGGCCACCGACGCGATCCGGCGGCCGCCATGAGCGTGGGAACGTTTCGATCTCATGATCGTGCCTCCAGGATGCGCTGCGGACCGCCATTGTCCAGTTCATGATCGTGAATCGATTCACGTCTACTCGACAGGGCGGAGCGTAGTGACGGCGTTGCGGCCGTGTCAACGGCCTGTTACGAAAGGGCTCCCGGGTGATCGTCGTCGCCCGCGACCGGAAGGGACGTCGCGCGGACCACGAGCTCGGGCTCGAATCGCCCCTTCGTGTCCTGCTCGCTCTCCATGCCCAGCAGGATCCGGACGGCGCTCGCCCCGAGGGCCGCGGAGGGGTGGCGGATGGTCGTGAGCGGCACGATCGCGAAGTCGGCGAACTCTATGTCGTCGTAGCCGACCAGCGAGAGATCCTCGGGCACCCGGATCCCGCCCACGATCAGCCCGTGCAGCAGACCCAGCGCGAGCAGGTCGTTGCCGGCGACGATCCCGTCGGGGAAGCCGGTCGCCGAGCGCCGGAGCAGCGTACGCGCGACCGCCTCGCCGACCTTCGCGGTCTGGACCTGAATCCGGATGATCTCCAGCGCGGCCGGCTCCGGAAACTCGGCGACCGCCCGCTCGGCCCCGGCCAGCCGCAGGTCGACGTGGGGATGCGCGCCGCCGATGAAGACCAGGCGCCGCCGGCCCTGGGCGAGCAGGTGCGAGGCCGCGAGATAGCCGCCCCGCTCGTTGTCGCCGGAGATCGCCGGATAGCTGTGCGGTCCGGGCGCGACGCCGACGAGGACGAACGGCGTGCCGCGCTCCCGCAACCCGAGCAGCTCCGCGGGGACGTCGCCGACCGGAGCGGCGAGGATGCCGCTCACCTGCTGGGACTCGAAGAAGTTGAGGTAGGCGCGCTCGCGGGCGGGGCTCTCGTCGCTGTTGGCGACTAGGATGAAGCGGCCGTGCGCGGCGGCCTCCGCCTCCGCGCCCGCCGCGAGCTCCGCGTAGACGGGGTTGCTCATGTTGGAGACCAGCAGGCCGAGCGCGAGGCTGTGGCCGACCCGCAGGCGCCGTGCCGCGTCGTTGCCGACGTAGCCGAGCTCGTCCGCCGCCTCGAGGACGCGGCGGCGCAGGTCGGGGGAGACCCGGTTCGGCTGGGTGAAGGTGTAGGAGACGGTGGCCCGCGAGACTCCGGCGCGCGCCGCGACATCGCCGACCGTGGCGGCGGACGCGACATCGCCGACCGTGGCGGCGGAACCGTCGGCCTTCTTCGGCGCGGGTCCAGAGGTCATCGGGCTCCTCAGTGCGTACGTCAGCGCCAGTCAGCCTAGCGCATGCGTGAATGGATTCACGAAATACCCTTTCCGGCCCGTGACGCCATTGACACGCCTTCGACGGCACGCGTAACCTGCCCGAAACGCCGTGAATCGATTCACGATCTTGAAGCAGCGGCCGAATGGCGGCCGCGATCCCCCCGCCTCCTCACGTCCCGCAGAACACCTCTGCGCACGGACGCGATCACGGCATCTGCGAGAGGAGTCTCACGTGGCTTTGCCGCATGCCACGACGACACCGCCTGACGTGCGCGAACCCGCCTTCCAGCCCCCTCGGGGCACGCGGGCCCGTCACAAGGTCGGGGTACGCGCGCCGTGGTGGTTCGTCGTACCGGCGATCTCGATCTACCTCTTCGTCGTCGTCGTGCCCAGCGCCCGCGGCGCGCTGTTCTCCTTCACCGACTGGAACGGCCTGCGCCCCGACTGGTCGTTCGTCGGCCTGGACAACTACGCCTCCGTCTTCTCCGACCGCACCGCACGGGACGCGCTGGTCAACACCCTGGTCCTGGCGGCGGTGGCCATGGTGGTGCAGAACGTCGTCGGCCTGCTGCTGGCCCTGGGCGTGAACAGCATGGTCAAGAGCCGCTACGTGCTCCGGGTGATCTTCTTCGCCCCGGTGGTGCTGACGCCCCTGGTCGCCGGGTACGTGTGGAGCTTCCTGCTCTCGCCCAACGGCGCGATCAACGAGGCACT
The DNA here is from genome assembly GCF_004011505.1 of Nonomuraea polychroma. Taxonomy (NCBI): domain Bacteria; kingdom Bacillati; phylum Actinomycetota; class Actinomycetes; order Streptosporangiales; family Streptosporangiaceae; genus Nonomuraea; species Nonomuraea polychroma. The sequence continues at coordinate 1,139,518 of NZ_SAUN01000001.1, forward strand.
GCATGCCGTGGGGCTGGGCGGGCTGGCGCACGACTGGCTCGGCGATCCGGACACCGCGCTGTACGCGATCGTCCTGGAAATCGTCTGGCAGTTCGCCGGCTACTCCATGGTCATCTACCTGGCGGGGCTGCAGGCGATCCCGGCCGAGGTGCTGGAGGCGGCGACGATCGACGGGGCCGGTCCGTGGAGCAAGTTCCGCAGGGTCGTGCTGCCGCTGCTCAACGGCGCGGTCGTGATCAACGTGATGCTCTGCCTGATCGGCGGGCTCAAGCAGTTCGACCAGGTCATGGCCATGACCGGCGGCGGACCCGGCACCGCCACCGAGACGATCTCGACGGCGATCTACAAGAGCGCCTTCTCGCTCGGCGACTTCCCGTTCTCGATCGCGCTGGCCGTCGTCATGACCGTGGTCATCGCGGTCCTGGCCGCCGTCCAGTTCCGCCTGACGCAGAGGAAGGTCTCCTGATGCACGCGCGATACACCTGGCGGACGCTGCTGCGCGAAGCGAGCCTGATCCTGCTCGCGCTGGTGTTCCTCGTGCCGCTGGTCGGCCTGCTCAACGTGTCACTGAAGCCGCAGGACAGCCAGACCGGCGCCCTCGCCTTCGCGTTCCCACCCACCTTCGACAACTACGGCGCGGCCTGGAACCAGGCCGCTCTGGGCGCGGCGCTGGCCAACAGCTTCCTCATCACGATCGTCAGCGTCGTCCTGATCATCGCCTTGGCGGCGATGGCCGCCTACCCGCTCGCCCGCGTGACCCGCGGCTGGTCGCGGTACACGTTCTTTTTCGTCATCGGCGGCCTGCTCATCCCCGGCCAGCTCGCGCTGCTCCCGTTGTACGCCACCATGCGCGACCTGGACCTGCTCGGCTCGCTCTGGTCGGTGATCCTGATCAACGTCGGGCAGCAGATGCCGTTCTCCGTGTTCCTCTACACGATGTTCCTGCGCGAGCTGCCGCTCGACTACGAGGAGGCCGCGCTGCTCGACGGCTGCGGGCCGCTGCGCTCGTTCGTGACCGTGGTGTTCCCGCTGCTGCGCCCGGTCACCGGCACGGTGGTGATCCTCAACGCGGTCGGCATCTGGAACGAGTTCTTCACCCCGCTGCTGTACCTCGGCGGCAGCGACAACACCACCGCCCCGGTGGCGATCTACGGCTTCGTCAGCCAGTACGTCTCCCAGTGGCCGCTCATCTTCGCCGGCCTGGTGATCAGTGTGATCCCGATCCTCGTCGTCTACTTCGCGCTGCAGAAGCACATCATCAAGGGCTTCGCCGGCGGCCTCAAAGGCTAGGCCCCCTTCACCCCCCTTAGTTCGGAGGACTCTCATGAAATCGGTCAAAACGTTGGCGTCAGCATGCTGCCTGGCCGTCGCGGCCACGGCCTGCTCCACCTCGGGAGGCGGCGCCCCTCCCTCGTCCGGTCAGGTGCTCACGCTGGCCGCCGCGGGCCAGGGCCCTGCGGAGGCGGCGGTGAAGGCGTTCGAGAAGGCCAATCCCGGAGTCACGGTGAAGACGACGTTCACCGAGGACGACGCCTCCTACCAGCAGCAGCTGCGGACCCAGCTGGCCTCGGGGACGGCACCCGACGTGTTCCGCATGTGGCCGGGCGGCGGCAACACCATGGCCGTACGCGACCTCGGCGCCGACGGCATGCTGATGGACCTGTCCGGCGAGAGCTGGGCGGGCGGGCTCAGCGCCGACCTCAAGGCGGTCACCAGCGACCCGGCGGGCAAGGTCACGGCCGTGCCCGTGACGATCGGCGCCATCGGCGCGATCTGGAACGACCAGGCGCTGGCCAAGAGCGGGCTCAGCAAGCCGGCGACGTGGCCGGAGGTGCTGGCCTTCTGCAAGGCGGCCAAGGGCAAGGACGTCGTGCCGTTCGCGCTCGGGCTCAAGTCCGCGTGGGTGACCCAGCTGGTGCCGTACGCGCTGACCGCCTCCCTCGTCTACGGCCCCAACCCCGGCTTCACCCAGCAGCAGAAGGACGGCAAGGCCACCTTCGCGAACTCGGAGTGGAAGCAGGCCATGAACAAATACCTGGAGATGCGCGACGCCGGCTGCTTCAACGACAGCCCCAACGGCGTCGGCTACGACGAGCAGATGCAACTGCTCGGCCAGGGCAAGGCGCTGGGTGCCGTGCACGTGGTGTCCGCCGTGCAGTCCGCGCTCAACTCCGCGCCGCAGGGCACCACGTTCTCGATGAGCCCGTTCCCCGCCACCGACAGCGCCGACGGAACGTACCTGCCGGTGTCGGTCGGCATCGTGTACGGCGTCAACGCCAAGGCCAAGAACCCGGCCCTGGCCAAGAAGTTCATGGAGTTCCTCGCCTCGCCGGAAGGACAGGCGCTGTACGCGACCGAGTCGGGCAGCAGCCCCGCCCTCTCCAGCCCCTCCTTCAAGGCCGACGCGCTGCAGCAGCCGGTGCTCGACGCGGTCAAGGCCGGGAAGTCCACGCTCTACCCGGACCAGGGCTGGCCCAACCCGAAGGTCCAGCAGGAGCACCTGACCTCGATCCAGGAGCTGTTCAACGGAACGGTCGACGTGCCGACGTTGCTCGGCCGCATGGACAAGGCGTTCGGCGAGGGCAAGTGACCGGCATGCGTCATTCGGGGGGCCCGGTGGAGGCGTGCCTGTGGATCACGCCCAAGATCTTCGACGACCTGCGTGACCCCGCGCCCGGCGTGGAGGCGTTCTTCGACCACCACGCCGAGTGGCTGGCGGACCGGCCGGTCACGGTGGTCTTCTGCGCGGGCAACGGCGACCACGTGCTGAACTACGCGGGCCCCGCGTCCTGGGACGACCGCTTCGACTGGGCCCGCTACAACTGCTTCGCCCTGGCTCCCGGCGGGCCCGCCGCCAGTGCCAGGGCGCACAACCGGGACTGGCTGGCCCGGGTCCGCGACGGCGGCGAGCGCTCGGCCAACCCGTACTCCGCCGGGCCGATGTTCATCCTCTCCGAGCAGCCGATGGACTACCGCACGCTGGCCGGGATCTACGCGGCCATACGCGCGGAGGCCTCGCGGCGCGGGCTCCGGGTGAACCTGCTGGAGTATCTGGAGCCTGGGCCGGAGTTCTGCCGGAGCGAGTGGAAGACGGCACGGCACCCGGAGGTGGCCGCCGGCACCGCCGACGCCGGTGGTCACCTGGTCCCGGGCGTGATCGACGTCACGGCGGCGCTCTCGGCCGACGCCCGGCCGTACGCCGCCTTCCCCGGCGGCATCCCGGGCGGGTTGCCGGCGGGGGATTTCGTCGCCGCCCAGACGGCCGCGTTCGTCGCCGACTTCGGGCTGGACGGGGTCATGCTCGGCAACCAGTTCGGCCTGATCGGGTTCTGGCATCCGGACAACGCGCCGCCGCTCACCCCGGAGCGGTCGGCCGGGATCGAACGGTTCTTCCTGCGGCTGCGCGAGGCCATGGGGGAGGGCCTGGTGTATTGGATGGACACCTATTGGCGGGCCGAGGTGGAGCGGTCGGCCTGGGGGATGACCGACGCCGCCTACCGGTCGCTCGACGCGATCCTGGTCAGCACGTTCGCCGTGCTGGTGGAACGTACCGAGATCGTGCCCAACCTGCTGAGCAAGGCCGCGCTCGGCGGGCCGCGGACGCTGCTCGGGCTGGACTTCGTCGACCCCTGGTACTGGTACCGGACCTATCTCGACGACCGGCGCACCTACCTCTACCAGCGGGAGGTGCTGGCCGCGCACGCCGCCTCCGTGGCAGGCGTCTCCTTCTTCGCCAACGACACCTTCGGCCACTTCGTGCCGGAACCCGAGCTGTCCTTCACCCTGGAGATGGTGAGAAAGGCCGAGTACGGCTGACCCGCATGCCTACGTCCCGGCTTTGGGCATGCGGGTCGCAGCGCCGCGCGCCTCCGGCCACGTCCGCCCGCCGTGCCGCGCGCTTAGGGTCGCGTCGGGCCGCTGCTCCGCGCGGCGGGGGCCGCCCGCCGTGCCGCGCGGCGCGTCCGGCCCCGGTCGCGACATGGGCCCTCGCGACCCTTCGCGCCTCCGCACCCGCAAGCTTCCGGCGATGAGCCCGCGAGCGTCGCGCCGGGGGTCACAACGGTCGCTCATCGGCGCCGGTTCCAGCGTGCCCGGCAGGTGTGCAGCGTGGGCTCGGCGCGGGTTGATGGCCCGTCCGTCGTACGCCCGCCTGGCAGGTCCGCGTGCCATGGCCGGCCGTGCCGGCGGGTGGCTCGAGGCCGCCCGCCGGCGAGCAGGCGGGCGGCCGCGCGGGCCGTCACACGTAGACGGTCTGCGTCTGCTGGTAGCCGGCCAGCCCCTCCGGTCCCAGCTCGCGGCCGAGGCCGCTGGCCTTGACACCCCCGAAGGGGGCGGCGGGGTCGGGGATGTAGCGGTTGACCCCGATGGTGCCGGTACGGACCCGGTGGGCGACGGCGGCGCCGCGTTCGGGGTCGCTGGTCCACACCGTGCCGCCGAGGCCGAAGTCGGAGTCGTTGGCGATGCGGACGGCGTGGTCGACGTCGTCGTACGGGATGAGGGACAGGACGGGCCCGAAGATCTCCTCCTGGGCGATGACGGAGCCGTTGTCGACGTCGGCGAAGACGGTCGGCTGCACGAACCAGCCCCGTTCCAGCCCGGCGGGACGCCCGCCGCCCACCGTGATCCGGGCCCCCTCGCCGCGCCCCTTGGCGATGTACGACTCGACCCGGTCGCGCTGCCGGGCGGTGGCCATCGGCCCGATCTGGGTCGTGGCATCACCGGCGTCGCCCACGGTCAGCGAGCCGGCCAGGGCCGTGAAGGCGTCGACGACCTCGGCGTACCGGCTGCGCGGCGCCAGGACCCGCGTCCCGAGGAAGCACGTCTGACCGTTGTTGAGCAGCGTGGACCCGAACAGCCCTTCGCCGATCTTCGCCAGGTCCAGGTCGGCGTCGTCGAGCACGATCGCCGCTGACTTGCCGCCGAGCTCCAGGGTGACCGGCCGCAGCAGCCGCCCGCACGTCTCCGCGATGGTGCGCCCGGCCGCGGTGGAGCCGGTGAAGGCCACCTTGTCCACTTGCGGGTGGGCGACCAGATACGCCCCGACCTCGCGTCCGCCCGGCACGATGTTGACGACCCCGGCGGGCACGCCGGCCTCCTCCATGGCCTCGGCCAGCAGGTAGGCGTCGAGCACGGTCTCCGGCGAGGGCTTGATGACGAGGGTGCACCCGGTCGCCATCGCGGGGGCGATCTTGAACATGGACAAGGCCTGCGGGAAGTTCCACGGCACGATCGCCGCCACCACCCCGACCGGCACCCGCCGCACCTGGATCGAGCCGCCGAACAGCCCGGCCCTGGTCTCGGTGAACTCGGCCGCGCGGGCCAGTCCGGCGTAGTACCGCAGCACGGCGCTGGGGTAGCCGGTCTCCAGCTGGCGGGCGACCGCGACCGGCATGCCGTTCTGGGCGCTGACCCGTTCGACGAAGCCGTCGGCCCGCCGGTCGATGGCGTCGGCCAGACGGTCCATGACGTCGGCGCGCCGGGCCGGCTCCCAGCTCGACCACCCGGACGGGTCGTCGAAGGCCTGGCGGGCGGCGGCGACCGCCGCGTCGATGTCGGCCTCGGCGCCCTCGGGCACCTGGCCGAGCTGCTCTTCGGTGCTGGCGTTGACCGGGATGATCACGCGGTCCGTGGCGGGGCGGACCCAGGTGCCGCCGATGAAGAAGGTGTCGTAGCGAAGGTTCATCAGCGCGCTCCAAAGGTCAGGACGGGCTTGAGGGTGGTGCCCTTCTCGGAGTCCTCCACCGCCTGGTTGATGTCCTCGAAGGCGTACGTCTTGATCAGCTTGTCGAACGGGAACCGGCCCTGCCGGTGCAGGTCGACGAGCTTGGGGATGAACAGGCGCGGCACGCTGTCGCCCTCGACGATGCCGCGTACGCTGCGGCCGAACAGCAGTGAGGACATGTCGAGCGAGACCTCCGTGCCGAGCGCCGCGGCGCCGATCAGGCCGCAGGTGCCGCCCTGGTTGAGCGCATCGGCGGCCTGCCGGAGCACGGCGGGCACCGCGGTGGTCTCCACGGTGTAGTCCAGGCCGAGGCCGCCGGTGAGGTCGCGCAGCCGCTGCACCGTGTCGCCCGCGGCGGCGTTGATCACGTGGGTGGCGCCCAGTTGCTCGGCCAGCTCCAGTCGCTGGTCGTTCAGGTCGATGGCGACGATGGTGGTGCAGCCGGCGACGACGGCGGCCATGACGGCGCTGATGCCGACCGAGCCCGCGCCGAAGACCGCGATGCTGCTGCCCGCCGGCGGCTTGAGCGAATTGAGCACGCCGCCCGCGCCGGTCTGGATGCCGCACCCCAGCGGGCCGAGCAGCTCCAGCGGCGCGTCCTGGTCCACCTTGACGACGTTGCGCTCGGTGGCCAGGGCGTAGGTCGCGAACGCCGACTGGCCGAAGAAGACGCCGTGCACACCGCCGGATTCCCGGTGCAGCGGGGTGCTGCCGTCGGCGCGTGAGCCCGCGAAGTTGCAGGCGAAGAACTGGTCGCAGTACGCCGGACGGCCCTGGTCGCACATGCGGCACGCGCCACAGGAGTTGAACGTGAGCACAACGTGGTCGCCGGGAGCGACGTAGGTGACGCCGTCGCCGACGGCCTCCACGACGCCCGCGCCCTCGTGGCCGAGCACCGCGGGCAGGGGCACCGGGTACCACTGGTCGCGGACGATCAGGTCGGTGTGGCAGACGCCGGAACTCACCATCCGGACGACCACCTCGCCCGGCCGCGGGTCGTCCAGTTCGAGTGGGGTGAGGGCGAAGGGAGCGCCTTTGGTCTCGGTCAGTGCCGCGGTGATGCGCACGTTACGACTCCTTTGCCGGTGGGTTTCTCACCGGAAAAATAAGACGGCGTGCGCCGGGTGCGGTGTTCAACTATTGGACACGGTGATCTTCAGGGCGCGCATGCGGTTGTAGAGCGTCGTCCGGCTGATGCCGAGCTGCTGCGCGGTACGCAGCTTGTTGCCGTCGTGCTCACGCAGCGCGGCGGCGATGGCGTCGTGCTCGGCCCGCTCCAACGGCGTCATCCGCCGCAGCCGGGGGCTGACCTGGTACCTCTCGGGCAGGTCGCGCGGTGTCACGTCACCGGCCGAGCGGTGCGCCACGACCGCGCGGAGCACCGTGCGCAGCTCGCGCAGGTTGCCCGGCCACGGGTGCGCGGCCAGGGCCGCCAGCGCGGCCGGCGTGAAGCGTACCCGGTCACCCACCCCGAGGTCGTCGAGCATGGCCCGCACCAGCCCCGGCAATTCTCCGGTACGGTCCCGCAGTGCAGCCAGCTCGACCCGGGACGCGCACTCGGCCGCGAGCGCGGCCGCGCCCCCGGCGAGCTCGGCGAACGGCGCCCCGGTCAGCACGATCCGCCGCCCGGCTCGCTCGATGAGCCGTCGCAGCCGGACCGCGCAGGCATCGGGCAGCACATGGGCGTCTTCCACGAGCAGAAGGCCGGTGCTCCGCTCCAGGTCGGCCAGCCAGGCGGCCTCGCCCCGGACGGCGGCCTCCGAGGCGTCGAACGTGGCGATCCCGGTCCCGGCCGGCGGGCGTGCCGTGCTCGTATACCCGGGGATCGCGGTCTCCCCGGCCAGCGACCGTGCCGTGGTCGTCCGCCCCGTCCCCGGCTCCCCGCCGATGTAGACCGAGGTGCTCGCCGGTGCCTGCGGCCGCGAGACGAGGACCGGCCGGGCGTGGCCGGGATCGGTGAACTCGAACAGGGTTCCGTCCGTGGAGGCGATGGCCTGGAGCCGTACGTGCAGGTGACGTCCCGACGACAGTTCGATCCCGCGCTCCTCGCTTCTGTGCCGGCGCCCGAGGTCGGCCGCCAGCTCGCGCAGCCGCAGGTGGTCGATCGGGTCGAGGAGCTCCGCGGCCGCGGGGTTCGCCAGCACCACGCCCTCGCCGAGCACCAGCACCGGGCGGGTGCGTCCGGCCGCGGCCGCCTGGAAGGCGGCGAGCATGTGCTGCTGGGCCCGGCGCGCGCTGAGCAGCAGCCGCTCCTCGATGTCGCTGGCCGCCCGGGCGAGGAACGGGCCCAGCAGCGGGGAGTCGTTCTCGGCCAGGCAGGTGATGTCCAGCACGCCTTCCAGCCTGCGGGTCGCCGGATGCCTGATCGGATGGCCGTAGCAGCTGAACCGTTTGAACGGCTCCAGGTAGTGCTCCTCACCGTGCACCGCGAGGCCGTGGCGTAGCTCGTACACCGTGGCGATCGAGTTCGTCCCGGTGGTCTCCTCCATGAAGACCCCGCCGGTCACCACGCCCAGCGCCTCCAGCCGGCCGCGGAGCGTACGTGCTCCGATGGGCACGTCCACCAGCCGGGACTCCCGGTCTGCGAGGATGACGCAGTAGTCCGCGTCGCCGAGCTGTTCGGCCAGGTGCTCCAGCACCGGCTGGGCGGCGGCGACGAGCCGGCTGCGCGGGTCGACCTCGTCCGGCTCGATGCGGAGGTCGGGCGCCCCCGGTCCGAGACCGCTCATCTCGCAGCGCCGCCACGACAGCGCGATCTCAGGACGCAGGCTTGGACTGATCCTCACGGCGACCTCCGGTGAAGCCAGATGGACGTCGGTCAGCCGACGCCGAGGAGGGCATGGGCGCGGGCGCGGTCCGCCCGGAAATCGGCGGTCGGGCTCCGGTGCACGATGCGCCCCTTCTGCATGACCGCCACCTCGTCCGCCAGGCGGAAGGCCAGGTGCAGGTCCTGCTCCACGAGCACGGCCGCGATGCCCTCGCCGCGCAGCTGCTCCAGCAACTCGGCGACCTGGTCGACGACCGCGGGCGCGAGGCCGTCGGACGGCTCGTCGAGCAGCAGCAGACGGGGGTTGCGCAGCAGCGCGCGGCCGATAGCCAGCATTTGCTGCTCGCCGCCGGACAACTGGTCGCCGCGGTTGCCGCGGCGCTCGGCGAGCCGCGGCATCAGCTCGTAGACCCGCTCCGGCGTCCAGCCGTCCCGTCCGCGCACGGACGCGATGCGCAGGTTCTCCGCCACGGTGAGCGGCGCGAACACGCGGCGGCCCTGGGGGACGATCGCCACGCCGCTGCGGGCGACAACGTGCGCGGGCGCCCCGGCGAGCTCCCGGTCGCCGAGGCGGATGCTGCCGGAGTACGGCTTGAGCATGCCCATGACGGTGTGCACGAAGGTGCTCTTGCCGGCGCCGTTGCGGCCCAGCAGCGCCACGACGCCGCCGGCGGGCACGGTGAAGTCCACGCCGTCGAGCACCGTGCTGCCCGCATAGCCTGCCCGCAGGTCGCGCACGGTCAGCACGTCCGTCATCAGAGACCTCCCGTGAAAAGCTCGTCGGCTCTGGCCGAGCCGAGATAGGCGCGCCGCACCTCGTCGTCGGACTGGATCTCCCGCGGGGTGCCGGTGGCCAGGACCCGCCCGAGATGCAGGACGGTGACCCGGTCGGCGAGGCGGAACACCACGTCGAGGTCGTGCTCGACGATGAGCAGGGTCAGGTCGTCCGGCAGCCGCTCCACCAGCGCCGCGAAGCGTTCGGTCTCGGCCGCGGACATGCCCGCGGTCGGCTCGTCGAACATGACGAGAGACGGCTGCGCGGCGAGCACCATCGCCACTTCGAGCTGACGGCGTTCGCCGTGGGACAGGGCGGAGGCCCGGTCGCCGGCCCGCCCGGCCAGCCCGACCGATTCCAGGTGGTGGCGTGCCTCGGCCTCGGTGCGCCGGAAGCGCCGCGCCGCCCGGTCGAAGCGGTGCGCCACCCGGTGGACGCGCTGGACGGCGAGTGCGACGTTGTCCAGCACCGAGCAGTCCAGGAAGAGGCTGGAATGCTGGTAGGTGCGCAGCAGCCCGCGCCGGGCCCGCTCGGACTCGGGCAGGGCCGTGACGTCCTGGCCGTCGAACAGCACGCTCCCGCCGGTGGCCGGCAACGTGCCCGCCACGGTCGCGAACAACGTCGACTTGCCTGCGCCGTTCGGCCCGATGAGGGCGTGCCGCTCGCCCGGCGACACCGCCAGGTCCACCTGATCCACGGCGGTGAGCGAGCCGTAGGCGCGGGTGAGGCCCCGCAGCTCCAGGAGAGGCGTCACGACGGGCGCTCCTTTCTGCGGCCCTTTCCGGCGCCGGCCAGCCCGCGCGGCATGATGAAGACGACGGCGGCGAACAGCAGGCCCAGCACCAGCGGGCCGTGCCCGTCGATGGAGGCCGACAGGTTGTCGCGTACCAGCAGCACGATGGCCGCGCCCAGGCACGGCCCCCACAGGCTGCCGGCCCCGCCCATGACGACGCTGAGCAGGGCGAGCGCCGCGACCTCGAAGCCCAGGTCCCCGGGTGAGACGAACCGCGCCTGCGCCACCCACAACGCGCCGCCCGCTCCCGCGACGGCTCCTGCCAGGCAGAACACGCCGTACCTGGCGAGCGCCGGACGGTAGCCGAGCGCCCGCATCCGGGCCTCGTTGTCGCGCACGCCGCGCAGCGTCCTGCCGTACGGGGACCGGACGACCAGCGCCACCCCCGCGAAGAGGACGACAGCCACCGCCAGCACCCACCAGTAGACGAACCCGCTGGCGAGCAGCGGAGCGCCGAACAGGCTGATCGGCGGCATCCCCGCCAGGCCGTTGCTGCCGCCCACGGCCGACCAGGTGTCGGCCACCTGATGCACCGACTCGCCGATGGCCAGCGTCAGCATGAGGAAGACGATGCCCCGGGCCCGTACGGCGACCCACCCGGTGGCGGCCGCGGCGATCAATCCGGCCGCGAGCCCGGCGACCACCTGCACCATCGCGTCCGAGGTGACGTGGAGGCCGATGAGCACGGCCGTGTAGGCGCCGACGCCGAAGTAGGCGGCCTGACCGAGCGTGGGCAGGCCCGCGACCCCGGTCAGCAGGTCGACGCTGAGCACCAGCACCGCGAAGGCCAGCATCCGCGTCATCGTGGTCACCGGGTAGGCCCCGAGCACCATCGGCGCCGCCACCAGCACCGCGAGGACGGCGATGACGAGCGCCGCCTTGCGCGGCGAGGAGCGGGTCACCTCGGGGGCCACGGTCTCCGTCGGTTCCATGGTGGTAGTGACCTTCACGCGCGCACCGCCCCGCCGGTGGGCAGCAGACCGGCCGGGCGCAGCAGGAGCACCAGACCCATCGCGGCGAAGATCAGGAAGGAGGCGTACTCCGGCAGCAACGAGGTGCCGAGTGCCTGCACCTGCCCGATGAGGACGGCGCCGAGCAACGCACCGCGGACCGAGCCGAGGCCGCCGATGACCACCACGACCAGCGCCAGCAGCAACACCTTCTCGTCCAGCCCCGGCTGGGCGCCCAGGATCGGCCCGGCCAGCACCCCGCCGACCGCCGCCAGGGCGGCCCCTGCCGCGAACACCCCCACCAATACCCGTCCGGTGTTGATGCCGAGCGCCGACACCATGCTGCGGTCGGCGACCGTCGCGCGGATCACCGAGCCGAGGACGCTCCGCTCGACCAGGACGTAGACGGCGACCGCCAGCACCACCCCGAACCCGATCACCAGCAGCCGGTAGACCGGGTAGGTCTCGCCGAACACGACGACGCTCCCCGCGACGGGGGCGGGCGCGGCGATGGAGTGCACGTCGTTGCCGAAGAAGATCGACAACAGCTCGGCGACCACGAGGGAGACGCCGAGCGTGAGCAGGGCCTGGTCGAGATGGTGCGGCGTGGCCCTGGTCAGGCCCGCGAGCACGCCGCCCAGCAGGGCCCCCAACCCGGCGGCGAGCAGCACCGCCAGGACGAAGGCCCCCAGGCCGGCGCCGTCGGCGACCAGCGCCACCGCGACGTAGGCGCCGACCAGGTAGACCGCGCCGTGCGCCAGGTTGAGCACGTCCATCATGCCGAACACCAGGGACAACCCGAGCGCGATCGCGAACAGCAGCGAGCCCATCGCCAGCCCGTTGAGCACGCTGACCAGGTGCCCGGTCATGGGGCCCCGCTGAGCGGTCCGGCGACCGCGTTGACGACGGCGCCGCCGCTGGATTTGACCTCGCGCAGGTAGTACGTCTGCTGGGGGTCGTGGTTGGCGTCGAAGCTCCACTGGCCACGGGGGCTGTCGACGGGGCCGACCGAGCCCAGCGCCTTGACCAGCTCGTCGCCGCTCCCGGTGGGCGCGTTCGCGAGGGCCTTGTCGAGCACGGCCGCGGCGTCGTAGGCCTGCACCGCGTACACCGTGGGCGCTTCGTTGTAGGCCTTGCGGTAGGCGGCCACGAACTCCTTGTTGCGCGGGGTGTCCAGCTCGGTGGAGTAGTGCAGGGAGGTCTTCACGCCGACCGCTGCCTCGCCCTGCGCGTCGAGCACGCCGCCCTCGGTGAGGAAGCCCGTGGCGTACAGGGGCGTCTTGTCGGCCAGCCCGAACTGCCGGTACTGCTTGACGAAGTTGACCGCCTCGGCACCCGCGTAGAAGCTGTAGACGGCCTTGGCGCCGGAGCCGCGGATCGCCGACAGGAACGGCTGGAAGTCCTGGGTCTTGCCGAACGGTGTGTACTTCTCGCCGGCGACCTTGCCGCCGGCCGCCTCGAACGTCTTGCGGAACCCGGCGATCATCTCCTTGCCCGCGGCGTAGTCGGCGGCGATGAGGTACACGCCGCCGTCGGCCTCCTTGGCCACCTCGGGGCCGAGCGCGGCCGCGACCTTGCCGTTGGAGAAGCTCGTACGCCAGACGTAGTCGGACTTGCTCGCGCCGGTGATGTCGTTGGCGCCGGCGTTGGCGATCAGCAGCAGCTTCTTGGACTCGTGGAAGAAGTCCCGCAGGCCGAGCGCGGTGGCGGAGTTGACCACCCCGACGACCGCGGTGGCCTGATCCTGGGTCACCAGCTTCTGCGCGGCGGGCACGCCGGTCTGCGGCCCTTCGCCCTCGTCGGCGGCCACGACCTCGACGGTGCGCCCGCCCAGCTTGCCGCTGTGCTGGTCAAGGTAGAACTGGAATCCATTGCGCATGTCCTCGCCGAGCGGGGCGTAGACCCCCGACAGCGGAACCAGCAAACCTATCTTCACGGGTCCCGCGGTCGACTCGCCGCCGGACTGGGTCAGGCTCGAACCCGCACAACCCGACAGCGCGAGCAGGACGACGGCGGTGCCGGGTCGTAGCGTATGGAAAACAGTGGAGAGAACACCCATGTGCGGCTCCCGGGGGATGACGTCGGCGTCAGTGCGCTGACACGGTGGGCACAGAATCCACAGATGGGTGTTGTGGCGTCAAGAGTCTGTAACAAATCGATACCTCGTTGAGCTGCGAGACGTCATGTGTGGATCGTCCCGGTGGTTCCTCTCGGCTCCCAGTTGAATCTGGCTTAGCGTGTCGATGCAGGTCACGCTGGTGTGGCCCGGCGTTGCGTCAACACAATCTGCTACATATGTCTTTCGCAACGCGATGAAAGTGTGGCAAGTTTGGGATGTGAGCGGAGGATTGCGATGACCCGGACGTTGCCGGACCGGTGCGGCGTGGTAGGCGGCGGGCGCATGGGCGCCGGCATCGCCCACGCCCTCCTGCTGGCCGGTTGTGAGATCACACTGGTGGAGCGCGACGAGAAGGCCGCGACCGCCGCCCGCGACCGGGTGGCCCGCGCCGTCCGGGCCAGCGCCGAGCGTGGCCTGATCGAGGACGCCGACGAGCCGATGACCCGCCTGCACCCGGTCACCGGCCCCGCCGGCCTGGCCGGATGCGGGCTGGTGATCGAGGCGGTGCCCGAGGACCTCGATCTCAAGCTCGTCACACTCCGCGCCGTCGAGGACGCGGTCGAGCCGGAGGCGGTCATCGCCTCCAACACCAGCAGCATCTCGCTCGGCACCCTCGCCGAGGCGCTCGCCCGGCCCGGACGTTTCCTCGGGCTGCACTTCTTCAACCCCGTCCCGGCGAGCAGGCTCGTCGAGGTGGTGATCGCCTCCGCCACCGAACCGGCCCTGCGGGACCGCGCCGTGGCGTGGGTGGAGGAGATCGGCAAGACCGCCGTGGTCGTCCGCGACTCGCCCGGCTTCGCCAGCAGCAGGCTGGGCGTCATCCTCGGCCTGGAGGCGATCCGCATGGTCGAGTCCGGCGTCGCCACGGCCGAGGACATCGACGCCGCGATGACGCTCGGCTACGGCCACCCGATCGGACCACTGCGCCTCACCGACCTCGTCGGCCTGGACGTCCGGCTGGGCATCGCCCGCTACCTCGAACGTGAGCTGGGCCCCCGCTTCGCCCCGCCGGACCTGCTCGTCCGGCTCGTCGAGCAGGGCCGTCTCGGACGCAAGACCGGCAAGGGCTTCTACGACTGGAGTGACGCATGACGTTGCCGAGTTATCTCGAAGGCTCCTGGCGCACCGGCGCCGGCAAAGGCACGCCGGTCGCCGACGCGGTCACCGGCGAGATCGTCACCCGGGTCACCAGCGAAGGGCTCGACCTGGCCGCCGCGGTGGCGTACGCACGGCGCACCGGCCTGGCATCGCTCGGCGAGCTGACCTTCCCGCAGCGGGCCGCCGCCCTCAAGGCCGCCGCGCTGGCGCTGCAGGAACGCAAGCAGGAGCTGTACGACCTGTCGGCGCGAGCCGGCGCCACCCGACGGGACGCCGCGGTCGACGTGGACGGCGGCATCGGCACGGCCCTGGTCTACGCGAGCCTCGCCCGCAAGGGCCTGCCCGATCACACGCTGATCGTCGAGGACGACCCGATCCCGCTCGGCAAGGGCGGCACGTTCGCGGGCCGGCACGTCCTCACCACGCCACGCGGGATCTCCCTGCAGATCAACGCCTTCAACTTCCCGGTGTGGGGCATGCTGGAGAAGCTCGCCCCCGCGCTGCTCGCCGGGCTGCCGACGATCGTCAAGCCGGCCACCCCGACCGCGTACATCGCCGCCCAGGCCGTGCGCATCATCGCCGGCACGTTGCCGCCCGGCGCGATCCAGCTCGTCGCGGGAGGCGTCCCCGGCCTGCTCGACCTGCTCGGCGGTCAGGACCACATCGGGTTCACCGGGTCGGCGGCCACGGCTGCCAGGCTGCGGGCCGACCCGGCCGTCACGCGCCGCTCGGCACGCTTCAACGCCGAGGCCGATTCGCTCAACTGCTCGGTCCTCGGCCCGGACGCCGTGCCGGGGGAGCCGGAGTTCGACCTGTTCGCCGATGCCCTTGTCACCGAGATGACGGTCAAGGCCGGGCAGAAGTGCACCGCCATCCGGCGCGCGTTCGTGCCCGCCCACCTCATGGACGCGGTGTCCGAGGCGGTCGAGGCCAGGCTGGCGCGGGTCGTCGTGGGCGCGCCCGGCGCCGAAGGCGTGACGATGGGCGCTCTCGTCGGCCTCGCGCAGCGCGACGACGTACGCGCCGCCGTCGCCCGGCTCACCGGAGCTCGCGAGGCCGGATCCATCGTGTACGGCGACCCGCACAAGGTCGAGGTCGTCGGCGCCGACGCCGAACGCGGCGCGTTCCTGTCGCCGCTGCTGCTACGCGCCGACGACGTGGACCGTCCCGAGCCGCACGAGGTGGAGGCGTTCGGACCGGTGAGCACGCTCATGCCCTACCGCGGCATCCCCGAGTTGCACGAGCTGATCGCCCGCGGCGAGGGGTCCCTGGCCGGCTCGGTGGTCTCCCACGACACCGACTTCGTGCGGCAGGTCGTGCTCGGCGCGGCCGCCCACCACGGCCGCCTCCTGGTGCTCGACCGCGACAGCGCGGGGGAGTCCACCGGGCACGGCACGCCCATGCCGCAGCTCGTCCACGGCGGGCCGGGCCGCGCCGGCGGCGGCGAGGAGGAGGGCGGGCTGCGTGCCGTGCACGCCCACCTCCAGCGCACCGCACTCCAGGGCGGCCCAGAGATTCTCGACGCGATCGTCAACAGAGACATGCAGACAGGAGAGCAGCGATGAGCACCGACTCCCGCACCGGCGCCGCCCCCTCGCCCAGCGGCCCCCTCAGCCGGGTCGACTACAGCGAGCGCATCCCCAACAACGTCAACCTGGCCGGTGACCGCCGCCTGCAGCGCGCGCTCGAAGGCTGGCAGCCGAAGTTCCTCGACTGGTGGAAGCAGCTCGGCCCGGCCCTGCCGACCAAGGACGTCTACCTGCGCACCGCCGTGGCGGTGGGCCGCGACGGGTGGGCGCACTTCGACCACGTCCCCATGGACGAATACCGCTGGGGCATCTTCCTGGCCGAGCGGGACCCCGACCGCAAGGTCAACTTCGGCAAGCACAAGGGCGAGCCGGCCTGGCAGGAGGTGCCCGGCGAGCACAGGGCCGACCTGATGCGCCTGATCGTCGTGCAGGGCGACACCGAGCCCGCCTCCGTCGAGCAGCAACGCGTCCTCGGCCACACCGCGCCCAGCATCTACGACCTGCGCAACCTCTTCCAGGTCAACGTGGAGGAGGGCCGCCACCTGTGGGCGATGGTCTACCTCCTGCACGCCTACTTCGGCAGGGAGGGGCGCGAGGAGGCCGAGCAGCTGCTCAAGCGCAACTCGGGCGACCTCGACGCGCCGCGCATCCTCGGCGCGTTCAACGAGGAGACCACGGACTGGCTGCAGTTCTTCATGTTCACCTACTTCACCGACCGGGACGGCAAGTATCAGCTCGGCACGTTGAAGGAGTCGGCGTTCGACCCGCTCGCGCGTACCTGCGAGTTCATGCTGAAGGAGGAGGCCCACCACATGTTCGTGGGCACCACCGGCGTGCAGCGGGTCCTGGAGCGCACCGCCGAGCTCATGAAGGAGCACGAGACGGCCGACATCCACCCGCACGGCGGCATCCCCCTGGACATCATCCAGAAGTACCTGAACTTCCAGTTCTCGGTGTCGATGGACCTGTTCGGCTCGGAGCAGTCCACCAATGCCGGCAACTACTACAGCTCCGGCCTGAAGGGCAGGTGGATGGAGACCCGGCGCAAGGACGACCACGTGCTGCTGGACGCCACCCGCGAGCTGCGTTACGTCGAGGACGGCCAGATCAAGACGAAGACGGTGCCGATGCTCAGCGCGCTCAACCTCGACCTGCGCGACGAGTACGTCGCCGACTGCGCCAACGGCATACGCCGCTGGAACCAGGCGCTGGAGGACGCCGGCCTCAGCGAACGGCTCTACCTGCCGCACGAGGGCTTCAACCGCAAGGTCGGCGTGTACGCCGGACACCACCTCACCCCGCAGGGCGAGGTCGTCGACGAGGCCTCCTGGCAGGCCCGCGCCGACGAGTGGCTGCCCACGCCCGAAGACCGCGAGAAGGTGGCCAGCCTGATGGTCCCCGAGTACGAGTACGGCAAGTTCGCCGGCTGGATCGCCCCGCCGAAGACCGGCATCAACGACCAGCCGGTCGAGTTCGACTACGTGCACCTGGCCGACGAGGGGCTCCTCTAGGAACGGCCTCGTCCAGGAGCGGGCGGCGGTCAGGATGGGCGGCGGTCAGGAACCGGCGGCGGTCAGGAACGGGCGGCGGTCAGGAACGGGCGGCGGCGCCCTCGTCCATGCGGTCCCACTCGGCCTGGGCACGCCGGTGCCACCGGTTGTGCCGGTCGTGGAAGACGGCCGCCGCCCGTGGCCCGGGCCAGTCGTGCTCGAGCAGCTCGGCCGGCAGGTCGGGGTCGAGGAACGGGAAGCGCCGCCACTCCTGGATGAGCAGCACCTGGTGGACGAACGCGTCGCGGTCGGACTCGGCGGCGAGGCCCTCGAACCGTTCGATGAAGGCCAGGTAGCGCTTCTCCACGTCGTCGAGGTCCCACGCCGCGTTGATCAGCTTGGCGGCGTCGCCGATGCTCGCCGACGGACCGGTCCAGGCGTAGGCGCGGTCGGTGAGGTCGAGCTCGTGGATGACGTCCCTGACCGCGGCCTCCTTGGAGACGTCGGGGACGATCCAGAGCGTGGGGGAGGGCGAGCCGAGCCCGAGCCAGGTGAGCTTGGTGCGCAGGCGGTGGCGCAGCTGGCGCTGGGTCTCCGGCACCCCGGCCGTGAGGACGAGCCAGCGGCCGTCCCAGGCGTGCGGCCCGCGCATGAAGCCGTAGATGCGTTCGGTGCCCTCGCGCAGCAGCCGGTCGCCGGCCTCGGTCAGGTTCCAGCGCACCTTGCGGCCGTGTCGCACCGACGTGAGCAGGCCTTCGGCCGCGGTGCGGGACAGGGCCTGGCGCGCGGACTTCTCCTCGATGCCGAGGGCACCGAGCGCGGTGACGAGGGTGCCCGTCCAGACCTCGCCGCTGCGCGGCAGCACGAACTCGCCGAGGACCGTCAGCAGGAGCGAGCGGGCGCTGGCGCCGGTCGGGCGCCGATCGGCCGCCCGGCCGTTCTCCGTGCGCGCTTCGCGCGGGGCCACGTCTGCCCTCCTGTGCTTCGACTCGCTGGTGACGCGCATTCTGCCAGGTTAGGCAACCCTGCGCGTAGGGCGAGCCCAGTCTCCCAAAATGCTACAAACACTTGACGATACATCTGCGAAACGTCGAACATTGAAGACGCAAGCCCCCTTCGCCTCCTGGAGCGCGCATTGAGTGAAACAACGCATTCGGCTCCGCCGGTGGTCCGCTTCGCGACCTCCCCGGACCGCTACCGTCACTGGAAGCTCGAGGTGGACGGGGCGGTGGCCACCGTCACGCTGCGCGTGGACGAGCACGGCGGCCTGGTCCCCGGCTACGAGCTCAAGATGAACTCCTACGACCTCGGCGTCGACATCGAGCTCTACGACCTCGTCCAGCGGCTGCGCTTCGAGCACCCGGAGGTCAAGGCGGTCGTGGTGACCGGCGGCCTGGAGCGGATGTTCTGCGCCGGGGCGAACATCAGGATGCTGGCCCAGTCCACGCACGCCTGGAAGGTCAACTTCTGCAAGTTCACCAACGAGACCCGCAACGGCATCGAGGACGCGACCGAGCACTCCGGCCAGACGTGGATCGCCGCGCTCAACGGCACCGCCGCGGGCGGCGGCTACGAGCTGGCGCTGGCCTGCGACCAGATCGTCCTCGTCGACGACGGATCATCCGCTGTGTCCCTGCCCGAGGTTCCCCTGCTCGGCGTGCTGCCCGGCACCGGCGGCCTGACCCGCGTCGTGGACAAGCGCCACGTGCGCAAGGACCGCGCCGACCTCTTCGCCACCAAGTCCGAGGGGTTCCGCGGCCGCACGGCTGTGGAGTGGGGCCTGGTGGACGCGTCCGTCCCGCGTAACGCCCTGGACGAGGAGGTCGCCAGGCGCGCCGCGGCAGCCGCGGCGACGTCCCGGCGGCCCTCGGGGGCGAAGGGCGTGGCGCTGACGCCGCTCGACCGCAAGGACGAGGGTGACACGATCACCTACCCGTACCTGTCGGCGCGGATCGACCGGGCCGGCCGCCTTGTCGAGATCACCGTGACCGGCCCCCACGACGCCCCGCCGGCCGACCCCGCGGCCCAGGGCGCCGACTACTGGCCGCTCGCCGTGACGCGGGCGCTGGACGACCTCATCCTGCACCTGCGGACCAACGAGCTGGACCTGGGCATCTGGGTGCTGCGTGCGGCAGGCGACCACGAGCGGGTGCTGGCCTACGACGCCCAGCTGCGCGAGATGGCCGGCGACTGGTTCGTCAACGAGGTGCGCCACTACTACAAGCGCACGCTCAAGCGCCTCGACGTCACCAGCCGCAGCCTCATCGCCGTCATCGAGCCGGGGACGGCCTTCGCCGGGCTGCTGGCCGAGCTGGCCCTGGCCGCCGACCGGCAGTACATGCTGGAGGGCGTCTACGAAGACCGCGACGACGATGCAGCGCTTCCCCTCCATGGCTACGCCCCACCGCCCCCTGTCCCCGCCACCATCGTGCTCACCCTGTCCAACGACGGCGACTATCCGATGGGCAACGGCCTGTCCCGCCTGCAATCGCGCTTCTGGGGACACGACGACGACCTGCAGGCCGTGCGCGCCAGGCTCGGTGAGCCGCTCGACGCGGCCGCCGCGGTGGAGCTCGGCCTGGTCACGCTGGCCCTGGACGACATCGACTTCGAAGAGGAGTTGCGGATCGTTCTGGAGGAACGCGCCTCGTTGTCGCCTGACGCGCTGACCGGCATGGAGGCCAACCACCGCTTCGTCGGCCCCGAGACGCTGGAGACGAAGATCTTCGGGCGGCTCACCGCCTGGCAGAACTGGATCTTCATCCGGCCGAACGCCTCCGGCCCCGACGGCGCCCTGCGCCGCTACGGCACCGGCCGCAAGGGCGACTACGACCTCGGGCGGGTCTGACCATGACCGAGTTCAACGCGGGAAGGTGGCTCGTCCACCGCCACGTGCGGGAGGGCCACGGCGGCCGGGTGGCCGTGCGCGGCGCCGCCACGCTCACCTACGCCGAGCTCTCGGAGCTCGTCGGGACCGTCACCGCCGGGCTGCGCTCTCTCGGCCTGCGGCGCGACGACCGCGTCGTGTTCGTCACCAACGACGACGTGCCCATGTTCGCCGGGATCCTCGCCGCCTTCTGCGGCGGGTTCGTGGCCGTGCCGGTCTCCACCATGCTGGGGGCGAAGGAGCTCGGCGCGATCATCGCCGACTCCGGCGCCGCCGTGGTCGTGGCGAGCGCCGACTACGCCCCCCAGGTCCGGGAGGCCCTCACCGCGGCGCCCGAGGTGCGCCATCTGGTGTGGGACGGCGACGCGCCGCCGGACAGCCCGTCCCTGACGTGGGCGGAGCTGCTCAAAGCGGGCGAAGGCCGGTCGCGCGAGCCCGCCGTCACCCTGGAGGACTCCTGGGCCCTGTGGCTCTACACCTCCGGCACCACCGGCGTGCCCAAGGGCGCCATGCACCGCCACGCCAACATCCGGCACGTCTGCCAGACCTACGGCGACCAGGTGCTCGGCATCGGTCCCGGTGACGTCTGCTTCTCCATCGCCAAGCTCTTCTTCGCCTACGGCATCGGCAACTCGATGTTCTTCCCGCTCTCCGCCGGGGCCACGACGGTGCTGGAGCCGCGCCGCCCCACCCCCGCCGTGACGGCCTCGCGCATGGCCGCGGACCGGCCGACGTTGTTCTTCGCCGTTCCCACCTTCTACGCCGCGCTGCTCGCCGCCGACCTGCCGGAGGACACCTTCACCTCGGTACGCCTGGCCGCCTCGGCGGGGGAGGCCCTGCCCGCGCCGCTGCAGGAGAGGTTCACCGGGCGCTTCGGCGTCGAGATCATCGACGGCATCGGCTCCACCGAGGCGCTGCACATCTTCCTGTCGAACCGGCCCGGCGAGGTGCGCCCCGGCACGACGGGCGTGCCGGTGCCCGGCTACGACATCGAGTTGCGCGACGCCGAAGGCACGCGAGTGCCCGACGGCGTGCCGGGGGCGCTGCACGTACGCGGGGAGTCCATCGCCCTGGGCTACTGGCGGCGCACCGAGGCCAGCCGCGCCGTGTTCGCGGGCGAGTGGCTCAACACCGGCGACACCTACGTGCGGGCGCCCGACGGTTACTACACCTGCCTGGGCCGCAGCAACGACCTGCTCAAGGCGGGCGGCATCTGGGTCTCCCCGGCCGAGGTCGAGAGCCGCCTGCTCGAGCACCCGCAGGTCGAGGAGGCGGCCGTGGTGGGCGTGGCGGACGAGCACGGGCTCGACAAGCCGGTCGCGTGCGTCGTCACCCGGGGAGAGGTCACCGCCGAGGAGCTCGTCCAGTGGTGCCGCGACGGGCTGGCCTCGTTCAAACGCCCCCGGCAGGTGGTCTTCCTCGAGCAGCTGCCCAAGACGGCGACCGGCAAGATCCAGCGGTTCAAGGTCCGCGAGCTCCTCGCCCACCAGGAGGTGGCGGGATGAGCGTGATCGACGTCGACGTGCTGATCGTCGGGGCGGGCCCGGTCGGCCTGTTCGGCGCCTACTACGCCGGCGTGCGCGGGCTGCGCACCGCGGTCGCCGACTCGCTCAGCCAGGTCGGCGGGCAGGTCAGCGCCATGTACCCGGAGAAGCAGATCTACGACATCGCCGGGTTCCCCGCCGTCTCCGGCCGGCAGCTCATCGCCAATCTGGTGGAGCAGGCGGCGCCGTACCAGCCGGCGTACGTGCTCGGCGAGGAGGCCCAGCGGCTCGAGCACGCGCCCGGTGGCCTGCTGGTGGTGAAGACCAGCGGCGGAACAGAGATCACCGCCCGGGCGGTCGTCGTGACGGGCGGCATCGGCACCTTCACGCCGCGCCCGCTCCCGGCCGGCGAGGAGTTCCTCGGCAGGGGCCTTGCGTACTTCGTGCCCGACGGCGCGGACTACGCGGGCAAGGACGTGGTCGTCGTCGGCGGCGGCGACAGCGCCGTGGACTGGGCGCTCATGCTCCACCCCATCGCGCGGAGCGTCACGCTCGTGCACCGCCGTGCCGCGTTCCGCGCCCACCACGGCTCGGTCGAGCGGCTCAAGGCCTCGCCCGTGGAGATCGTCACCAACGCCCAGGTCACCGCCGCCCACGGCGGCGACCGGCTGGAACGCGTCGAGCTGAGCACGGGGGAGACCCTGCCGTGCGAGCGGCTCGTCGCGGCCCTCGGCTTCACCGCCAACCTGGGGCCGCTCCGCGAATGGGGGCTCGACCTGCACGACAACCGCCACCTGGTCGTCGACTCGGCGATGCGCACCAACGTGCCCGGCATCTTCGCCGCCGGCGACATCGCCGACTACGACGGCAAGGTGCGGCTGATCGCGGTCGGGTTCGGCGAGGTGGCGACGGCCGTCAACAACGCCGCGGTGCACATCGACCCCGCCGCCCAGCTCTTCCCGGGGCACTCGACCGACAACCCCGCCCCGGTCTAGTCAGGAGTTCTCACATGCCGTACGTCATCGCCGCACCCTGCATCGACGTCATGGACAAGTCCTGCGTCGAGGAGTGCCCGGTCGACTGCATCTACGAGGGGGACCGCAAGCTCTACATCAACCCCAAGGAGTGCATCGACTGCGGCGCGTGCGAGCCCGTGTGCCCCGTCGAGGCGATCAGCCAGGACCGGCGGGTCGACCCCGAGCACGCCGGCTTCGTCGAGGACAACCGCCGCTTCTTCGCCGAGGTGCTGCCGGGGCGCGACGCGCCGATCGGCGCGCCCGGCGGTTCGAGCAAGACGGGCCGCATCGGTGTCGACACGCCCATGGTGGCGGACCGGTCATGATCGATGGCATGCGACTCATCGACGCGCACGTGCACATCCCCGTGCTGGGCACCCTCAAGCCGGCCTGGCTGACGTGGGCCCGCGACTTCGGCGAGCACGGCCTCATGGAGGACGCCTGGGACGGGGACGGCAGGCCGCGCCCGGCCCGCCTGGATGAGATCTTCGCCGCTCAGGGCGTGGACGTGGCGTTGCTGTTCTGCGAGTACAGCCCCAAGGCGACCGGCATGCAGTCCTTCGAGGACCTGCTGCCGATCGTCGAGCACAACCCGGCCAGGTTCCGCCCGGTCGCCAACGTCAACCCGCACCTGCACTTCCCGCTCGCCGAGGAGGTGCGGCGGCAGCTCGACCTCGGCGCCGCCGCGCTGAAGCTGCACCCGGTGCACGGCGGGTTCCGCTGCGACGACGCGGCTCTCTACCCGGCGTACCAGGTGCTCGAGGAGCGGGGCGTCCCGCTCGTCGTGCACTGCGGCACCAGCTCCTTCCCCGGCTCGATGAACGAGAACGCCGACCCGCGCTTCCTCATCCCGGTCGTGCGCGACTTCCCCGGCCTCAACGTCGTGCTCGCGCACGGCGGGCGCGGCTGGTGGTACGACGCCGCGGCCTTCCTGGCGCTGTCGAACGACACCGTGTGGCTGGAGTTGTCCGGCCTGCCGCCCAAGCGGCTGCCCGAGTACTACGCGCGTTACGACCTCACCCGCCTGGCGCGGAAATGCATCTTCGGCACCGACTGGCCCGGCGTGCCCGGCATCGCCGCCAACGCGCGTGCCGTCGCCGGGCTGCTCCCGGCCGGCGTGGCCGCGGCCGTGCTCGCGGGCAACGCGATGCGCGTGTACGCGGGGGTATGACCGATGCCCGTTTACGCTCTCGGCGACCAGGTGCCCCGCATCCATCCGGACGCGTACGTGCACCCCGACGCCGTCGTCATCGGCAGCGTCACCATCGGCGCGGAGTCGTCAGTGTGGCCGGCCGCCGTGCTGCGGGGCGACTTCGGCCGCACCGAGATCGGCGAGCGTACCTCCGTCCAGGACGGCACCGTCGTGCACACCACCGAGCAGTGGCCCACCGTGATCGGCAGCGACTGCGTCGTCGGGCACAACGCCCATCTCGAAGGATGCACGGTCGAGGACCGCTGCCTCATCGGCTCGGGTGCCGTGGTGCTGAACCGCGCCGTGGTGCGTGCCGGGTCGGTGGTCGGCGCGCAGGCGCTCGTACCGGAAGGGCTGGAGGTCCCGGCCGGCCACATGGCGCTCGGCGTGCCGGCCCGCCCCAGGCCGATGGACGGCACCGCGCAGAGCGAGTGGATCGACTACGGCGTGGACGAATACCGCGGCAACGCCAAGCGCTACCGGAACGAGCTGCGCAGGGTCGACAGCTGACCGTCAGCGGCGCTTCTCCAGGAACGCCGTCATGCGCGCGTGCTTGTCCTCGGTCTCGAACAACACGGCCTGCGCCACGTCGTCGAAGCGCGGATGGGCGCCAGGAGGCGCGGCAAGGGCGAGCTTGGTCAGGCGCAGCGCGAGCGGCGCGTTCTTGGCGATGCGGGCGGCCAGCCGGTCCGCCGCGGCCGCCAGCTCCTCCTCGGGGACCAGCTCGTTCACCAGCCTGACGGCCAGCGCCTCCTCGGCGGACACCACCCTGCCCGCGAGCAGGATCTCCTTGGCGAGCGGCTCGCCGACCAGCTCGCGCAGCCGCCAGCACGCGCCCGCGGCGGCCATGATGCCGAGCCCCGCCTCGGGATTGCCGAACCGGGCCCGCGGGGTCGCGATGCGGAAGTCGCAGGCGTAGGCCAGCTCCGCGCCGCCGCCGAGCGCGGGCCCGTCGATGGCGGCGATCGTGGGCATCGGCAGCCGGGCGATGCGGTCGAACAGGCCGCTGTTGATGCCGGCGAGGGCGTCCTCGCGGCGGCGCTCGCGCAGCTCCCGGATGTCGGCGCCGGCCGCGAACACGCCGCCCGACCCGGTGATCACCAGGATCCGGGGGCGGCGCTCCAGCTCGGCGCACACCTCGTGCAGATCGGCCACCATCGCCGCGTCGATCGCGTTGCGCACGTGCGGGCGGTCCAGCCGGACCAGCACCCGATCCTGACCGTCCTCGATCCTCAGTGTGTCGCTCAGCGGACGCTCCTCTGTCCAGAACGTGCTACAGATCCTTGATGATACGACACTCTAACGTAGAGCGATGGTCAGGTGCTGGATTCGCGGATCCTGAGCTCGAAGGGAGCGGTGTACTCGCCGGTCTCGCGTCCGGGGGCACTCATGCGGCCGGTCAGCAGCTCGACGGCCTTCTCGGCCATCCACCGGTGATCCGGCGCCACCGTGGACAGCGAGGGCACCATGAACTCCGCCTCGGGGATGTCGTCGAAGCCGACGACACGGATGTCGCCGGGGACCCGGAGGCCGCGGTCGGCGAGGCCGCGGAGCACTCCCTGCGCGACGGTGTCGGTGACCGCGACCACGCCGTCGACCTCCCGGCCGGGGCCGGCCAGGCGGTGGGCCGCGGCGCGGCCCGCCTCCATGGTCAGCTTGTCAATGGTGAAGAGCAGCGCGGGATCCGGCTCCAGCCCGCGTTCGGCGAGGGCGGCGAGGTAGCCCTGGTAGCGGCGGGTCACCACGTTGACCCCCTTGAGGGCACTACCGGTGACGATCGCGATCCTGCGGCAGCCTTGGTCGATCAGGTGCGCGGTCGCCGCTTTCGTTCCTTCCTCGTTGGGCATGGCGACGTGGTCGAAACGGCCGCCGAAGTCCTGCTCGCCGAGCATCACGATGGGGTAACCGGTGCCGGCCAGCCGCGGATCGGCGCGATCGAGCTCGACCGCGCTGAGGATCAGGCCGTCGAAGTGCAGCGTGTGTGAATGGGCGATCGCCTCGATCTCTCCGGCGGCGGCCGCCCCGGTCTGCTCGATCGCGACGTGGAAGCCCCGCTGCGCGGCCTCGTCGATCACATGGGCGGCGAGGTGGCCGAAGTAGGGGCTGCGGATCTCCGGCACGGCGAGGCCGATGATGCCGGTCCGCCCGGACTTGAGCGTCCGGGCGGAGAGGTTCACGCGGTAGCCCGACTGCCGGATGGCCTCCAGCACCCGGCGGCGGACGGGGTCGCTGACCCCGGCGCGGTTGTTGACCACGTTGGAGACCGTCATCTTCGACACCCCGGCGAGCCGGGCGACGTCGTTCATGGTCACCATGCGTGCCCCACGTTCTGTCCTGCGGGCCGGGTCCCGGTCTCCGCGAGCTCCGGCGGGCTCTGGCGGGCCGCCACTGTCATCGCGCCGAGCCTATCGCGGTGCGCAGGGCGGCCCTGGTGCCCGTCATGCGAGGCGGGCCTCCACGGTGACGAAGGAGTGGGCGGGCAGGTGCACCCGCAGCCCGGTAGCGGTGGCCGTGACCTGCTCGTGAGGCCTCGGGGCGACCGCGCCCGGCGTCTCGGGCGTGTTGTGGGCCTGCAGCTTCTCCGCGGTGAGGATGCGGGAGCGGACGTCGGCCACGGTACCGCCGCGCAGGTCCAGCTCGACGTCGACGGCCTCGGCCGCGTCCAGGTTGGACATCGACACGAGCACCCGCCCGTCCTTGCGGCTCGCCGAGACCGAGACCGTCTCCAGCCTCGCCGGCCCGACCTCGCGGGCCGGTACGCCGGAGGGGACGTCGACCCGCAGGGAGGCCGCGTCCTGGTGGCCCTTGTTCATCTCGAACACGTGGTAGGTGGGGGTGAGCACGAGCGCGCCGCAGTCGGGGTCGGTGAGGATCATGGCCTGGAGCACGTTGACGGTCTGGGCGATGTTGGCCATCACCAGCCGGTCGGCGTGGCGGTGGAAGACGTCGAAGTGCAGGCCGGCCACCAGCGCGTCGCGGAGGGTGTTCTGCTGGTAGAGGAAGCCCGGGTTGGTGCCCGGCTCGACGTTCCACCAGGTGCCCCACTCGTCCAGCACCAGGCCCACCTTCTTGCCCGGGTCGTAGCAGTCCATGACGTTGGAGTGGCCGGTGAGCAGCTCGTCGATCCGCGCCGCCTGGACCATCGTGGCGTAGTAGTCGCCGGTGTCGAACACGGTGGCGTCGCCCTTGTCCTGCCAGGTGCCCGGGACCGTGTAGTAGTGCAGGGACAGCGCCTGGTAGAACGGCTGGGGCCGGTAGGCGCAGCCCAGGCTGCCCAGCGTCTTCATGAGCGTCTCGGTCCAGGCGTAGTCGTCGGTGTTCGCGCCGGCCGCGATGCGGTACAGCTTGTTGTCGCCGTGGTCGCGGCAGTAGGTGCCGTAGCGGCGGGCCTCGTCGGCGTAGTGCTGGGCGGTCATGTTGCCGCCGCAGCCCCAGGTCTCGTTGCCGAGCCCCCAGAAGCGCACCCGCCAGGGCTTGTCGCGGCCGTTGGCCTTGCGCAGGCGCACCATCGGCGAGTCGCCCTCGCGGGTGAGGTATTCGACCCAGTCGCTCATCTCCTTGACCGTGCCCGAGCCGACGTTGCCGCTGATGTACGGCTCGGCGCCGAGCAGCTCGCACAGGGCCATGAACTCGTGGGTGCCGAAGTGGTTGTTCTCCTCGACGTTGCCCCAGTGGGTGTTGACCATCGAGGGGCGCTGGTCCTTGGGCCCGATGCCGTCCATCCAGTGGTACTCGTCGGCGAAGCAGCCGCCCGGCCAGCGCAGGTTCGGGATGTTCAGGGCACGCAGCGCGTCGACGACGTCCAGGCGGATGCCGCCGGCGTTCGGGAGGTCGCTGTCCTCGCCCACGTAGAAGCCGCCGTAGATGCAGCGGCCCAGGTGCTCGGCGAAATGGCCGTAGAGATGCCGGCTGATCACCGGACCCTCGACGTCGACATTGATGATGGCAGGCACGACGGCATTGCTCACGATGAATCCCTTGCGATCAAGAGGGGGGACTTTATCGATAAATGGATCGGTAAAGCGAGGCAACTTTATCGATACAGCCAGGACTGTCAAGGGTGCCGTGCCCGCTCTCCCTGGGGCTCCGGCCGGTCGGCCCGGCCGTCGACAGGGCCACTTGCCGCCGGCCGCGGCCGGGGCTAGGTTACCCATGCTTCTCCTACGCCTAGAGGGGGCATTCGTGGCACAGTCCGTGATACGTACGATCACGGTAGGCATCTCCGAGGCGCATCCGGTCGCGGGCGCCGTCCTGGAGAAGGCGGCGGCAGCGGCGCATTGGCTGGAATCCGGCTTCAGCGACGCGGGGTACGAGGTTCAGACCATACGGTTGTCCACGCGCCCGGTTTTCGACGACATGACCGGCGACCTCCTGCCGTACGCCCGCAGTGTGCAGCGCGTCCTGAATGACACCGGGATCGGCCACCTGTCGCTCGGGCCGGCGCAGGCCGCGAGGCCCGAGTTCCCGCTCGAGAGGCTGGCGGGCATCGAGGAGCTGCTCGCCGAGTGCACGGCACTCAACTGCACCGTGCAGCTGGGCACGGCCCAGCACGGCCTGCGGGCCGCGGCGGCGTTGCCCGCGGCGCGCATCGTGACACGGCTGGCCGCCGGCACGCCACAGGGCATCGGCAACTTCCGGTTCGCCGCCCTCGCCAACGTCGGGCCCGGGCACCCGTTCTTCCCCGCCGCCTACCAGGAGGGCCCGGACGGGTTCGCCGTCGGCCTCCAGTCCGCTGGAGTGGTGACGGACGCGCTGAGCGACGCGCCGTCCGGCCTGGATCCCGAGGCGATCACGGAGCGCGTCCGCGCGGCGCTCGCTGCGGCGGCCGAGCCGGTGGCCCGGCTGGCCGAGCGGCTGGCCGCCGACATCGGGCTCGGTTTCCACGGCATCGACCTGTCCCCGGCGCCGCACGGGGACGTCAGCATCGGCGCCGCGATCGAGCACGCAATCGGCGGGCCCTTCGGAGGGCCGGGCACGCTCGCCGCCGCCTCCGCGCTCACCCGGGCCCTGCGGTCCATCGAGCTCCCGCGGTGCGGTTACTGCGGGCTGATGTTGCCGGTCATGGAGGACACGGTCCTGGCCCGGGCGTGGGAGTCGGGTGGGATCACCGTTCATCAGCTGCTGGCGTACTCGGCGGTCTGCGGCACGGGCCTGGACACCGTGCCGCTGCCCGGCGACGTCTCCGAGGCCCACGTGGCCGGCCTCCTGCTGGACGTGGCGGCTCTGGCCGTGCGGCTGGACAAGCCGCTGTCGGCCCGGTTGTTCCCGGTGCCCGGCGCGGGGCCGGGCGACCGGACCGCTTTCGGCTCCCCGTACTTGGTGGACCTGACGTTGCCGCGGTGAGCCGCCCGCCCGTCAGCGCGGGATGAGGCGTACGGGGAGATGGTTCAGGCCCCAGGTGAAGTTCGAGGCGTTGTACGCCGGCTCGCCCGCGAGCTCCACCTTCTCCACCTGGTCGATCAGCTCGGTCAGGAACGCGCTGATCTCGAGCCTGGCCAGGCGGGCGCCGAGGCAGAGGTGCCGCCCGGCCCCGAACGAGATGTGCCGGTTGGGGGAGCGGTCCACCAGGAATCGGTCCGCGTCCGCGAACACCGTCTCGTCACGGTTGGCCGAGACGTTCCAGAGTGTGACGCGATCGCCGGCGGCGA
Organism: Nonomuraea polychroma; assembly: GCF_004011505.1. Classification (NCBI taxonomy): domain Bacteria; kingdom Bacillati; phylum Actinomycetota; class Actinomycetes; order Streptosporangiales; family Streptosporangiaceae; genus Nonomuraea; species Nonomuraea polychroma. The sequence continues at coordinate 1,168,988 of NZ_SAUN01000001.1, forward strand.
TCTCCCTGCCGCCGATGACCGTCGGCCTGGTCGCGGTCCGCAGCGTGTGCACGCCGGGCACCGTCCAGCGCAGGATCTCCTCGACGGCGAGCGGGAGCAGGTCCGCGGCGGACTCCCGCAACCGTTGCCACTGCGCGGGGTTGTCGATCAGGGCCAGCACGCCGCCGGCCGTCGAGTAGCGGGTCGTCTCGTTGGCGCCCGCGATGACGCCGTTGAGGTTGAACACGATCTCCTCGTCGGTCAACAGCCGCTCCTCGCCGGGCACGGAGGTGGTCCGGCGGTCGCGCGCGACCCGGCTGATGAAGTCGTCGGCGTCCGAGCCCCGCCGCTCGCGTACGAGTTCCTCGAAATAGAGGAAGATCTCGCCATGCGCGGCGCGGCGCTGCTCCTCGTTCTCGCCCTCGAAGGCTTCGGTGGTCGTCTGCCCCACCCAGGCCCAGTCCGTCCGCGGCAGGTCCATCAGCGCGCACACGACGTGGTTGGGCAGCAGCTTGGCCACCTCGATGAAGTCGATCCGGCCGGTCCCGACGGCGTCGGCCAGGATGTCGTGCGAGACCTGCCGCGCGATCCGCTCCAGCTTCGGCGTCTCGGACGGGGCGAACGACTTCGACAACACCCGCTTGAGCGCGGTGTGGTCCGGCGGGTCTGAGACGATCAGCATCCGCTGCGAGACCGCGGAGACGGCTTCGGCGTTGCCGCCGAGGTTCATGCCGTACCGGGAGCTGAACGACGTCTGGTCGGCGTAGGCCACGCAGATGTCGTCGTAGCGGGTGAGCGCCCAGAAGCCCGGGCCGTCGTCCTCCTCGTGCCAGTGGATCGGGTCGTTGGCGCGCAGCCAGGCCAGGGCGTCCCAGAACTCGTTGCGGGCGAACATGCCGACGTCGGTCAGGTCGATCACCCGTGCCTGCGTCATCAGGCTCTCCCCCCGGTGGATGGGCTTGTGGATGGGCCGGTGGCAAGGTCGTGCAGCAGCGCCGGCGTCTCGGCCGGGGTGTCGAGGCCGAAGTAGTGCCCGCCGGGGAACATCCGCGAGCGGAAATCGCCGGCGGCGTAGTCGCGCCAGCCGCGCACGTGCTCGGGCAGGACGGTGCGGTCCATCTCGCCGCCCCACGCCTCCATGGCGCAGTCGACGGCGGTCAGGTCGACGCCGGTGTAGGTGAGGGACAGCCTGGCGTCCCTGCGCAGTACGTCGAGCATCAGCTCCCTGGAGTCCTCGTCCAGGTCGTCGGCGCTGAGGCCGCGGTCGTCCAGGAGTCCGGCCAGCGCCCGGTCGTTCTCGGCCAGCCCGCGCCCCGGGCCGGTCCAGTGGTGCGGCGGCCGGCAGGCGGCCACGACCAGTGCACGTACCCGCTGGTCGCGCTCCTTGCGCAGCGAGCGGGTGATCTCGTAGCCGAGCAGCCCGCCGAAGCTGTGCCCGTACACGACGAGCGGGTGCTCGGCGGGGATCAGGGTGGACAGGTCGGCGGCGACGCCGCCGACCACCTCGTCCACCGAAGCGGGGTCCGGGTCCGCCCAGCGTGCCTCCCTGCCGGGCAGTTGCACGCCGATCACCGCGATGTCGTCGCCCAGCACGCGTTGCCATTCCCGGAACTGCCCGCAGCCCGCTCCAGCAGGTGGCAGGCAGAGCAGGACGGGCCGCCCGTCCGGCTCCGGGTGCCAGGACGCCAGCCAGGAGCCGGTCACGAGCTCTCTCCCGCGGCCATCAGGTCCATCTCGACGGCCAGCGATGCCGCGGTCGGCGCGGCCAGCAGGTGCCGCACCGACAGCGACAGCCCCGTGCTGCGGCGCAGCGCCCCGATGGCGCGCGCGGCAAGCAGGGAGTGGCCGCCCAGCTCGAAGAAGTTCGCGTCGACGTCGTCCACCTCGCGGCTGAGCACCTTGCTCCATGTCTCGCAGACCAGCCGCTCGCGGTCGCTGCTCGGCGACCGGCCGGTGGTGACGGCCGGCGCCATGGCCGCGAGCGCCGCCCGGTCCACCTTGCCGGTCGGCAGCGCGGGCAGTCTCGTGACCACCTTGATCGTGGTCGGCACCATGGCGTCGGGCAGGCGGGCCGCGCAGCGTTCCTTGATGAGCTTGACGCACGTGGCGGCGTCGGCGCCAGGCACGACGGTCACCGCCAGGCCTATGGTGTCACCGGCGGCGGACGGGAACGCGGCGACCGAGCGTACCGCGTCGACGCCGGCCGCGATCTGCTCGATCTCGCCCAGCTCCACGCGGAAGCCGCGTATCTTGACCTGCTCGTCGACCCGGCCCCTGAACTCCAGCAGCCCGTCCGGTCTGAGCCGCACGCGGTCGCCTGTGCGGTACATGCGCTCCTGACCGGGCGCGAACGGGTCGTCCAGGAAACGCTCGGCGGTCAGCTCGGGCCGATTGCGGTAGCCGCGCGCGACGCCCGGTCCGGCGATGTACAGCTCGCCTTCGGCCGCGGGCGCGCCCGCGTCGTCCAGTACGTACACGCGGTAACCAGGAATCGGTCTGCCGATCGTCGCCGTGTCGTCGCCGCGCGCGCTGTCGGCCCAGGTCGCGGCTATGGTCGCCTCGGTCGGGCCGTACACGTTGAGCACGCGCGGCGCGCCGGCGAGCCCGGCGAGCAGGGCGGGCGGGCACGGTTCGCCGGCGACCACGAAGACCTCGGCCGGCGGGATCCGATCCAGCGCGGACAGCAGCGTCGGGGTCAGGCACACCGTGCGCGGCGCGTGGGCCTCCACCAGCTCAGACAGGCCGGAGGTGTTGTCCTTCGCGGCCACGTCGAGGAGCGCCACCCCCTGGCCGTGCAGCAGGGGGAGCAGCGAGCACCACAGCCAGCCGTCGAAGGCCGGCGACACCGCGTTGATCCCCATCCCTCCCGTGGGGAGGTCCAGCGTGGCGATGGCATCCAGGAACACCGCCAGGTTGGCGTAGGTGACCTCGACGCCCTTCGGCCACCCCGTGGTACCGGAGGTGTAGATGAGGTACGCGCAGTCACCGCGAGCGGGCACGGCGGGCGTCTCGACCGGGGTCACACCGTGCTCGGCGGCCTGGGGGTCGACGGCGCGAGTCTTGGGCGGTGCGGCCCCCGTCGGCACCTGCCCGGCCACCAGGACCTTGGCGTCGGCGTCGAGGAGGACCGAGTAGAGCCGGTCGGCCGGGTGGCGCTCGTCGACCAACACGGCCGTGGCGCCGAGCCACCACACCGCGAGCAGGCTCGGCATCGCGAAGCGCGAACGGCCCGTGAACAACCCCACCGGGGTCCGGGTGCTCACGCCCGCCGCCGCCAGCCGGCCGGCGATGGACCTGGTCTGCTCCAGCAGCTCGGCGAAGGTCATCACACCGTCGGGCGCCGCCACCGCGGTGCCCGACGGATGATCCTCCGCCCAGTTCCGTATCGCGCCGAACAGGCGGCTGAGCGGTGGCTGCGCTGTCGTCGATGCTTCGGTCATGCCGAGGCCGCCTGTCCACGCGCCGACGGGCCCATCGCCTCCGCGCCCTCGTCGGGCAGCTGCATAGCCTTGATCTCGCAGAAGGCGTCGAGGCCCTCCACGCCGCACTCCCTGCCGATGCCCGACTGCTTCATCCCGCCGAAGGGGGCCAGCACGTTAAAGGGGCCGCCGTTGATGTCGACCTGGCCGGTGCGGATCCGCTTGGCCACGTGGGTGGCGTGGTCGAGGCTCTGCGACCAGACCGAGCCGTGCAACCCGTACGGGGTGCCATTCGCGATCCTGATCGCTTCCTCCTCGCCGTCGTACGGCATGATCGACAGAACCGGTCCGAAGATCTCCTCCTGGGCGATCCTCATCGACTCGCCGACCTTGCCGAACACCGTCGGCTGCACGTAGTAGCCCGCGGGCAGGTCGGGCAGCGGCTCCGGACCGCCGGTCACCAGGTCGGCACCCTCGTCGAGCCCGGTCTCGATGTAGCCGCGCACCCGCTCCAGAGCCGCCGCGGACACCAACGGCCCGACGTCGGTCGACGGGTCGCGCGGCGAGCCGACCCGGTAGGTCGCGGCCAGCTCGCCGGCCAGCGCCACCGCCTCGTCGTGCCGGTCGGCGGGCACCAGCAGGCGGCTCCACTGCAGGCACGCCTGACCGGTGTTGAAGCACGCCTGGTTCACGGTCGCCTTCACGGCCAGGTCGAGGTCGGCGTCCGGCAGGACGACGCTCGCGTTCTTGCCGCCCAGCTCCAGGTGGACCGGCTTGATGTGCTCGGCGGCGATGGCGCCCACCTGACGTCCGGCGCGCACCGAGCCGGTGAACGAGATCAGGTCTACGCCCGGGTCGGCCGTCAGCGCCGCGCCCACGACCGGGCCCTCGCCGACCACCACGTTGAACACGCCGGGCGGCAGGTCGCACTCGGCCGTGACCTCCGCCAGCAGGTACGCGTGCAACGGGGTGAGCTCACTCGGTTTGTGCACCACCGCGCAGCCGGCCATCAGGGCGGGCACCAGCTTCTGGATGATCATGATCAGGGGGACGTTCCACGGCGTGATGGCCGCCACCACGCCGGCCGGTTCGCGGAGCACCAGGGAGTTGCCCACCGTACGCTCGAACGCGAAGTTCTTGGTGATCTCCACGAACGACTTGGCGATGCCGAGCGCGAGGCCGACCTGGACCCGCTGGGCGACCTGGATGGGCGCCCCGACCTCCGCGGTGATCGTGTCGGCGAACTCGCCCGCGCGCGCCTCCAGCCGCGCGACGAAGCGCTCCAGGAACCGCAGCCGGTCCTTGACCGGCGTCTTCGCCCAATCCTCCGCCGCCGCCTGAGCCGCGGCCACCGCGCGCCTGGCGTCCGCGGCCGTGCCCGCGGGGACCGTGGCGATCGTGCTCTCGTCGCTCGGGTCGATGACGTCGATCCCGGCCTGGGCGTCGGACGGCGTCCAGGCGCCGCCGATCCACTGGTTCTCAAGGATTCTCTTCATGCCGGTCATTTCTCGCGCCCTTCCGGGTCGGATCCTCTGATGGCATCGATGTACTCGGCGAACGCGGCGACCGTCGCGTGCTTGCACAGATCGGGGATCTTGATCTTCACATCGAAGGCGGCCCCGACCGCACTCGCCATCCGCACCGCCAGCACGGAGTGGCCGCCGAGCTCGAAGAAGTTGTCGTGCGCGCCGACGCGGTCCACGCGCAGCACCTCCGACCAGATGCGCGCCACTTCCTTCTGGAGCGGACCCCGCGGCTCGGCGAACTCCGTGCTGAGCCCGTCGCGGATGGTCTCCTCCGGCGCCGGGAGCGAGCGCAGGTCCAGCTTGCTGTTGGCCAGCCTGGGCAGCTTGCCGAGCGGTACCACGACGCTCGGCACCATGTAGTGGGGCAGCCGGTTGGAGACGTATGTGCGCACCTCCTGCGGCGTGGGGAGGCGGGCTCCGGCGACGTAGGCGGCGAGCCGCACGTCCCCCGGGGTGGGTTCGTACGTGACCACCACCCCCTCCTCCACGCCGGGCGCCGCGCAGACCACGCTCTCGACCTCGCCGAGCTCGACCCTGAAGCCGCGGATCTTGACCTGGGAGTCGGAGCGGCCGAGCAGCTCGATCGCCCCGTCGGCGCGGAAGCGGGCCAGGTCGCCGGTGTCGTACAGGATCGGCTCCGGCTCCTCGGGCAGCGGGTTGGCAAGGAACTTGCTGTCGGTGAGCTCGGGCCGCTCGTGGTACCCGGCGGACATGCCGGCGCCGGCCACGTGCACACGCCCCACGGCACCCACCGGAACGGGCGCGCCGGCCGGGTCGAGCAGGTAGACCCGCAGGTTGGAGATGGGCCTGCCGACGGGCACGGGCCGCACCGCCCGCACCTCCTCGGGCGTCGCCGCGGAGGTGAAGTCGATGCCCGCGCCGATGTCCAGGCAGGTCAGCACATGCGTGGTCTCCGTCGACCCGTACGTCATCACCACCGTGAAGGGTTTGTCGGCAGGCGGCCAGGTGTGCACCCGCTCGCCCGTGGTGACCATGATCCGCAAGCGGGTGTCGGCCGGCCACGTGACCGCCCAGGCCCGCTCGGCCAGCGCGGCGACCAGCATCGCGTGCGTGATGCCCTCCTGCAGCAGCCAGTCGCGCAGCTGCTCAGGGGTACGGTCGACAGGGTCGCCGATGTGCACGGGCACGCCGAGCGCGATGTACGGCATCCACTCCATGACCTGCACGGCGAAACCGGGCGTCGACAACCAGGACGCGCGGTCGCCCGGCCTGACGTCGTAGGCACGCTTGGTCCAGTGCACCAGGTTGACCAGGGCGCGGTGCCGTTCGAGCACCGCCTTGGGATCGCCCGTCGAGCCGGAGGTGTAGATGAGGTGACTGATGGTGTCGTCCGTCACCGGCGCGGAGACCGGGTCGTCCGGGACTCCGTCCAGGTCGTCGCCGCCGATGACCAGGCACGGCACCGTCTTGGGCACCCGGTGGCGCTGCGCCTTGCCGGCGATCACGACGAGCGGCTCGGAGTCGCCGATCATGTAGCCGATGCGGGTGTCGGGGTTGACCGGGTCGAGCGGCACCACCGCGGCGCCGGTCTTGAACACACCGAGGGTTGCGACGATGAAGTCCGCGCTGCGCGGCAGCAGCAGCCCCACCCGCCTGCCCGGCTCAGCGCCGAGCTCGATCAGTTTGCGGGCCAGCCGGTTGGTGAGCGAGCCCAGCTCACCGTAGGTGATGGTGCGGCCCGCGTGGACGATGGCGGGTTCGCCGGGCTTGGCACGGACGTGCTCCTCGACGAGGTCGGGGTAGCTTGTGTCCGGCCACCGCTGCGCGGTGTCGTTCCAGCCCAGCAGGATCCTTGCCCGCTCCTCCGGGGCGAGCATGGGGAGTTCGGCGATCGGCGGCTCAGGGGCACCCGAGCCGCCGATCGCCGCCGGACCGCTCATGATCACGAGCTGGTCGGCCATGCGCTCCACGCTCTGCCGTGTCCACAGGGCCTCGTTGGCGTGCAGGGTCACCCGTCCGTCCGCGATCTCCAGGCGGATGTCGGACGTGGCTGCGCTGCCGGGCAGACCGGCGAGCACGCGCGCCCACCAGCCGCCGGCCTGCGCGGCCCGCTCGATGAGCTGGACCGGCGCGGACTTCGGGGCCGACACGACCCGCTCCGCCACGGTGGTCAGGGTGTCGGTGCCGGCGAGGGGAAAGCCGCGCAGCTCGACGGCTCCCTCGCCGGCAGACGCGCCGACTAGGTGGATGTGCTCGGAGGCGGTGTGCCGGTGCAGGAACGCCAGGAAGAGCGCGACCCACCAGTGGGAGGGCCGGTCCGTGCCGGAGACCACCTCGACCGCGACGTCGCGCCGTGCCCCGGCGCTTCTGTCCCACCTGTCCACCGGCAGGTCGACGACGATCTCCTCCACCGATGTGACGATCATGCGGACACCTCCGTGGCGCGGGAGCCGTACGGCGTGTCGAGGACCTTGAAGACCGCGCACGAGTAAGTGACGCCCGGCGCGAGCCCGACCACGAGCACCCGGTCGCCGGGGGCCAGCTGCTGCGTCTTGAACAGGTGGTCGAGCGAGATGAGATGGTCGCCCGCGCCCAGGTGGCCGATCGTGCGGGTGAACTCCCACGTCGTCATGGACAGTGGCAGCTCCAGCACGCCGAGGAACTGCGCCTCGGACTCCTCCCTGGAGCAGTTGGTCATGATGACCCGATCGACGTCGCCGAGCCCGATGCCGGCCTCGGCCAGGGCCCGGTCGACGCACTCCTTCGACTTCTCGTACAGCGTGATGCCGAAGTCCATGCCGACGCCCTCGGTGAACACCTTGTTCCTGTAGGCCTCGAGCCGCTGCTTGAAGCTGACGTGGTTGCCGAGCGTCGCGCCGGGCGGGAACATCGCCTCGCCGCACCGGTGCATCTCCTCGGCCTGTGGAATGGCGGTCGAAGTCACCGAGAGCAGTTGCGCGTAGCCGGGCTCCCTGGTGATGACGGCGGCGGCCGCCCCGTCGCCGGCGATGAAGTCGGGGCCGGAGTGCCAGCGATCGATCAGCGGAGTGCCGAAGTTGTCGCTGGCCACGATCAGGGCCGCCTGCCGGCTCTGATCCGACATCAGGTAGCTGGCAGCCATCTCGAGCGAGCTGAACACGCCGTTACAGCCGTGTCGCAACTCGATGGCGAGCAGGTCGCCGACGTTGAGGTGGTTCTGCAGGTAGAGCTGCGGCTGCCAGCCGTCGGGCCCCTGATGCCAGACGTCGGTGTAAACAAGCAGGTCGAGGGCGTCGGCCTCCCTGCCCCACTGCTTCAACGCTTCCTGAGAAGCGCGAAGGGCCATGTCGGGGGCGGAGATGTCACCGGCGACCGCGGTGCCGGTCCACCCCTGACGCTCGACGTCCTCAGGGTCATCGGGGCGGTACAGGCCCTGGTCGATGGCGTCTTGGACACTCACCGTCTCCGGCAAGTAGATGCCGAGTCCGCTGACATAGATATCGGGAATGCGCAAAGCCGTGCCTCCTCGAAACCAGGGCACACCACGATCCGACAAGTCCGCTCAGTCTCTGCGGACCCCCTTAAGGCGGGCTAAGGCTCGCCTTTCGCCTACAGCGATCCTGCGGATCAGGGTTCGCACACCCATGTCAAGATGCAATACACCTGCTACGATTGCAGCAGCTCTAATACCAACACGATAGGGAGTTATATGCGATGACCGGCGTGAGGCAGGGAGATCCGGTGAGTGCAGCGATCCCGGTCCCCGACACCGGCCCAGTCATCTCCGTTCGGGATCTGCAGATGCGTTACGGCAGCGTAGACGTGCTGAAAGGCGTCGATTTCGACATTCAGCGTGGAGAGGTGATCTGCCTTCTCGGGCCGAACGGAGCCGGCAAGACCACCACCATCGAGATCCTCGAAGGCTTCCGCATGAGGTCGGGCGGGCACGTCAACGTGCTCGGCACCGACCCGGCGCAAGGTGACGAAGCATGGCGGGCGCAGCTCGGCATCGTGTTGCAGTCCTGGCGTGACCACGGCAAGTGGCGGGTGCGCGAGCTCCTCGCTCATCTGGGCCGCTACGCCGAGCCGTACCGGCGGCCCTACGACACTCAGGAGCTGATCGACGCGGTCGGGCTGACCGAGCACGCGGAGAAGAAGATCTCTTCTCTGTCCGGCGGTCAGCGCCGCAGGCTCGACGTCGCCATCGGCGTCGTGGGCCGCCCTGAGCTGCTGTTCCTAGACGAGCCCACGGCGGGTCTGGACCCGCACGCCCGGCGTGAGTTCCACGATCTCGTGCACCGGCTGTCCGACCTCGACGAGACCACGATCCTGCTCACCACCCACGACCTGGACGAGGCGGAGAAGCTGGCCGACCGCATCCTGATCCTGGCCGGCGGGCGCATTGTGGCCGACGGCAGCGCCGACCAGCTCGCCCGCCAGGTCTCGCGGGACGCCCAGGTGCGCTGGAGCCGCGGCGGGGAGAGCTTCGTGCACGCGACGGAGGACGCCACCGGCTTCGTCCGGCAGTTGTTCGCCGAGCACGGTGAGGAGATCGCCGACCTGGAGGTCAGGCTGGCATCCCTGGAGGACACCTACATGGCCATCGTCCACGGCGACAAGAGCCCGGATCATGAGTCGGCGATCGCCCGGTTCGGAAAGGCGCAGCAGCAATGAACGCAACCTCGCACGCCGTCCGGCTGGGGCTGTCGCGCGGCTGGATCGAGTTCAGGCAGGCCCTGGTCAGCCCCCAGGACATGGGCACGTACGTCTTCTTCGCGCTCGTGTTCGTGGTCGTCTTGTTCTTCCAGAGGGACACGACGCTCGAAGGCACCGCACTCACCCTGGCCATGGCCACGCTGCCCAGTGCCATGGGGCTGACCATCGTCATGAACGGCATCGTCGGCACCTCCGGCTCGCTGGCGGCCGACCGCGAGGACGGCACGCTGCTGCGTGCCAAGGCGGTGCCGCATGGCACCATCGGCTACCTGACGGGCAGGCTGGTGTCGGTGTCGCTGAGCGGCGTCATCTCGCTGCTGATCATGCTGATCGCAGGACTGTTCCTGGTGCCGCAGCTCCTCGAGACGGACGCCATGGGCTGGCTGACCATGATCTGGGTCCTGGCCCTCGGCCTGGCCGCCACGCTCCCTTGGGGCATGATCATCGGTTCGCTGGTGAGCAACCCCGGCATGGCCGGGATGCTCACGTTCCTGCCGATCGGCGCGATCACCGCCATCTCCGGCGTTTTCTACCCGATCCAGTCCATGCCGGAGTGGGCGCAGCTCATCGCCCAGATCTTCCCGGTCTACTGGCTGGGGCTGGGCATGCGTTCGGCACTGCTGCCCGATGCCGCCGCGGCGGCGGAGCTCACCGAGTCCTGGCGGTCTCTGGAGACCTTCGGGGTGCTCGGCGCGTGGGCGGTGATCGGCTTCCTGCTGGCGCCTCCGATCCTGCGCCGCATGGCGCGCAAGGAGTCGGGTTCGGTCGTGCAGGCACGACGTGAGCAGGCGATGAAGCGGATCAACTGAGACGATGGATCCATCATGAGCGAGATTGTCTTCAACCGCATCGCGATGCTCAGGACCGAGCGGCGTCTGACCCGGCGGCAGCTGGCCGATGCTCTGGGAGTCCACTACCAGACCATCGGCTACCTGGAGCGTGGGGAATACAGCCCAAGCCTGTATTTGGCACTGCGGATCTCCGAGTTCTTCGAGGTGCCAGTAGAAGTGATCTTCTCCACCACGCCTTTCCCGCGGATCGGCGCGCAGACCGCGTGATGACGAAGAAGCCGGGCCCGCCAGCGGGCCCGGCTTCTTCGTGCCTGGTGACAACAGATCAGGGACGGCGGCCCACGACGATGATGACGCCCTCGTTCTGCTCCTCTTCCTCGACCATCGACCAGTCGACGCCGGCACCCGAGTCGAGGATCTGGACGAGGTCCGCCGGCAGCTCCCCGTGCTCGCTCTGGTACGCGCGCATCGCCGCGTAGAGCTTGCCGAAGGTGTACTTCGTGTGCTCGGTGATGTCGTCGATCTCCTCGATGACGATCCCGGCCTCCCGGCCGAAGCCCTCGTAGTCCTCGGCCCGCACCATGGGCGCTGCCCGCCACTCCAGGAGCGCCTCGTTCAGTGCCAGCCAGGCGTCCTCGTCATCCACGTCGGGGCCACGCTTGATGTAGTCCGTGACAGCCATCCTGCCGCCGGGCCGCAGCACCCGGGCGATCTCCTTCAGCACCAGCACCCGGTCGGGCACGTGCACCAGCGTCTCGATGGCGAACACCGCGTCGAACGAGCCGTCCTCGAAAGGCAGGGCGAGGGCATCCCCGAACTGGAACCTCGCCTGTTCCGCCATCCCCTCGGCCTGCGCCAGGGCACTGGCCTGGGCGACGTCCTCGGTGCTGATCGAGACGCCGACCACCTCCGCGCCGGTCGCGCGGGCCAGTCGGACGCCCGGCCCCCCGGTGCCGCACCCCAGGTCCAGCACCTTCTCGCCCGGTTTGACGCCAAGCTTGCCGATCACCACGTCCGTCAGCCGCGCACCGGCCTCCTCGAGCCCGCTCGGGTCGTCCGGGCCGGTCCAGTAGCCGTAGTGCATGTTGCCGCCGAAGATCACGGTGAGCGCACGGTTGTTCCTGTCGTAGAACCCCGCCACCTCCTCCTTCGACAGCCCTGGGCTGATGCTTCCGCTCTCTACGCTCATCGGGCCCTCCATCGGTCCTGCTTTCCGTCACAGCGGGATGTTGGCGTGTCTGCCGCGGGCCGGGGCTGCCCGCGCGATGGCGGCGGCGATCGCGCCGCGCGTACGGCGCGGCTCGATCACCTCGTCCACCACGCCCAGCTCGACCGCGCGGTCCAAGCCGCCGGCCTCTTTCGCGTGCTCGTCGGCCAACCGGGCCTCCAGAGCCGCGCGCTCCTCCTCCGGCGCCGCCGCCAGCTCGCGCCGCTTGAGTATCCGTACGGCGTGGGTCGCGCCCATCACCGCCACCTCGGCGCTCGGCCAGGCGAACACCCGGGTCGCGCCGAGCGAGCGGGAATTCATCGCGATGTACGCCCCGCCATAGGCCTTCCTGGTCATGAGCGTGACCCTCGGCACCGACGCCTCGGCGAAGGCATGCAGCAGCTTCGCGCCGCGCCGGACGATGCCGCTGTGCTCCTGCTCGACGCTCGGCAGGTAACCGGGCACGTCCACCAGGACCGCGAGCGGCACGCCGAAGGCGTCGCACATCCGTACGAACCTGGCGGCCTTCTCCGCCGCGGCCGAGTTCAGGCAGCCGGCCAGGCGCAGCGGATTGTTGGCGACCACGCCGATCGTGCGGCCACCCAGCCGGCCGAGCGTGGTGACCACGTTCGGCGCCCACTTCGGATGCAGCTCCACACCCGGCCCGTCCAGCAAGCGCGTCACCAGTGGCCTGACGTCGTACGCGCGGCGCGGCTCATCGGGCAGCACGCCGGAGAAGTCCGCCTCGGCGACCGGGCCGGGGAAGCGTTCCTGGCGGCCCAGCAGACAGGCCAGCTCACGGGCACGCTCCAGCGCCTCACGCTCCGAGGCGGTCACGACGTGGACGACCCCGCTCTGGGTGCTGTGCGGCACCGGTCCGCCGAGCGCCGCCATGTCGGTCTGCTCGCCGGTCACGCTGCGGATCACGTCCGGGCCGGTCACGAGGATCCGTCCGTCGTCGGCCAGGATCACCAGGTCGGTGAGCGCCGGTCCGTACGCGGCGCCGCCCGCGGCCGGGCCGACCACCACAGACAGTTGCGGCACCACGCCGGACGCCCTGGTCATCGCGGCGAACACGAGGCCGACGCCGTGCAGCGACGAGACCCCTTCCGCCAGCCTGGCACCGCCTGAGTGCCAGATCCCTATGATCGGGATACGCCGGCTCATAGCGACGTCGTACGCACGCAGGATGTGGCCGCAGCCTTCGCGGCCCATGGCGCCGCCCTGGATGCGGGCGTCGCTACTGAAGGCGACCACCTGAACGCCGTTCACCCGGCCGGTCGAGGCCAGCACGCCGCTGCGGTCGCCGGGCGGGGTGATCGGGTGCAGCGAGCCATCGTCAAGGAGGGCGCCCACGCGGGCGAGGGGGTCGCGGGGGTCGGCGGCCGCCCGGCCGCTCACCCTGGTGTCGAGCACGGTCATCTGCGCGCCTCCCACTCGCCGCCCCCGGCCGGCACGCCTTCGGGTGGTACGCCTTCGGCCGACGTGCCTTCGGCTGGTGTGCCGAACCAGGTCGTGAGGGCCGCCCGCAGCCCGGCTACATCGGCGCCGCCCGGCCGCCCGGTCGCCGCCCAAGCCACGCGGCCGTCGGGGCGCAGCAGCAGGGCCGCCGCGTCGATCTCCTCCGTGGCCCGCGCGGCCTCGTACCCGATCCGATCCGCCCAGCCCGCCACGGCCTCCCGTAGCCCGGAGCCGCCGCCGTCCGACAGGTCGAGCAGCAGGCCGCGCCCGGAGGCGAGCAGCCCGGCCGGCGACGTGTCCCCGCCCCCGGCCAGGACCAGCGGGATGTCAGCAAGCCTGGTCCCCGTCAGCGGCGACTCCCCGCCCACCGGGTAACGGATGTCGAGCCCGCCGACCATCTTCACCAGGTACGTGTTGACGTCGTCGAACGCCGTCAGCTCCGCCAGAACCTCTCTGAGCGGCGCCACCTCTGACAGGCGACGCATGAGCGTGGTCTGCGCGCGCGTGGTCAGGCACGTGCGGGCGCCCGCCGGATGCCGCTCGTCGTGATAGCTGTCCAGCAGGTGCGGCGGTGCCCAGCCCCGCACGTCGGCCGCGAGCTTCCAGCCGAGGTTGACCGCGTCCTCGATGCCGGTGCTCAACGCCTGCCCACCCAGCGGGAAGACAACGTGCGCGGCGTCTCCGGCCAGGAAGACGCGGCCCGCGCGGTAGCGTTCGGCCTGCCGGGTGCTGGCGTCCCACCTGCTCAGCCAGCCCGGCGAGCCTTCCAGATCGACCCCGGTGATCCGCTTCACGGCGGTGCTCAGCTCGTCGAACGTCACCGGGGCCGCCTGGTTCTCCGGCGAGGCGCCGAACTCGCCGGTGATCACCCGCAACGTGTCGGGGCCCGTCGGAGCGACCATGCAGAGGCCCTCGTCGTACTGGCGCGGGCCGATCCGTTCCAGGAGCGGGTCGCCCGGCTGGATCTTCAGATCTCCGATCAGGCCGTAGAACTCGGGGTCGACGCCGGGGAACCCGATCCCGGCGAGGTCGCGGACCGTGCTGCCTGCGCCGTCGCAGCCGACCAGGTAGACGCCCCGGAGTGTGGAGACGTCATCGCCGCGGCGGACGGTCACCTCGACGCCATTCGCGTCCTGGTCGAGACCGATGACCTCGGTGCCGCGCCGTACCTCCACTCCCAGATCCACGGCGCGCCGTTCCAGACGGCGCTCCAGCTGTGCGTGCGGTACGGCGAAGGAGAAGGCATGGTGTCCTGCGAGGCGCTGCGGGTCGAGCGGGATGTGCGCGAAGTGCGCCATCCGGAATTCGAAACCGTCCTCGCGCAGCGCGTCCATGATGCCGCGCTGGGTGAGGAGCTCCACCACGGTGGCGTTGATCGCTCCGCCGCGAGACGGCTCGGCCGGCTCGTGGAGGCGTTCCAGGACAACGGTCGCCACGCCCGCGAGTCCGAGCTCGCAGGCGAGCATCAGGCCGACCGGGCCACCTCCGGAAATGATGACGGGATCGCTCAAGGGAGCACTCCTTCAAGGAATCGGATGTTCCACGGGCGTCGGCTCGCCGAACTGGGCATGCAGGTGACGGGCGAGGTCCGCAGGGGTCGAGTGGTCGTACAGGTCGGCGGGGCTCAGCTCCACGCCCGCCTCCTTCAGCCGGGTGCTCAGCTCCATCGCGGTCAGCGACGACAGGCCCAGGCTCATGAAGTCGAGATCGGCGTCGATCGCGTCGGGCGCCGCGTGGCCCAGCACGGCGGCGGTCTGCGACCGGACCAGCTCCATCAGGAAGCGGAGCCGCTCCGCCTCGGGGACGTCCTCCACCCGCGTCACGGCGGGCGGAGGCGGGGGCTCCGCCACGGCGGTGGCCTCTTCTTGAGGGGTGACGGGGACGAGACGCCGTACGAAGATGCCGGAGGAACGCAGCGCCACCTGTGGAGCGCCGGGGGCCGGCTGCGCCGCGGCCCGGAGCCCGTCTTCCGCGGCGAGCAGCCGGGCGAGCCGCTTCGCGATCGCGTCGTCGGGCTCCGGCGGGAGATCGATCAGGCAGTGCTGCCGGTCGGTGGTGTGCTCCCAGAGCGTGGCCTGCGCGGGGTCCTGCGGCGGGTCATCTGGCGTCACCGGCTGGGCGCCGCACGTGAGGAGCCAGACGGGGGGCTTCACGTCCAGGTCGTCAAGGGCGTTCACCAGGGGGTCGGCTAGGGCCACGATGCCGTCGAGCGGCTGGCCGTCAGGGATCAGGGCCGCGAGGTCGCGGGCGTCTCCGGCGGTCGCGTCGGTACGGATGACCTGGTCGCCGCGGGCCTTGAGAGCGGTGGCGAGGAAGTCGGCGAAGCGTGCGAAGGAGGAGTCTTGGGGATGCGGCAGCAGCCAGGTCTTGGAGGTGCTTGCGCCTTCCGGGTCGTCGATCGGTTGCCACGCGAGGCGGTAGAGGCCGTCCTCCGTTGGGAGGGGTGGTGGGTTGAGCCAGTAGTGGTGGTGTTGGAAGGGGTAGGTGGGGGGTTGGGCGTGGTGGGGGTGGGGGGGCCAGGGGAGGTTGGTGTGGGTGTGGAGGGTGGCGAGGGTGTGGGGGTGTGGGGTGAGGTGGTGGTGGGTGGTGGCGCCGAGTTGGTGGAGGGTGGTGAGGGTTTGGGTGTGGCGGACGGGTTGGCGGATGTGGGTGGTCCAGTAGTGGGGGGTGGTGATGTGGTGGGGGTCGGCGAGTTGGCCGGTGAGGTTGCAGAGGATGGGGGTGGTGGGGGGTGGTAGGTGATGGTTTGGGCGGTGTGGTGGAAGGGTTTGAGGATGGGGTCGGTGTGGGGGGAGTGGTAGGCGTGGTTGACGTTGAGTGGGGTGGTTTTGCGGCCTTGGGTGTGCCAGTGGTGGGTGATGGTGGCGATGTTGTGGGGGTTGCCGCTGATGATGGTGGTGTGGGGGGTGTTGGTGGCGGCGATGGCGGTGTCGGGGAGGAGGGTGGGGGTGATTTCTTCTTCGGTGGCGTGGATGGCGGTCATGGCGCCGGGGGCATGGTGGCCATGAGGGTGGCGCGGGTGGTGATGAGGGTGGTGGCGTCGGGGAGGGTGAGGATGCCGGCGTGGTGGGCGGCGGCGTAGAGGCCGATGGAGTGGCCGGTGAGGTAGTCGGGGGTGATGTGGTGGTGTTTGAGGAGGTGGGCGAGGGCGGTGTGGTAGGTGAAGAGGGCGGGTTGGGTGTATTGGGTGGTGTGCAGGAGGTGGGCGTGGGGGTGGTGTTCGGGGGCGAACATGACGGTTTTGAGTGGGGGGTTGAGGGGGAATTGGGCGGCGATGTGGTCGAGGTGGTGGGCGAAGGTGGGGTGGGTGTGGTAGAGGTCGCGGCCCATTTGGTGGCGTTGGGTGCCTTGGCCGGAGAAGAGGAAGGCGGTGGTGCCGGGTGGGGGTGGGGTGTAGTGGTGGGTGATGAGGGCGGGGTGGCTTTGGCCGTGGGCTAGGGCGTGGAGGGCGTCGCGGAGTTGGGTTTCGTCGTGGGTGAGGATGGCGGCGCGGTGGGGGTGGCGGGTGCGGGGGCCGAGGGCGTGGGCGATGTCGTTGGCGGGTAGGTGGGGGTTGGCTTGGCGGTAGTGCAGGATGTGGGTGGCGTAGGCGCGTAGGGCTTGTTCGGAGCGGGCCGACAGCAGCCAGGGCAGGGCGGGCTGCGGGCCGAACTCATCGGCCTGCTCGTTGTGTGCCTGCTGGTTGTGTGCCTGCTGGTTGTGTGCCTGCTGGTTGTGTGCCTGCTGGTTGTGTGCCTGCTGGTTGTGTGCCTGCTGGTTGTGTGCCTGCTGGTTGTGTGCCTGCTGGTTGTGTGCCTGCTGGTTGTGTGCCTGCTGGTTGTGTGCCTGCCCCGGCCGTGTGCCCGGTTCGGGTTCGGGTGTGGGGGCGGCGGCCGTAGCCTGGCCGTCTTGCGGCTGCCTGTCTGGCGGCTGCCTGTCTGGCGTGGCGTCCTGTTTGGTGGGGGCGGCTTCGAGGATGAGGTGGGCGTTGGTGCCGCTGATGCCGAAGGAGGAGATGCCGGCGCGGCGTGGCTGGTTGGTTTGTGGCCAGGGGGTGGCGTGGGTGAGCAGGGTGATGTTGCCGGTGCTCCAGTCGACGTGGGGGGTGGGTTGGTCGATGTGGAGGCTGGCTGGGAGCAGGCCGTGGTGGATGGCTTGGACCATTTTGATGATGCCGGCGACGCCGGCGGCGGCTTGGGTGTGGCCGATGTTGGATTTGACCGATCCCAGGTATAGGGGGTGGGGCCGGTTGTGGCCGTAGGTGGCGAGCAGGGCTTGGGCTTCGATGGGGTCGCCGAGGGTGGTGCCGGTGCCGTGGGCTTCGACGGCGTCGATCTGGTCGGTTCTTAGCCGGGCGTTGGCGAGCGCGGCGTGGATGACCCGCTGCTGGGAGGGCCCGTTGGGGGCGGTCAGGCCGTTGCTGGCGCCGTCTTGGTTGACCGCGCTGCCCCGGATGACCGCGAGGATCGGGTGACCGTTCTGCTCGGCTGCCGACAACCGTTCCAGCAGCAGCAGACCGACGCCCTCGGCTACGGCCGTGCCGTCGGCGGCGGCCGCGAACGGCTTACACCGGCCGTCGGGCGCCAGCCCCCGCTGACGGCTGAACTCGATGAGCGTCGCCGGGGTGGCCATCACCGTCACCCCACCCGCCAACGCCAGATCGCATTCGCCGGAACGTAGCGAGTGTGCGGCCAAGTGCACCGCCACCAGCGACGACGAGCACGCCGTGTCGATGCTGACCGCCGGCCCCTCGAACCCGAACGTGTAGGAGACGCGGCCCGAGGCGATGCTCATTGTGGCGTTCGCCATGACGTAACCGGTGGCCTCCTCGGCCCGCGGGGCGCGCAGCGACACGTACTCCTGGCCCGATATGCCGGTGAACACGCCCGTGTTGCTGCCCTGCAGTGAGTCGGCGTCAATGCCCGCCCGCTCGATGGCCTCCCACGCCGTCTCCAGCAGCAGGCGCTGCTGCGGGTCGATGGCCAGCGCCTCACGCGGGCTGATCCCGAAGAACTCCGCGTCGAAGTTGCCCGCGTCGTGCAGCCACCCGCCCTGCCGGGCGTAGGTCTTGCCCTGCGCGTCCGGATCCGGGTCGTAGATGTCCTCGACGTCCCAGCCCCGGTTCGTGGGTAGGCCCGAGATGGCGTCCCTGCCCTCGGCGGCCAGTTCCCACAGCCCTTCCGGGGTGCTGGCGCCGCCCGGATAGCGGCAGGCCATGCCGATGATGGCGATCGGCTCCGTCTGAGCGGTCTCGGCCTCGCGCAGGCGTTGCTGCGTTTGGCGCAGGTCGGCCATGACGCGCTTGAGGTACGCGAGAAGCTTCTCTTCGTTGTCAGCCATTACCGTCGTTCCCTTCGGTCGTGGAAGACCAGTCCTCCGGCGAGTAGCCCAGCTCGCGATCGATGAGGTCGAAAATCTCCGTGGCCGATGCCGTGTCCATGTCGTCCGCGAGATCGGTGCTGGGCAGCTGGCCCGCGTCGTTGTCCCTGACCATCCGGGCCATGGCTTCCAGCCGTTGGGCGAACCTCGCGGTCACGGTGGGATCTGCCGCGAGTGTGGACAGGGACCTCTCCAGTGCGTCCAGCTCCCGCTGCAGCAGGCTCACCTGGTCCGGTACGAGCTCGTTCTGCAGGTATTTGGCCAGAGCCAGCGGCGTCGGATGGTCGAACACCAAGCCGGCGCCCAACTGCAGGTTGGTGGCCGTGGCGAGCCGGTTGCGCAACTCCACGGAGGTCAGGGAGTCGAACCCGAGCTCCTTGAACGCCCGGTCGGCGGCCACCTCGTCACCGGGCTCGCGGCGCAGCACGGTCGTCACCTCGTTCGTGACCAGGTCGACGAGGAAGGCGAGCTGCTCCTGCGCCGTCATGGTGCTCAGGTCGGGCACCGCGACGGACGCGGCCGCGGCGGGTTCGCCAACCGTCTCCCGTACCTCGGGCAGCTCGGCGAGCAACGGGCTCGGACGACCGGAAGTAAAGGACGGGGCGAAGCGGGACCAGTCGATGTCGGCGACGGTGAGGCAGGTCTCGTCGCGCTCGATCGCGCACATCATGGCCGTGATCGCCTGTTCGGGAGCCATCGCCACGACTCCGCGCCGGTCCATGTAGTCGCCGGCGTCCTCGACGCCGCGCATCCCGGCGCCGTCCCACACTCCCCAGGCGATCGAGGTGGCCGTCCGCCTCCGCGCGCGCCGCTGCTCGGCGAACAGGTCGAGGAAGGCGTTTCCCGCGGCGTAGACGCCGTTGCCACCACTGCCCCAGACGCCGGCGCTGGACGAGAACAACACGAACGCGTCCAGCGGCGCGTCACCCAGCAGCTCGTCCAGATGCACGGCTCCTGCCACCTTGCCGGAGATCACCTCAGCGAATTCGTCACGTGTCAGCGCGGACACGGGCGCGAGCCGCTGCGCGGCCCCGGCGGCGTGCACGACGGCGGTCAGCGGGGTGTCCTGTGGAACGCACGCCAGCATGCGTTCCACCTCGGCGCGCGAGGCGAGATCGCAGGCCACGATGGACACCTTGGAACCCAGCGCGGTGAGTTCGGCCTCCAACTCGGCCGCCCCCGGGGCGTCCGGGCCGCGACGACTGGCCAGCAGCAGATGCTCGGCGCCGTTGCCCGCGAACCATCTCGCGACCTGCGCCCCGATCCCGCCGGTTCCGCCTGTGATCAGCACTGTTCCGGCCGGGCGCCACCGACCGTCCTCCACGGTGCCTTCGAGGAGAGGAGCGCGTACGAGCCTGCGCGCCAGCATGCCGGACGAACGCAGGGCCACCTGATCCTCGTCACCGGTCAGCGCCTTGACCAGGTCTCTGGAGGCGGCGTCGGTCATCAGGTCCGGCAGATCCACGAGCCCACCCCACTGCTCGGGCTGCTCGAGCGCGATCGACCGGCCGAGACCCCATACCTGCGCCTGGCCCGGGCTGAGTGACGGATCCCCGTTCCCGGTGCTCACCGCGCCCCTGGTCACGGCCCAGAGCCGGCCGTTCAGCGGGACGTCGCTCACTGCCTGCGCAAGCGCCATGGTGGCGGCCACACCATGAGGAAGCCCCGGACGATCGGGGTGCTGCCCCTCGTCGAAGGCGAGCAGGGACAGTACGTCGCCGCCGTCGTACGCCCGCAGGCGCTCGGCGAACCACTCCCGGCTCGCCTCTGCCGGATCCACCAGCAGGCGTTCAACCTGGGCCCCGCGCTCGCCCAGCGCCTGCTCCACCAGCCGGGGCACGTCGTCGGCCACCGTCTCGGAGAACACCAGCAGCCACCTGGACGGCAGGGGCGCGTGCGGGCGCGCCTCTACAGGGCGCCATGCCACGCGGTACCGCCACCGGTCCTGCACCGACCACTCGCGCTGTTGCTCCGTCGGGAGGGGTGGTGGGTTGAGCCAGTAGTGGTGGTGTTGGAAGGGGTAGGTGGGGGGTTGGGCGTGGTGGGGGTGTGGGGGCCAGGGGAGGTTGGTGTGGGTGTGGAGGGTGGCGAGGGTGTGGGGGTGTGGGGTGAGGTGGTGGTGGGTGGTGGCGCCGAGTTGGTGGAGGGTGGTGAGGGTTTGGGTGTGGCGGACGGGTTGGCGGATGTGGGTGGTCCAGTAGTGGGGGGTGGTGATGTGGTGGGGGTCGGCGAGTTGGCCGGTGAGGTTGCAGAGGATGGGGGTGGTGGGGGGGTGGTAGGTGATGGTTTGGGCGGTGTGGTGGAAGGGTTTGAGGATGGGGTCGGTGTGGGGGGAGTGGTAGGCGTGGTTGACGTTGAGTGGGGTGGTTTTGCGGCCTTGGGTGTGCCAGTGGTGGGTGATGGTGGCGATGTTGTGGGGGTTGCCGCTGATGATGGTGGTGGTGGGGGTGTTGGTGGCGGCGATGGCGGTGTCGGGGAGGAGGGTGGGGGTGATTTCTTCTTCGGTGGCGTGGATGGCGGTCATGGCGCCGGGGGGCATGGTGGCCATGAGGGTGGCGCGGGTGGTGATGAGGGTGGTGGCGTCGGGGAGGGTGAGGATGCCGGCGTGGTGGGCGGCGGCGTAGAGGCCGATGGAGTGGCCGGTGAGGTAGTCGGGGGTGATGTGGTGGTGTTTGAGGAGGTGGGCGAGGGCGGTGTGGTAGGTGAAGAGGGCGGGTTGGGTGTATTGGGTGGTGTGCAGGAGGTGGGCGTGGGGGTGGTGTTCGGGGGCGAACATGACGGTTTTGAGTGGGGGGTTGAGGGGGAATTGGGCGGCGATGTGGTCGAGGTGGTGGGCGAAGGTGGGGTGGGTGTGGTAGAGGTCGCGGCCCATTTGGTGGCGTTGGGTGCCTTGGCCGGAGAAGAGGAAGGCGGTGGTGCCGGGTGGGGGTGGGGTGTAGTGGTGGGTGATGAGGGCGGGGTGGCTTTGGCCGTGGGCTAGGGCGTGGAGGGCGTCGCGGAGTTGGGTTTCGTCGTGGGTGAGGATGGCGGCGCGGTGGGGGTGGCGGGTGCGGGGGCCGAGGGCGTGGGCGATGTCGTTGGCGGGTAGGTGGGGGTTGGCTTGGCGGTAGTGCAGGATGTGGGTGGCGTAGGCGCGTAGGGCTTGTTCGGAGCGGGCGGAGATCAGCCAGGGCAGGGCGGGCTGGGGCCCGAACTCATCGGCCTGCTCGTTGTGCGCCTGCTCGTTGTGTGCTTGCCCGTTCTGCGCCTGCTCGTTGTGTGCCTGCCTGTCTGGCGGCTGCCTGTCTGGTGTGGCGTCCTGTTTGGTGGGGGCGGCTTCGAGGATGAGGTGGGCGTTGGTGCCGCTGATGCCGAAGGAGGAGATGCCGGCGCGGCGTGGCTGGTTGGTTTGTGGCCAGGGGGTGGCGTGGGTGAGCAGGGTGATGTTGCCGGTGCTCCAGTCGACGTGGGGGGTGGGCTGGTCGATGTGGAGGCTGGCTGGGAGCAGGCCGTGGTGGATGGCTTGGACCATTTTGATGATGCCGGCGACGCCGGCGGCGGCTTGGGTGTGGCCGATGTTGGATTTGACCGATCCCAGGTATAGGGGGTGGGGCCGGTTGTGGCCGTAGGTGGCGAGCAGGGCTTGGGCTTCGATGGGGTCGCCGAGGGTGGTGCCGGTGCCGTGGGCTTCGACGACGTCGATCTGGTCGGTTCTTAGCCGGGCGTTGGCGAGCGCGGCGTGGATGACCCGCTGCTGGGAGGGCCCGTTGGGGGCGGTCAGGCCGTTGCTGGCGCCGTCTTGGTTGACCGCGCTGCCCCGGATCACGGCCAGTACCCGATGCCCCTGACGCTCGGCTGCCGACAACCGTTCCAGCAGCAGCAGACCGACGCCCTCGCCCCAGCCGACCCCGTCGGCAGCGGCCGCGAACGGCTTGCACCGGCCATCGGGGGCCAGCCCCCGCTGACGGCTGAACTCAAAGAACATGCCGGGGTCGGGAATGACCGCCACGCCCCCGGCAAGCGCCAGATCGCACTCCCCGGAGCGCAGGGACTGCGCGGCCAGGTGGATGGCCACGAGGGAGGACGAGCATGCCGTGTCGATGCTGACCGCCGGGCCTTCGAACCCGAACGTGTAGGAGATCCGCCCCGAGGCGACGCTGGGCGTCAGGCCGGTCAGCAAATGGCCGTCGGCCCCGGCCGTCCCCGGCGATCGGAGCAAGGCGTACTCCCGCGCGATGACGCCCGCGAACACGCCCGTCGCGGTCCCGCGCAAGGCTTCGGCGTCGATGCCGGCCCGCTCGATGGCCTCCCACGCCGTCTCCAGCAGCAGCCGCTGCTGCGGATCCATGGCCAGTGCCTCACGCGGACTGATCCCGAAGAACTCCGCGTCGAACCCGGCCGCGTCGTACAGGAACCCGCCCTGCCGCGTGTAGCTCTTGCCCGGGACGTCAGGGTCCGGATCGTACAGGCGTTCGATGTCCCAGCCGCGGTCGGACGGGAAGTCCGAGATGGCGTCCCGGCCTTCGGCGACCAGCTCCCACAGGTCTTCGGGAGAGCACACGCCACCGGGGAAACGGCACGCCATGCCCACGATCGCGATGGGCTCCTGCGTTCTGGACTCGGCCTCCTTGAGCTGCCGGCGAGCCTGGTGCAGGTCGGCGGTGACGCGCTTGAGATAGTCGCGCAGTTTCTCTTCATTGGCCATGCGACATCGACCTTTCCAGGCTCCCGGACGTTCCCAAACGGCTCAGAGTTCGTTGTCGATGAATGAGAAGATCTCCTCATCCGTGGCGTCGCCGATCTTCCCGCTGATGTCAGTGCGGTCCTCGCCGGCGTCGTCGATCCTGAACAGGAAGTCGCGCAGCCGCGTCGCGACGCGGCGCCGCACGCCGTCGCCGGCCGTGCCGGCAAGGACGGCCGCCTCCAGCCGGTCGAATTCGGCGAGCAGAGCCTCCTGGACGGACACCTCGGACGGCGCCAGCTCGGCACGGAGGAACTCGGCCAGGGCGAGCGGGTTCGGATGGTCGAAGACCACCGTGGCCGGCAGCCGCAGGCCGACGGCGGCGCCGAGCCGGTTCCGCAGCTCGACCGCCGTGAGCGAGTCGAAGCCCGCCTCCTTGAACGCCATGTCCCCGGCCAGCGCCGTCGGCACGCTGTGCCCGAGGATGACGGCGGCGTGCGTGCGCACCAGCTCCACCATGATCTCCAGCTGCTCGGCCGCCGGACGGCCCGCCAGCCGCGCCGTCCACTGCGCGGTCGCCGACGTGTCGCCTTCGCCCGCGCTGGCCGTCCGCCGTACCGACCCGCGGACCAGGCCCGACAGCAACGGCGGCAGCGTGCCGGACCGCGCCAGCCGGTGCAGGGCGGCGGGGTCCAGCAGCGCGGGGACGGTCGCGGCGCGCCCGCCCGCAACAGCGGCGTCGAACAGCGCCAGTCCGTGCTCGTCCGGCATCGCCCGCACGCTCGCCCGCGAGATGCGCGCCCGGTCAGTGGTGTCGAGCTGCGCGGTACGCGTGCTGGTGGTCTCCCACAGCCCCCACGCGAGCGAGGTTGCCGGCCGGCCGTGGGTGCGGCGGTGGTGTGCGAGGGCGTCGAGGTAGGTGTTGGCGGCGGCATAGTTAGCCTGGCCCGGGTTCCCGGTGGTACCGGAGATCGAGGAGAAGACGATGAAGTGAGCCAGATCGTGATCTTGGGTGAGGTGATGCAGATGCTGCGCGGTGGTGATCTTGGGGGTGAGGACGGTGGCGAGGTGGTCACGGGTGAGGTTGGGGATGGTGGCGTCGTCCAGCACGGCGGCGGTGTGGATGACGGCCGTGAGGGGGTGCCCGGCCGGGATGGCCGCAATGGCCTGCCGCAGCGCCTCGGGGTCGGTGGTGTCGCAGGCCAGGATGCGTGCCTGCGGGCCGAGGTCGGCTTGGAGCCGGTCGGCGCCGGGGGCGTCGGGGCCCTGGCGGCTGAGCAGCAGGAGGCGGCGGACGCCGTGGCGGCCGGCCAGGTGGCGGGCGAGCAGGCCGCCCAGGGTGCCCGTCCCGCCCGTGATCAGCACCGTTCCCTCGGGATCGAACTCCCTCGGCAGCGTCAGCGCCAGCTTGCCGACGTGCCGCCCTTGGCTCATGAAGCGGAACGCCTCGTGCGCGTGCCGGATGTCCCAGGCCGTTGTCGGCAGCGGCGCCAGCTCCCCGCATTCGAACAGCTCCCGCAGCTCGGCGAACATCGCGCGTACGCTGTCCGGCCCGTCCTGGTCCAAGTTGTAGGCCTGGTACGTGATCCCCGGATGGTCGCGGTAGACCTCGGCGGCGTCACGGATGTCCGTCTTGCCCATCTCCAGGAAGTAGCCGCCCTCGGCCACCAGCCGCAGCGAGGCGTCGGTGGCCTCGTTCGCCAGGGAGTTCAGCACCACATCGATGCCTCGCCCTCGGGTGACCGCGTCGAACTGCTTCTCGAAGTCGAGCGTGCGGGAGTTCGCGATGTGGTCGTCGTCGAACCCCAGGGCCCGCAGCACGTGCTGCTTGCCGGGACTGGCCGTCGTGAACACCTCCGCGCCCCAGTGCCGGGCCAGCTCGATGGCGGCGAGGCCGACCCCGCCGGTGGCGGTGTGCACGAGCACGCTCTGCCCGGCGCCCAGACCGGCCAGCTCCTTCAGCCCGTAGTACGCGGTCAGGTACGCGACCACCGCCGAGGCCGCCTGCAGGTCGGTCCACCCGGCGGGAGCGGGAATGACCAGCCGCTGGTCGGTGACCGCGACGGGCGCTAGGGAGCCGCCCTTGAACAGACCCATGACCCGGTCGCCGACCGCGATCCCGGAGACCCCCGGCCCCACGTCGGTGACCACGCCGCACGCCTCGCCGCCGATGATCTCCTGACCGGGAACCATCTCGAGGGTGACGAGGATGTCGCGGAAGTTCACCCCGGCCGCCCGTACCGCCACCCGTACCTCGCCCTCGGCCAGGGGACGGTGTGCGGCGGGGTTGTCGATGACGGCGAGGGTCTCCAGCGAGCCAGTCCCGTCGGCCTCCAGCCGCCAGTCGTCGCGGCCTGCCGGGATCCGCAGCGCCGGGGCGGCGTCCGCGCGGACCAGGCGCGGCGCGTACAGCCCTCCGTGCCTGAGCGCGAGCTCCGGCTCCCCCGCACCCAGGAGCGCCGCCACCAGCTCGGCGGTGAGGTCGGCGCGGCCGAGGTCGGCGAGCGTGATGCGGTCAGGGTTCTCCGACTGGGCCACACGGACGAAGCCGTGCGCCGCGGCGGCGCCCAGGTCGGGTACGTCCTCGCCCTCATGCGTGGCCACCGCGTCGCGCGTCGCCACCAGCATGCGCGACACGGCGAAACGTTCGTCGGCCAGCCACGGCTGGATCACCTCCAGCAGCCCGCCGGCGACGGTGTGCGGATCCGACCCGCGCGGGCACAGGACGAGCAGCGTGTCGGGTGGCGCGGCGCCGGAGCCGACGGCCGCCGCCAGCTCCGCGAACGTCGGATACGCCACCGCGTCCGCCAGCCCCGGGTCCTCGCCGACGACCGCCAGCCTCCCCGCTGCGCCGGGGACGGGCTCAGGCACCGCCGTCCAGTCGAGGTGGAACAGCGAGTTGTGCAGGTCGGCGCGGTCCGCGGCGAGCTCGCCACCCTCGAGCGCACGCAGGGTGAGGTCGTTCACCGTGGCGACCGGCCCCCCCGCGGGGTCGAAGACCGCCAGCGTCACCGCGTCCTGGCCGGTGGGCGTGACCTGGACGCGCAGCCGGGTTGCGCCTTCGGCGTGCAGGCCGACACCCGTCCAGGAGAAGGGCAGCCGTACCTGGGTGACGTCGGGGTCGATCAGCGCGATCGCGTGCAGTGCGGCGTCGAGCAGGGCCGGATGCACCCCGAAACCGGCCGTGTCGGCGTCCTCGGGCAGCCCCACCTCGGCGTACACGCTGTCCCCCGCACGCCAGGCGGAGGTGAGGCCGCGGAAGGGGGCGCCGTAGGTCAGACCCATGCCGGCGAGCCGCTCGTAGAAGTCCTCGACGTCGATCGGCACGGCTCCCGCCGGCGGCCACGCGGCGGGCGCGGTGGGCTCCGCCACGACGTGCGGGGCGAGGGTGCCGGTGCCGTGGCACGTCCACGGCCGGCCCGGCTCCGCGCTGTCAGACCGGGAGTAGACCGCGCACGGCCGGTGCCCCTCCTCGTTCGCCGCCCCCACGGTGACCTGAAGCTGCACCGCGCCCGCGGCGGGCAACACGAGCGGCGAGCGCAGCAGGAGGTCCTCGATCCGCGCGCAGCCCACCTGGGCTGCCGCGTGCAAGAGAAGGTCCAGGTACGCGGTGCCGGGAAGGAGGGCCTGATCGCGGACGGCGTGCCCGGCCAGCCAGGGGTGGCTGCGCAGCGAAAGCCTGCTGGTGAACATGACGCCCTCCGGCTCCGGCAGCTCGATCGCGGCACTGAGCAGCGGATGCCCCGCGTCGGTCAGCCCGGCCGCGGCCACGTCCGCCACGGGCGGCGCCTCCAGCCAGTACGGCCTGCGCTGGAAGGCGTACGTGGGCAGGTCGACTTGGCGCCCGCCCGCGGGAAAGACGGTGTCCCAAGCGACGGCGACGCCTTCGGCGTGCGCGTGGGCGGCCGCCGCCATGAGCCGCCGGTGACCGCCGTGCTTGCGGCGCAGGGTGTGCAGGACCTTGGCCTCCGCGCCCGCGTCGGCGACGGTCTCCTGGAGTGAGCCGCTCAGCAGCGGGTGCGGGCTCACCTCGATGAACACGTCGTGTCCCGCGGCGATCAGGGCGCGTGAGGCGTCTTCGAAGCGCACCGGCTCGCGCATGTTGCGGTACCAGTACGCGGCGTCCAGCTTGGCGGTGTCCAGGTGCCCGCCGGTCACGGTCGAGTAGAAGGGGACCTCGCCGGTCGCCGGCGACACCGGCGCGAGGACGTCCAGCAGGTGGTCGTAGAACACGTCCACCTGGGCCGAGTGTCCGGCAGTGTCCACGCCGGGCACCATGCGGGCCTCGATGCCGTCTTCCTTCAGTTCGGCGACGAGCTCGGCCAGGGCGTCCGGGTATCCCGTGACGGCCGTGGTGCCCGGGCTGTTGACCGCGGCGACGGACAACCGCTCGCCCCAGCGCGCCATCCGTTGCCGCAGGCTCTCGTGGTCGAGCGAGACCGCTGCCATGCCGCCCTGCCCGGCCAGCTTCAACCACGCCTGGCTCCGCAGCGCCACGACCCTGGCCGCGTCGTCGAGCGACAGCCCGCCCGCCACGTACGCGGCGGCGATCTCGCCCTGCGAGTGCCCGACCACGGCCGACGGCCGCACGCCGAGGTCGCGCCACGCCGCCGCCAGGGACACCATCATGGTGAACAACACCGGCTGCACCACGTCCACCCGGTCGAGCGAGGCCGCGCCGGCCTCCTGGCGCAGCACGGCTCCCACCGACCAGTCCAGGTACGCGCGGAAGGCCGCCTCGCACGCCTCGACACTCTCACGGAACGCCGGTGAGCACTCCAGCAGGCCCGCCGCCATCGCGGGCCACTGCGAGCCCTGCCCAGGGAAGACGAACGCCACCTTGCCCTTGCCGCTCACCTGCCCCTGCACCAGCGCGGGATGGGTGTCGCCGAGCGAGAGCGCGTGCAGCGCCTGCCGCCGCTCCTCGGGGTCGTCCGTGATGACGGCGGCACGGTGCACGTGATGCGTACGGGCGGCCAGCGCCTTGGCGACGTCGCCCGCCTCGTGCCGGGCACCGTCCGCGAAGTCGTGCAGCCGGGAGGCCTGAGCCCGCAGAGCCTGCTCGGAACGGGCGGAGACGAGCCAGGGCAAGTGATCTCCGGTCACCGGCGCCTGCTCGGCCGCCGGGGCCACCTCGAGGATGAGGTGGGCGTTGGTGCCGCTGATGCCGAACGACGACACCGCCGCGCGACGCGGCCGGTCCGCCTCGGGCCAGAGCGTGGCCTCGCCGAGCAGGCTGATGTTGCCCGTGCTCCAGTCCACGTGCGGGGTCGGCTCGTCAATGTGCAGGCTCTTGGGCAACACGCCGTGGCGCATCGCCTGGACCATCTTGATGATGCCCGCCACGCCCGCGGCCGCCTGCGTGTGGCCGATGTTGGACTTGATCGACCCGAGATAGAGCGGACGGGGCCGGTTGTGCCCGTACGTCTCCATGAGGGCCTGGGCCTCGATGGGGTCGCCGAGCGTGGTGCCGGTGCCGTGCGCCTCGACCGCGTCCACCTCATCGGGCGTCAGACCGGCGCCGGCCAGCGCGGCGTGGATGACCCGCCGCTGCGAGGGCCCGTTGGGGGCCGAGAGCTGGCTGCTGGCGCCATCCTGGTTGACCGCGCTACCCCGGATGACGGCCAGGATCGGGTGCCCGTTGCGCTCGGCCACCGACAACCGCTCCAGCACCACGAGCCCCGCGCCCTCGCTGAAGGCGGTCCCGTCGGCCGCGGCGGCGAACGGCTTGCACCGGCCGTCGGGGGCCAGCCCACGCTGGCGGCTGAACTCGACGAAAACGCCCGGCGAGCTCATCACCGTGACCCCGCCGGCCAGGGCCAGCTCACACTCGCCGCTCCGCAGCGCCTGGGCCGCCAGGTGGACGGCCACCAGGGAGGACGAGCACGCGGTGTCCACGCTGACCGCCGGGCCCTCGAAGCCGAAGGTGTGCGATATGCGCCCGGAGGCCACGGCGTACGAGCTGCCCGTGTTCAGGTACGCCTCGACCTCCTCCGGCACTTGGTGCATGAGACGGCCGCCGTAGTCGCCGTACATGATGCCGGTGAAGACGCCGGTCGAGCTCCCGCGCAACGCTGTGGGATCGAGGCCCGCCCGTTCGATGGCCTCCCACGCCGTCTCCAGCAGAATGCGCTGCTGGGGGTCGATGGCCAGCGCCTCGCGCGGGCTGATCCCGAAGAACTCCGCGTCGAACTGGTCCGCGTCGTACAGGAACCCGCCGTTGCGGACGTACGACTTGCCGGCCCTGTCGGGATCCGCGTCGAACAGCCCCTCCAGGTCCCAGCCCCGGTTCGAAGGGAAGTCCGAGATCGCGTCCCTGCCCTCGGCGACCAGCTCCCACAGCTCGTCGGGCGAGCCCGCGCCACCGGGATAGCGGCAGGCCATGCCCACGATCGCGATCGGCTCCTGCACCACCGACTCGGCTTCAAGGAGACGCTGCCGGGTCTGGTGGAGCTCGGCGGTCACGCGCTTGAGGTACTCACGGAGCCTGTTCTCATTGGACATCTGGCGGTCACCCTCGCTCATCTATCTGGAACCTTCAGGAAAGCCCGAGCTCGTTGTCGATCAGCTGGAAAACCTCGTCGTCGGTGGCCGCGTCGATCGCGTCCAGGACGCTGCCGTTGGAGCCCTGGGTCTCCGTGAGCCTCAGCAGGAAGCTCCGGAGCCGGGTGGACAGCGCCAGCCGGTCATCCGGGCCGATCGACACCAGGTCCGCCTCCAGCAGGTCGAGCCCAGTCAGGACGGAGTCGGTCGCGGCCGCGCCGTTCGGGACGAACTCGCCGCGCAGGTAGTCCGCGAGCGAGCGGGGGGTGGCGTGGTCGAAGACGACCGTCGTGGGCAGGCGCAGGCCCGCGGCGCCGTTCAGCCGGTTGCGCAGCTCCACCGCCGTGAGCGAGCTGAAACCCATGTCGAGGAACCCGCGGTCCGCATCGACCCGTGCCGGTGAGTCGTGGCCGAGCACGGCGGCCACGTGCGAGCGTACGAACTCCAGCAGCATCGCCTGCTGCTCCTCCTTCGCCAGACCGGCCAGGCGATCCGCGAGCGCCTGCGGCGCGGCAGGCCCGCGCTGCGGTACGCGTACCAGGCCGCGGAGCAGCTGCGGCAGCAACCCGGATGCGGCCTGCCGCTCCAGCCCCGCCGTGTCGATCCGCGCCGGGACCACGAACGGCCGCCCTCGCTCCAGCGCGGCGTCGAACAGCGTCAGCGCTTCCTCGTCCGTGAGGGGTGCGACACCGGTCCTGCCCAGCCTGCCGCGATCGGCGGCGTCGAGCCTCGCCGTGAGCGTGCTGGTGGTCTCCCACAGGCCCCAGGCGAGTGAGATGGCCGGCCGGCCGTGGGCGTGGCGGTGGTGTGCGAGGGCGTCCAGGTAGGTGTTGGCGGCGGCGTAGTTGCCCTGCCCCGGGCTGCCCAGGACTCCGGCGACGGATGAGAAGAGGACGAAGGCTGACAGGTCTGCCGATGCGGTGAGCTGGTGGAGATTCCAGGCGGCGTCGGCCTTGGGGCGGAGGACGGTGTCCATGTGTTCGCCGGTGAGCTGGGGGATGGTGGCGTCGTCAACCGTGCCGGCCGCGTGGACGACCGCGCGGAGCGGCCGGTCCTGTGGGATGGCGCCCAGGACGGCTCGTAGCGCGTCAGGGTCGGCGGTGTCGCAGGCGGCGATGGTGGTTTCGGCGCCGAGGGCGGTCAGTTCCTGCTGGAGGTCTGCCGCGCCGGGGGCGTCGGGGCCCTGGCGGCTGAGCAGCAGGAGGTGGCGGATGCCGTGATGGGTGGCCAGGTGGCGCGCGAGGAGGCCGCCCAGGGTGCCCGTCCCGCCCGTGATCAGCACCGTCCCCTCCGGATCCAGCTTGGCGCCGTCGCCGTACCCGGACGCCGAAGCGCGCGCCAGCCTGGGGGCGAGCCAGACGCCCTGGCGCAGCGCCAACTGCGGCTCACCGCTCGCCAGCGCCGCCGGCAGCTCGTCCCCGTGCAGATCGCCGTCGGTGTCGACGAGCACGAAGCGGCCGGGGTTCTCCGACTGGGCCGCGCGGACCAGCCCCCACACCGGGGCCGCCGCCAGATCGTGTACGTCCTCCCCCGCGCCGGCCGCCACCGCGCGTCGCGTCACCACGACCAGCGGCGTGTCGCCGAACCTGTCATCCGACAGCCAGCCCTGCACCAAGGCGAGCGCCTCGCCGGCGACGACGTGCGGGTCACCGTCCGGCCCGCCCGCGAACCGCGCGACCACCACACCCGGCCGCGGCGCGCCGCCGTCCATGGCCGCACGCAGCGCTGCGAGATCCCGGTGACGGCGCGTCCGGCCGTCTCCGTTGCCCGCCTCCGCCTCTCCGAGCACGGTACGCGGCCCCGCCAGCGGCGGCACGTCGGACGGGACTCGCGCCGGCACCCAGTCGACCTCGAACAGCAGCCCTGAGTCCTTGCGCAGCTGCTGGGCCGTGAGCCGCCGCAGCGTGAGCGCCCCGATCGACGCGACGGGCCGGCCGGCCCCGTCGGCCAGCTCCACCCGTACGCCGTCGTCCGCGGCCGGGGTCACCCGGACCCGATACCGCCCCTCGCCGGCCGACGCGTGCAGCCGCACCGAACTCCACGAGTACGGCAGCATGATCCCCGCTGCCGGGTCGTTCGCGAGCAGGATCGGATGCAGCGCGGCGTCCAGCAGGGCGGGATGCACCGCGAACCGTCCGCCGTCCAGGTCCTCGGCGAGTTCGATCTCGGCGAAGACCTCCTCGCCCAGCCGCCAGGCGGCCCGCATGCCCTGGAACGCGGGCCCGTAGTCGAGTCCGGCGCGGCTCAGGCGCTCGTAGAAGTCGCTGACGTCCAAGGCCTGCGCGCCGGCGGGCGGCCAAGCTCTTGGTGCTTCGGGGGCAGGGGGCGGCGGCTCGTCGGTGAGCGTGCCCGTGGCGTTGACCTGCCACTCCTCGTCTGACGGACGGCGGGACCGGATGGTGATCGACGTGGCGCCGTCCTCGGCGGGCGGGGTGATCAGGACCTGGACGTGACGGCCGGACTCGTCGGTGAGGTCGAGGGGCGTGTGCAACACGAGCTCCTGGAGGCACGGGATGCCGAGCTGGAGAACGGCCTCAACCAGTGCGGTGCCGGGAAGCAGCGTGGTCGCGTGGATCTGATGATCGGCGACCCACGGGTGAGTGGTGCGGGAGACGCTGCCGGTGAACAGACGTGCCCCGTCGGGGAGCTGGGTGGTGTTGGTGAGGAGCGGGTGGTGGGTCGCGTTGAATCCTTGGGTGGGGTCTGTGGTGGTGGGTGGTGGGTTGAGCCAGTAGTGGTGGTGTTGGAAGGGGTAGGTGGGGGGTTGGGCGTGGTGGGGGTGTGGGGGCCAGGGGAGGTTGGTGTGGGTGTGGAGGGTGGCGAGGGTGTGGGGGTGTGGGGTGAGGTGGTGGTGGGTGGTGGCGCCGAGTTGGTGGAGGGTGGTGAGGGTTTGGGTGTGGCGGACGGGTTGGCGGATGTGGGTGGTCCAGTAGTGGGGGGTGGTGATGTGGTGGGGGTCGGCGAGTTGGCCGGTGAGGTTGCAGAGGATGGGGGTGGTGGGGGGGTGGTAGGTGATGGTTTGGGCGGTGTGGTGGAAGGGTTTGAGGATGGGGTCGGTGTGGGGGGAGTGGTAGGCGTGGTTGACGTTGAGTGGGGTGGTTTTGCGGCCTTGGGTGTGCCAGTGGTGGGTGATGGTGGCGATGTTGTGGGGGTTGCCGCTGATGATGGTGGTGGTGGGGGTGTTGGTGGCGGCGATGGCGGTGTCGGGGAGGAGGGTGGGGGTGATTTCTTCTTCGGTGGCGTGGATGGCGGTCATGGCGCCGGGGGGCATGGTGGCCATGAGGGTGGCGCGGGTGGTGATGAGGGTGGTGGCGTCGGGGAGGGTGAGGATGCCGGCGTGGTGGGCGGCGGCGTAGAGGCCGATGGAGTGGCCGGTGAGGTAGTCGGGGGTGATGTGGTGGTGTTTGAGGAGGTGGGCGAGGGCGGTGTGGTAGGTGAAGAGGGCGGGTTGGGTGTATTGGGTGGTGTGCAGGAGGTGGGCGTGGGGGTGGTGTTCGGGGGCGAACATGACGGTTTTGAGTGGGGGGTTGAGGGGGAATTGGGCGGCGATGTGGTCGAGGTGGTGGGCGAAGGTGGGGTGGGTGTGGTAGAGGTCGCGGCCCATTTGGTGGCGTTGGGTGCCTTGGCCGGAGAAGAGGAAGGCGGTGGTGCCGGGTGGGGGTGGGGTGTAGTGGTGGGTGATGAGGGCGGGGTGGCTTTGGCCGTGGGCTAGGGCGTGGAGGGCGTCGCGGAGTTGGGTTTCGTCGTGGGTGAGGATGGCGGCGCGGTGGGGGTGGCGGGTGCGGGGGCCGAGGGCGTGGGCGATGTCGTTGGCGGGTAGGTGGGGGTTGGCTTGGCGGTAGTGCAGGATGTGGGTGGCGTAGGCGCGTAGGGCTTGTTCGGAGCGGGCCGACAGCAGCCAGGGCAGGGCGGGCTGCGGGCCGAACTCATCGGCCTGCTCGTTGTGCGCCTGCCCGTTGTGTGCCTGCCCGTTGTGTGCCTGCCCGTTGTGTGCCTGCCCGTTGTGCGCCTGCCCGTTCTGCGCCTGCTCGTTGTGCGCTTGCTCGTTGTGTGCCTGCCCGTGTGGCGGCTGCCTGTCTGGTGTGGCGTCTTGCTTGGTGGGGGCGGCTTCGAGGATGAGGTGGGCGTTGGTGCCGCTGATGCCGAAGGAGGAGATGCCGGCGCGGCGTGGCTGGTTGGTTTGTGGCCAGGGGGTGGCGTGGGTGAGCAGGGTGATGTTGCCGGTGCTCCAGTCGACGTGGGGGGTGGGTTGGTCGATGTGGAGGCTGGCTGGGAGCAGGCCGTGGTGGATGGCTTGGACCATTTTGATGATGCCGGCGACGCCGGCGGCGGCTTGGGTGTGGCCGATGTTGGATTTGACCGATCCCAGGTATAGGGGGTGGGGCCGGTTGTGGCCGTAGGTGGCGAGCAGGGCTTGGGCTTCGATGGGGTCGCCGAGGGTGGTGCCGGTGCCGTGGGCTTCGACGGCGTCGATCTGGTCGGTTCTTAGCCGGGCGTTGGCGAGCGCGGCGTGGATGACCCGCTGCTGGGAGGGCCCGTTGGGGGCGGTCAGGCCGTTGCTGGCGCCGTCTTGGTTGACCGCGCTGCCCCGGATCACGGCCAGTACCCGATGCCCCTGA
The DNA here is from genome assembly GCF_004011505.1 of Nonomuraea polychroma. Lineage (NCBI taxonomy): Bacteria > Bacillati > Actinomycetota > Actinomycetes > Streptosporangiales > Streptosporangiaceae > Nonomuraea > Nonomuraea polychroma. The sequence continues at coordinate 1,203,207 of NZ_SAUN01000001.1, forward strand.
CGCTCGGCTGCCGACAACCGTTCCAGCAGCAGCAGACCGACGCCCTCACCGAACGCCGTGCCGTCGGCGGCGGCCGCGAACGGCTTACACCGGCCGTCAGGCGCCAGCCCCCGCTGACGGCTGAACTCGATGAAGGTGGCGGGCGTGGCCATTACCGTCACCCCACCGGCAAGCGCCAGATCGCACTCCCCGGAGCGCAGGGACTGCGCGGCGAGGTGGATGGCCACCAGTGACGACGAGCATGCCGTGTCGATGCTGACCGCCGGGCCTTCGAATCCGAACGTGTAGGAGATCCGCCCAGAGGCGACGCTCGCGTAGCTGCCCTTGCGCAGGAATCCTTCGAGCTCCTCCGGCGCATGCCGCACCTGATCGCCGTAATCCCCGTACATGACGCCCGTGAAAACCCCGGTCGCGCTGCCGCGCAGCGCCGTCGGGTCGAGGCCGGCCCGTTCGAGCGTCTCCCACGCCGTCTCCAGCAGCAGCCGCTGCTGCGGATCCATGGCCAGTGCCTCACGCGGGCTGATCCCGAAGAAGTCGGCGTCGAAGCCGGCGGCGTCCTCAAGGAAACTGCCATGCCGTGCGTAGCTCTTGCCTGGCGCGTCCGGGTCGGGATCGTAGAGCGTCTCGACGTTCCAGCCCCGGTCGGACGGGAAGTCGCCGATGACGCTGCGACCGTCGGCGAGGACCCGCCACAGGTCCTCCGCGGAATGCACGCCGCCAGGGAAGCGGCAGCCGATCCCGACGATGGCGATCGGATCGTCCGAGGAAGCGTCGGCCGCCGGCGCCACGGCCGGGGCGGCGGGCCGATGGCCGGTCGCCTCCGCCTGCAGATGCCTGGCGAGAGCCCGGATACTTGGGTGGTCGAAGATCAGGGTGGGGCTGAGCCGCATGCCGGTGCTCACTGCCAGCCGGTTACGCAGGTCCAGCGCCATGAGAGAGTCGAACCCGAGCTCCTTGAACGCCCGCTCCGCATCGATCTCCCCGGGCGAGCCGTGGCCGAGCACGACGGCCACCTGGGTGCGCAGCAGTTCCAGCGCCGCTTCCAGTTGCTCGCCATCCGGCAGGGCGGCCAGTTGCTCTCGCCACGACATGGACCCGTCGCCTCCCACCGCGGCGGCCCGGCGGATCGGTGCGCGAACCAGACCGCGCAGGACAGGCGAGATCTCCTCGCCGGCCCGGCGCAGCCCGGCCAGGTCGAACTTGGCCGGGACCACCACGGCCTGTTCCGCCGCGAGGGCGGCTTCGAAGAGCGACAGCCCGTCGGCGGCGGCGATCGGCACCAGCCCGCCGCGACTCAGCCTGGCCAGGTCCGCCTGCGAGAGGTTGCCGGTCATTCCGCTGGCGTCCGCCCACAGGCCCCAGGCATGGGAGGAGGCGGGCAGTCCCGCGGCCCGGCGGTGCTCGGCCAGCGCGTCGAGGAAGGTGTTGGCGGCGCAGTACGCCGCCTGCCCGGCGCTGCCGATGAGTCCCGTGACGGACGAGAGCAGGATGAACGCCGACAGGTTCATGTGACGGGTGAGTTGGTGCAGGTGCCACGCGCCGTCGACCTTGGGACGCAGCACGGTGTCCAGCCGGTCGGGAGTGAGGTTCTCGATGACGCCGTCGTCGAGGACGCCCGCCGCGTGCACGACAGCCGTCAACGGGTGCCCGGCGGGAATGGAGCCGAGCAACTCGGCCACGGCGTCCCGGTCGGCGAGATCGCAGGCGGCGATCGTCACGTCGGCGCCGAGCGCCGCGAGCTCGGCCGCGAACTCCTCGGCGCCCTCGGCGCTACGGCCCCGACGGCTGGTCAGCAGGAGCCTGCGGGCGCCGTGCCCCGAGACCAGATGGCGGGTCAGGAGCCTTCCGACGGTACCGGTAGCACCGGTTACCAGCACCGTTCCGGCCGACAGCGGGCCGGACTCCGTCAGCGCGGGGTCGGTTTCCGTCGCGGCGGGGCCGGTTCTCGACGGCTGGGGCATGCGGGCCAGCCTGGGCAGGAACAGCCCGCCCTCCCGTACCGCGATCTGTGGCTCGTCCAAGGCCAGCGCCGCGGCCAGCGTGCGGCTCATGGACTGGTCGGCGGCGAGGTCTCGAGGGTCCGGGAGGTCGCCCGGGTCCTTCTGGACCAGCGCGTCGCCCAGGTCGAGGAGGAGGAACCGGCCCGGGTTCTCGGTCTGGGCCGCGCGGACCAACCCCCACAGAGGAGCGGTGACCAGTTCGGGCGTCTCTCCCTCGGCGACGGTGACGGCGCGGTTGGTGACCATGACCAGCCGGGAGCCGGCGAAGTCGGGATCGGCGAGCCACTCCTGCAGGAGCACCAGCGAGGCGTGCATCGCCTGACGAGCGGCATCAGGAACAGCTCCCGCAGCGGCCTTGTCTCCGGACGATGGAGTCCTGGTGGAGATGATTTCGCCCGATGGGATCGCGGGGGTGCCGGCTTGGGCCGTTGAGCCGGTGGAGGCCGCTTCGGCCGGCTGGGCCGAGGCGGCGGGCACAGAGCCGGTGGTCAAGGCTGCCGGCAGGGGGGCGGTGGTGAAGACGGCGTCCGGGACCGGGGCGCCGGCGGCGATGGCCGCCTTCAGCGCCGCGAGGTTCTCGTAGCGGGGCGCGGCCAGACCGCCTAAAGAGCCGAGTGTCGCCCACGTTCCCGGCGAAGGCTCGCCGGAGACCGTGGCGCGCAGCCAGTCGAGCCGGTACAGCGGGTCCGCCGCCGACGCGGCCAGCTGTTCAAGAGGAGCGGGACGTGTGATGAGCGACCGGGCCGTGAGGATCGGCAACCCGTCCGTGCCGGCGATGGTCAGCGCGGCCCCGTCCGGCTCGGTGAGCGACCAGTGCACTCGGGCCGCCGTCGCCCCGGTCGCGTGCAGTGCCACGCCGGTCCACGAGAACGGCAGCAGGATCTGGCCCTGATCGTCGGCACCCAGGAGGCCGGCCGGTTGGAGGGCGTGCAGTGCGGCGTCCAGCAGGGCGGGGTGGATGCCGAAGCGCAGGGCGTCGGCGTGCTCGGGCTCGGCCAGCCGCACCTCGCCGTACAGCCCGTCCTTTCCCCGCCACAGGGCCTGCAGCCCTTGGAAGGCGGGGCCGTATTCGTACCCCTGGTCGGCGAGGTCCGCGTACAACTCGGCGACGGCGACCGGCTCGGCACCGGGCGGCGGCCAGGCAGCGAGCGAGGGGTGCCGCTCGCCGGCCGGGCGGGCGGCGAGCATGCCGCGCCCGTGGCAGGTCCACGAGCCGCCCGCGTCGGGACGCGAGTGGATGCCGACCGCGCGGCGGCCATCGTCGTCGGCCACGCCGACGATCACCTGGAGCCGGATCTGGCCGGACTCGGGGATCAGGAGCGGCGACTCCAGGTTCAGCTCCTCCAGCACGTCGCATTCGGTGTCGCGCGCCGCGTGCAGGGCGAGCTCGACCAGGGCGGCGCCGGGCAGGAGGGCGGTACCGGCGATCGCGTGGTCGGCGAGCCACGGATGCGTCTGCCGCGACAGCGCGCCGGTCAGGATGAGCTGCTCGCCCTCGGACACCTCGATCGTCGCACCCAGCAGCGGGTGGTCGGCCGTGGCGATCCCTGGCACACCAGCTGCGGGCGCCCGCAGCCAGTAACGCGTGCGCTGGAAGGCATAGGTAGGCAGCTGGACGGGGTCGAGCTCCGACACCTCGAACGCCCCCGACCAGTCCACGGGGGCCCCGTGCACGAACGCCTCGGCCAGGCCGGCCGTGAAGCGGCGCAGCCCGCCGTCGTCGCGCCGCAGCGACCCGACCACCCCGCTGGGGCCGGACGAGGCGTCCTCCAGCGTCTCGCGGATGCCGGCGGTGAGCACCGGGTGCGGGCTGGCTTCGATGAACACGCGGTAGCCGTCGTCGGACAGCGCTCTGATGGCCTGCTCGAACTCCACGGTCTGTCTGATGTTCCGGTACCAGTAACCGGCGTCGAGAGTGGCGGTGTCGAGGGGGCCGCCCGTGACCGTCGAGTAGAAGGCGGTCTCGCAAGCCCTCGGCTCGATGTCCCGCAAGTCCTCCAGCAGCCGCTCGCGGAGCGGCTCCACGTGCGGCGAGTGGGACGCGTAGTCCACGGGGATACGGCGGGCCCGCACGCCGTCGGCCTGATAGGCGGTCAGCAGCTCGTCGAGCGCCGCGGAGTCCCCGGCGACCACGGTGGAGGAAGGGCCGTTGCGGGTGGCGATGTTCAGCCGGCCGCCGAATCGATCCAGGTCGCCGGAGACACGGCCATGCGGCAGCGGGACGGACACCAGGCCGCCGCTGCCCGCGAGGTCGACCAGTGCCTGGCTGCGCAGGACCACGACGCGGGCGGCATCCTCCAGGGACAGCGCGCCCGCAACGCAGGCCGCGCTGATCTCTCCCTGGGAGTGGCCGACGACGGCGTCCGGGACGACCCCGTACGAGCGCCAGAGCTCGGCCAGCGACACCATCACGGCGAACAGCGCGGGCTGCACCACATCCACCCGCTCGAGGAGGTCGGCGTTGCGGAGCGCGTCCTCCAGCGACCAGTCGATCAGGCCGGACATGGCTCGCTCGCATTCCCGCATCCGCTCGCGGAACACCGGCGAGCTGTCGAGCAGGTCCAGCGCCATCCCGGCCCACTGGGAGCCCTGGCCGGGGAAGACGAACACGGTCCTGCCGGGGGCGCCGGAGACGCTGCCCGAGATGACGTTGGGCGCATCCGCGCCGTGGGCCACGGCACCTAGCCCGCGCAGGGCCTCCTCCCGGTCGGCGGCGACGATCACCGCCCGGTGCTCCAGCACCGACCGGGTGGTGGCCAGCGCGGCCCCGAGCGCGGCGTTGCCGATGCCCGGCTCGGCGTTCTGGAGGTGGTCGAGCAGCCGCTGCGCCTGGCTACGCAGCCCGGCCGCGGAGTGACCGGTGACGAGCAGCGGCACCGGAGCGGCATGGCCGGTGCTGCCCGTCGCCTGCTCCGCGAGGGCGTGGCCGGTGCTGCCCGGCGCCTGCTCCAGGAGGACGTGGGCGGTGCTGCCCGGCGCCTGCTCCAGGATCACATGCGCGTTGGTGCCGCTGATGCCGAACGACGACACGCCCGCGCGGCGCGGCTGCCCGGTCTCGGGCCAGGCTACGGCCTTGCTGAGCAGCTCGACGCCGCCCGACCAGTCGACGTGCGGCGACGGCTGGTCGGCGTGCAGCGTGCGCGGCAGCCGCCCGTGCCGCATCGCCTGAACCATCTTGATGACACCACCCACGCCGGCGGCGGCCTGGGTGTGGCCGATGTTGGACTTGAGCGACCCCAGGTAAAGGGGACGGGCCCGGTCCCGGCCGTAGGCGGCGATGAGCGCCTCGGCCTCGATCGGGTCGCCGAGCACGGTTCCCGTGCCGTGCGCCTCCACGGCGTCCACCTCACAGGGGGACAGCCGGGCGTCCGCCAGGGCCTGCCTGATCACGTCCTGCTGTGCGGTTCCGCTGGGCGCGGTGAGACCGTTGCTGGCCCCGTCCTGGTTGATCGCCGAGCCACGCAGCACGGCGAGGACCCGATGGCCGTTGCGCTGCGCGTCCGACAGCCTTTCCATGACGACGAGGCCGACGCCCTCCGACCACGAGGTGCCGTCCGCGCCGGCGGAGAACGCCTTGGAACGCCCGTCGGGGGCCAGCCCGCGCTGGCGGCTGAACTCCACGAACATGCCGGGCGACGCCATGACCGCCACACCGCCGGCCAGCGCCAGCGAGCACTCCCCGCGCCGCAGAGCCTGCGCGGCCAGGTGGATGGCGACCAGCGACGACGAGCAGGCCGTGTCCACGGTGACGGCGGGCCCGGTCAGCCCGAGCGTGTAGGCGATCCGGCCCGAGGCCACGCTCGTGGTGGCCCCGGTGAGGAGGTAGCCGTCCAGGCCCTCGGGCGCCTCGTGCAGGCGTGGGCCGTAGTCCTGCGACATCGCGCCCACGAACACCCCGACCGGCGCGCCGCGCCAGGACGTCGGAGGAGCGCCCGTCCGCTCGAGCGCCTCCCACGACGTTTCGAGCAGCAGCCGCTGTTGGGGGTCCATGGCCAGCGCCTCGCGCGGGCTGATGCCGAAGAAACTCGCGTCGAAGAGGTCGGCGTCATACAAGAACCCGCCCTCTTTCACGTACGAGGTGCCGTACGTCCCGGGGCGGGGGTCGTACAGGGCGTCCAGGTCCCAGCCGCGGTTGTCGGGGAATGCGCCGATCGCGTCCCGCTCCTCGGCGACCAGGTCCCACAGCTCGTCCGGCGAGCGGGCGCCACCGGGGTAGCGGCAGGCCATGGCCACGATGGCGATCGGCTCGTCGACCGGCGTGGCGACCGGCCGCGACGCCGTTCCGGAATCATCGAGGTCGGCCAGCCGGGAGCGCAGGTGCTTGACCAGCGCGGCAGGCGTGGGATGGCTGAAGGTCAGCCCGGCGGGCAGCGTCAGGCCGGTCGCCTCGGTGAGCCGGTCTCGTAGCTCCACCGCCGACAGCGAGTCGAAGCCGAGGTCCTTGAACGTCCTGTCGGGGTCCACCGCCTCGGGCTCGCTGTGGCCCAGGACGGCTGCGGCGCCCGCGCGGACGACGCCGAGCAGCAAGTGCTCCTGCTCCTTGTCCGGCAGGCCCGCCGCCCGGCCGGCCCAGGACTCCGCCGCTGCCACATCGCCGCCGGGCGCGCCCGTGTCCGCCTGCGGCGCTGGGCCCGGAGGCGACTCCAGGGCCGCGGCAGGCCGCGGCTCATCGTCCGCGGCGAGCTCCGGCCAGTAGCGCCTGCGTTGGAAGGCGTACGTCGGGAGCGGCACCCTACGGCCGCACTCCGCCGTCCACCGCACCGGCACGCCGTTCACGTGGGCGCGTGCCAAGCCCGTGAGGAACGCCTCGGGCTCGGGGCGCCGGGAGCTGAGCGTGGGCACGAGGACCGGCGGCGCGCCGTCGGAGGCCAGGCACCGCTCGGCGAGCCCCGTGAGCACCCCGCCAGGGCCCAGCTCCAGGTACACGTGGGTGCCGCAGGCCCGGAGCGTCTCGATGCCGTCGCGGAACCTGACGGCCTGGCGGACGTGGCGGGCCCAGTAGGCCGGCGTGTCCAGGTCCTCGGCGATCCGCCCGGTGACGTTCGAGACGATCGGTATGGACGGCGCGTGGTACGTCAGCCCCGCCGCGACCTCCTCCAGCTCCGTCAGCATCGGGTCCATGCGGGGCGAGTGGAACGCGTGGCTGACACGTAGCCGTTTCACCTTGCGTCCCGCGGACTCCCACCGGGCGGCCAGCTCGGCCACCGCGTCCTCGTCACCCGAGACGACCACCGACCCGGGGCTGTTGACGGCGGCGACGGCGACCCGTGCCGAGCCCGCCAGCGCGTCGAGCACTTCCGGCTCTGACGCCTCGACGGAGACCATCGCTCCACCGGGCGGGAGGTCCTGCATGAGCCGGGCGCGGGCCGCGACCAGCGTGCAGGCGTCGTCGAGCGAGAGCACCCCGGCCACGTGCGCGGCCGACAACTCGCCGATCGAGTGCCCGATGAGGTGGTCAGGACGCAGCCCCCAATGCTCGGCCAGCCGGAACAGGGCCACCTCCACGGCGAAGATCGCCGTCTGCGTGTACATGGTCTGGTCCAGCAGCCCGGCCCGGTCCGCGCCGAAGACCACCTCGCGGAGCGGATGGTCCAGCGCGGGGTCCAGCCGCCGGCACACCTCGTCGAAGGCCGCCGCGAACATGGGGTACGACGCGTACAGGTCGCGGCCCATGCCCGGATACTGGCTGCCCTGGCCGGTGAAGAGCACGGCGAGCCCGCCCGGCGCGGCGCGGCCGCGTACCACGCCGCCCCTCCCGGTGGCCAGCGCGTCCAGGCCGGCGAGCAGGGCGTCGCGGTCGCGGCCGAGTACGACGGCACGGTGCTCGAAGGACGTCCTGGTGGCCGCCAGCGACCAGCCCACGTCCCCGGGGTCGAGGCCAGGACGCTCCTCCAGGTGGGCACGCAACCGCTCCGCCTGCGCGGCCAGCCCCCCGGGGTCGCGCGCGGACAGAACCCACGGAACGACCGGCGTACGCTCCACGCCGGCCACAGCATCGGCGGGGTCCTCGCCGGCGGATGCCGCCTGGGTGCCGGCCCGCTCCACGGCCCCGAGCACGACGTGGCAGTTCGTGCCGCCCATCCCGAAGGAGCTCACGCCCGCCAGCGGCGCCGCACCGGGCCACGGTCCCAGGGCGGTCGCGACGCGTAGCCCGAGCGCATCGAGGTCGATGCGCGGGTTCGGGGTCTCGAAGTTGAGACTCGGCGGCACCTCGCCATGGCGGACGGCCAGCGCCATCTTGATCAGCCCGACGACCCCGGCGGCCCCCTCCAGGTGCCCGACGTTGGTCTTGGCCGACCCCACCACCAGCAAGCGCTCGCGCCCAGGCCCGAACACCGCGCCCAGCGCGGCCGCCTCGATTGGGTCGCCCACCTTGGTCCCGGTCCCGTGCAACTCGACGACCTGCACCTCGGCGGGGTCTACGGAAGCGCGCCGGCAGGCGAGCCTGATGACCTCCTCCTGGGCCTCCCGGCTCGGCACGGTGAGCGCCTCGGTGCCGCCGTCGTTGTTGACGGCGCTGCCGAGGATCACGCCGTAGACGGGGTCGCCGTCGGCGAGCGCCGCAGCCAGCGGCTTGAGCACGACGAATGCTCCGCCCTCGCCCCGCACGAACCCGTTGGCCCGCGCGTCGAACGTGTAACAACGCCCGTCGGGCGACAACGCGCCGAACCCGGCCGCCCTCGCCGTGCTCTCCGGCCCGACGATGAGGTTCACGCCGCCGGCCAGGGCCAGGCTCGACTCGCCCTCCCGCAGGCTCTGGCAGGCCAGGTGAACGGCGACCAGCGAGGACGCCTGCGCCGCGTCGATCGTCACGCTCGGCCCGCGCAGCCCCAGCGTGTACGACACCCGGTTGGCGATGATGCCGCGCACGGTGCCCGCCATCGTGTGGGAGGTCACCGCCGCGCCGCCCCGCCGCGTCAACAGGGCCGCGTAGTCGTCGCCCATGGTGCCGACGAACACCCCGGTCCCGGTGCCCACGAGGGCGCCGGGCACGATCGCCGCGTCCTCCAGCGCCTCCCATGCCAGCTCCAGCATGAGCCGCTGCTGCGGGTCCATCTCCACCGCCTCACGCGGCGAGATGCCGAAGAAGCCCGCGTCGAACGCGCCGACGTCGTCGAGCAGCCCGGCATGGCGGACGCCGCCGACGGCGCCGACGCGGTCCGGGAGCAACTCTGAAATGGCGCTCCGGCCGTCACGCAATAATTGCCAGAACGCTTCGGGGCCTTCCGCCCCCGGCAGACGGCAGGCGATTCCCACAATCGCCACCGGGAACGCCTGATCCGTACCGGATATATCAAAGACGCGCCCGTCGGACATCTATTCCCTGCCCTTCTCCGACCAAGCCGATAAGGCTTTTCCACTGGCGCCAAGGAATGTAGCGAAGAAAAGACCCAATGCTGCTGAGTCAAAGTCATGTCAGCGTACGAGCCAGGGCTGAGGCACGGCTAAAGCACTCCTAGTCCCGCGCCTGAAAAGGGCGTCAGGAGGGGGGCAGGAGCGAGGCGTTGCCGCGGATGTCGTCGAGCAGGACCGCCTGCCGCACGCTGGCGTCGTCGAGCTCGGCCCCCATGCGGACGGCGGTGGCGAAGGAGACGACGGCGTTGGTCACCTGGTCGTCGGAGGGCAGCGTGATCTCCTCCACGCCGCCGCGCCGCTCCAGCCGCAGCACGGGGCGGTGGTCGGCGGGCGGGGTGAACGCCTGGTCCACGATGATGCGCCCGTCGCCGCCGACCAGCTCATAACGCGACCGGTAGGCGTGCACCAGGCCGAACTCCAGCTCGGCAATGACGCCGGTGTCGGTCCGCAGCTGGGCGCTGCCGCCGGTCTCCACGGGATGCCTGGCGCTGGTCGTCAGGACGGCCTCGGCGACCTTCAGCTCGCCGCTGAGGAAGTGCAACGCGCCGCGCACCGGGTACAGGCCCACGTCCAGCAAGGCGCCCCCGCCGATGTCGGGCTGGTAACGGATGTCGTCAGGCGGCAGCTCCGGGATGGCGAAGGCGGCGTGGAAGGACTGCACCTCGCCGATGGCGCCCTCGCGCAGCAGCCGCTGTACCTCGGCGTGCTGATGGTGGTGGACGAACATCACGTTCTCGCGCAGCACCAGCCCGCGGGCGCGGGCAAGGTCGATCAGCTCCCTGGTGCTGGCGGCGTTGGTCGTCAGCGGCTTCTCGGCCAGCACGTGCTTGCCGGCCAGCAGCGCCGCCTCCACCCAGGGGGCGTGCAGGGCGGCGGGCAGCGGCACGTAGACCGCCTCGACGTCGTCGAGTTCGAGCAGCGCGCCGTAGCCGTGCACGGGACGTCCGCCGAAGTGTTCGGTGAACCACCTGGCCTTGCCGGGGTCTCTGCTCGCGATGGCGACGACCTCCGCGTCGGGCACGGCCACGAGGGCGGGCAGGATGCGGCGGCGCGCTATGGACGCGCAGCCCATGACGCCGACGCGGACGGGGGCCATGGCGCCAAGACCCATGCCCGCCTCGTTTCCCGTTGCCATACGCGAAAAGGACCGATCAAGTTCGGAAAATACCCGCGCTGTCCCGTATGCGGCAAGCGCGGGTCACGCGGTCAGCAGGCCGGAGAGCCGGGCCGCAAGGTCCTTGTCGGCCAACATGGTCCCGTGGTCGACATCGCAGTTGATCTCGCGGGCGACCAGCACCTCTACCCCGGCCGTCCGCATGGCGTCGAGCCCGCTCAGCGGAGTGCTGGAATTGAAGGCGACCGCCGAGCGCCACCGCTCGCGCGGGTCGATGTCGCCGGCCGCGGCGAGATAGGTCAGGAACGTGCTGAACACCTCGAACAGCTCATCGCGCCGCCGCTCGTCGAGGCCTATCTTCGCCAGCGCCCGGTGGCCGAAGTCGCCGACCAGCTTGATCAGGGCGTCCTTGAGCGCGCCGACGTCCGGCGTCTCCTCGTACGCGCGCTGCCCGATCCGCCGCGCCTCGTCGATCTCCCCCGGGGGGAGCATGGACGCCATGAATCCAGTGATCTTGTGGAACTGCCACAGCAGTGTCTGTGCGGTGGACAGCTCCGGGTCGAACAGCACCAGCAGCGGCTCGTCGCCCTGCCAGGAGCTGATCCGCTCGGCGAGCGCGGCGGCGTAGACGGAGCCGGCGCAGAACCCCAGCACCGCGCGTACCTGCGGGCGTTCCTGCTCCAGCCGCTGTGCCCAGTGCTCCACGTAGCCGTCGCCGGAGCTCACCTCCAGTGGGGGCGGCACGGTCTCCCACACCCTCAGGGCCGGCTCCAGATTGGCCACCAGGTCGGAAAAACGTGCTTCCGGCCGCCCGGTTATATCAAAATCGACGGCCAGCACCACCGAGTCGGAATTTCCGCGATCCGTCAATGTCTTCCAGGCCATCATTCGCTCCTCGCACGCGGACAGACGGAGTCAGGCCAACTGTAGATGGGATGCCGCGCCGGCGATACCCCTCCACACCCCTATATGGACCCCGTGACACGCCCGGAGAACCCCGTCTAGGGGTACCGGTAATTCGGCGGACCCTTTTACCATCGCCGTAAAAGGCGGCTGAAAAAGGAGGGACTCTCTTGGAAGCCGCGGCCGATCTTGATCTTTCTGTTGCCACTCGTAAAGAAGAGGCCCTGTGGTTGCTCGAACGGCTCGTGCCGGAGAGCGCGGCCAACAACCTGGCGCTGGCGTTCCAGTTCGAGGGCACCTTGGACGCCTCGGACCTGACCGAGGCGTTGCTGATCCTGTTGCGCCGCCACGAGGCGCTGCGCACGGTGTATTTCGCGGCGGGCGCCGAGCTGGTGAAGGGCGTGACGCCCGCCGCCGATTTCCGCGTCGAGGTCTCCGAGGCCGGCGACCTCGCGCCCGGGGATCTCGACCTGGCGCTGCGGCCGTTCGCCACGCGCCGGTTCGTCCTGGACGGGCGGCCTCTCTTGCGCGCGGGGTTGTTCCGCCACCCGGACGGCGATGTCGTGTGCCTGGCCTTCCACCACTTGGTCTACGACATCATCTCGGGAACGACCCTGTTCGAGGAGCTGATGGCCGCCTACGAGGCCGTCGCGGCGGGCCGCCCCGCACCTCCCGAGCTGCTCGTCCCGGTCGCCGCCTATCACGAGCCCGAGCCGGCCGAGCCGGATCTCGCTTACTGGCGTGAGCAGCTGGCGGACTTCGACCCGGGGACGCTCGACCTGCGATGCGGAACACCGGACACCCCGGCCACGACGCTGCGCGGCGACCACATTGCGCACGTCCTGTCCCCGGAGGCCACGGCCGCGGCCAAGCGGCTGCCGCTGGAGCTGCGCGCGCCGGAGTCCGTCGTCCTGCTCGCCGCTTTCGACCTGCTCCTCGCCGCGCACGGCGCGGGACCCGACATCACCGTCGGCTCCCCGGTGAGCGTCCGGCCCAGGGAGACGCCCGGCATCGTCGGCCACCACACCAACGTGCTGCCGCTCAGGGTTCTCGTCGACCCGGCCGAGAGCTTCCGCGCGCTGGTACGGCGCGCCCGCGACACCTACTTCAACGCGCTGGCGCACGCGGGCGTGGCCGTGGACAGCATCTCCGAGCTGGTCCCGCGGGCCGGCTCGTCCTGGCGCAACAGGCTGTGCCGCCACCTGTTCAACTACTACCCGCAGCTGGAGCTGAAGGAGTACACGATGGCGGGCCGCCGGGTCAGGCCGGTGGTGGTGGAGAGCGGCTACAGCAAGTTCGACCTGGAGTTCTTCGTGGCCTCCTCCGCGCAGGCCGTGCAGATCACCGCCCGTTACTCGACGGAGAAGCTGGCCAGGGCCGACGCGGAGATGCTGCTGCGCAGGTACGAGGCGCTGCTGGTGTCGCTGGGCGAGGATCCGGACCGGCCCAACGCGGACGTGCCGGTCTGGAGCGAAGAGGACCAGTCCGTCATCGGGGCGGCCAACGCCACCGCCAAGCGGTTCGAGCCGGCGAACGTGCTGGAGGCCGTGCACGGGCACGCCCGTCGCGTGCCGGACGCCGTCGCGATGCAGGATGGCGACCGCTTCGTCGGCTACGGACGGCTGTGGCACGCCGCCGTCGCGGCAAGGGACCTGCTGGTGGAGTCGGGCGTCGGAAAGGGGGACATCGTCGCGATCGCCGCCTCCCGCAGCCCGGAGCTGACCGCCGCCGTCCTCGGCGTGTGGCTGGCCGGCGCCGCCTACCTGCCGGTGGACCCCGAGCATCCCGCCCAGCGGGTGGCCTACCTGCTCGCGGACTCCGGCGCGAAGGCCGTCTTCACGGACCGGCCCGGTCTCGCACCTGACGCGGTGACGCTCCCGCTGCCGTCCGTCGCCGACGCCGCCGATGGGCGGCCCGAAGACATGCCCGGCCTCGACCTGGACCCGGAGTCGTGCGCGTACCTGATCTACACCTCGGGCTCGACCGGCCGCCCCAAGGGGACGCTCATCCCGCACCGCGCCATCTCCAACATCGCCGCCGACTACACGGTCCGGCTGGGCGCCACCCCGGCCGACGCGACCCTGTGGATGACGACGTTCGCCTTCGACATGGCCAATCTGGAGCACTACGTCCCGCTCTACTCGGGTGGCCGGATCGTGATCGCGCCCGACCAGGCAAGGACCGACGGCAGGCTGCTGCGCGAGCTGATCGAGCGCCACGACCCGGGCATCATCCAGGCGACCCCCACCACGCTTCGGCTGGTGCTGGACGAGATCGCCGGCCACCTGCGCGGCCGCCGCGTGGTCGTCGGGGCCGAGCCGGTCCCGGTGACGCTGGCCAGGCGCCTGGTGGAGACCGGCTGCGAGCCGCACCACGCCTACGGCCCGACGGAGACCACCACGTGGTGCACCTGGGGCACGTTCGGACCCGGACTCGGCGACCGTCTCGACGTCGGCGAGCCGATCTGGAACACGCAGGTCATGGTGCTCGCGCCGGACGGCCGCGAGCTCCCGATCGGCGTCCGCGGCGAGGTTTGCATCGCCGGCGCGGGAGTGGCCCTCGGCTACCACGGCCTGCCGGAGCTGAACGCGGATCGGTTCGGGGAGCACCCCGTTCACGGCCGGTACTACCGCTCGGGCGACATGGGCCAGTGGCGCGCCGACGGGACACTGGAGCTGTTCGGCCGCGCCGACCGTCAGGTCAAGCTGCGCGGCAACCGGATCGAGCTCGGCGAGATCGAGGCCACGCTGCTCGGCCACCCGAAGGTGCGGGCCGCCGCCGCCGTCGTGGTGGGCGACCGCAGCGCCGACGGGCGGCTCGTCGTGTTCGTCGAGTCGACCGCCGGCGGCGGCATCGCCGACGACCTGTGGAGCCACGCCCGCGCCGAGCTGCCCCGCTCGGCGATCCCACAGGACTTCATCATCGTCGATGCGCTGCCGACCAGCGCCAACGAGAAGGTCGACTACCCCGCGCTCGAGGCCATGGCCGCCTCGTCGCGGCCCGCCGCGCAGGCGGAGGGCGGCGGGCCCGGCCCGGACGACGACCTGCTGCGGGCGCTCTTGGAGCACTGGAGAAAACTGCTCGAGCGGGACGACATCACGGCGGAGACCAACTTTTTCACCCACGGCGGCCACTCGCTGCTCGGCGCCCGGCTCCTGCAGGAGATCGAGCAGAGCCTGGGCGTCACCGTGAAGCTCGCCGACCTGTTCTCCGCCCCGACCCCCGAGGCCCTTGCCGAGCACATCCGAGCCGGCCTGCCCTCGGCCGGATGACCACGCTTTGCGCCTGCATTGCCGACGCTTCAGCGGCCGCTGATGCCCTAGGCGCAGGCGATAACCGAAGGAGGATCCCGTGGCACTCGCGGCTGGGCGCGTCGGCCCTGCAGATGCAATAGCACGATTCACACTGTCGGCGACCGCCGGAGAGCGGGCCCGGTCGCCAATCACGGAGTTCCACCGCTGGTGGGCCGAGCGCGCAACGATCGAGCGTTTCTCGGTGACCCGGGTCCCGTTCCGCGAGCTCGACGGGTGGCATCTGGCTGGCGACAGCGAGAACCTCGTCCACCGCAGCGGCCGCTTCTTCTCGGTCGAGGGGCTGCGCTACCGCGGCGACGGGCCCGGTGAGCAGTCGCAGCCGATCATCAACCAGCCCGAGATCGGCATCCTCGGCATCCTGGTGAAGGAGTTCGACGGGGTATTGCACTGCCTGATGCAGGCGAAGATGGAGCCGGGCAACGTCAACACCCTGCAGCTGTCGCCGACCGTCCAGGCCACGCGCAGCAACTACACGCGCGTGCACCAGGGCAACATGCCGCCCTACCTGGAATACTTCCGCGGCCCCGACCGGGGGCAGGTGCTGGTCGACGTGCTTCAGTCGGAGCAGGGCGTCTGGTTCTGGCGCAAGCGCAACCGCAACATGATCGTCCACCTCACCGAGGACGTGCCCGAGCACGAGGACTTCCACTGGTTGCCGCTCGACCAGATCCACCAGCTGCTCAAAACCGACAACCTTGTCAACATGGACGCCCGCACGGTGCTGGCGTGCATGCCGCTGGCCCGCCCCAGCACGGCCGACTGCTCGCCCGACGACCCCTTCGCCTGGGCGCTGCTGAACTCCTACGACGAGGAGCTCGGCCTGCACACGCGGACGGAGATCCTCAGCTGGTTCACCGAGAGTCAGACGCGTTGCGAGTGGAGCGTGCAGCGCATCCCGCTGTCCGAGGTGACCGGCTGGTCGTGGAGCGATGACGACCTCGCGGGCGGCGACGAAGCGCCCTTCCGGATCATCGGGGTTCGCGTGAACGCGCACAACCGTGAGGTCACCAACTGGTCGCAGCCGCTGCTCGAGCCCCTTGGGCACGGCCTAGCCGTGTTCCTCGCCAAGTCCATCGGCGGCGTCGTGCACTTCCTGGTCCAGGCCAGGAAGGAACCCGGGCTGATCAATGTCGTCGAGATGGCGCCGACCGTCCAGCTCCCCGCCGTCGCGGGCGCGGTCTGCGACCAGGGCGCAGTGGCGTACGCGATGGAGGCCGCCGCGGCGGACCCGCGGCGGGTGCGCTTCGACGCGCTGCTGTCGGAGGAGGGGGGCCGCTTCCACCACGGCCAGACGCGCTACCAGATCATCGAGGTGGGCGAGGAGTTCCCCGTCGAGGTGCCGGACGAGTACTGCTGGATGACCGCGCACCAGCTCATGGGGCTGCTGGACCACAGCCACTACCTGAACATCGAGGCGCGCACCCTTCTCGCGTGCGTGCATTCCCTGTGGTGAGCGCCATGGTCACGAGGAGAGACGAGAGCACGGTCCGAGCCAGCTTGACCAAGGAGGACGCATGAGAGTGCTGATAACGCCCATGCCGTGGCCGAGCCACTACTACCAGATGGTGGGTGTCGTGTGGGCGCTGGTGGCCGCGGGCCACGAGGTGCGGGTGGCCGGGCAGCCGGCCCTGTTCGACGCGGTGACCGGCACCGGGATCACCGCGGTGGCCGCCGGCGGCGGCTACGACATCATGACAGGCGTCGCCGAGATGGTGCAGGAACGCCAGAAGGTGGACCAGCAGCCGAACATGATCGGCGAGGGGGTGTTCACCCCCGAGGACAAGGCCCGGCTGCTCAAGATCAGGATGATCCCGCACATCAGGCTGGCGCAGGACGCCGCCGAGGACCTCGTGGCCTTCGCCCGCGCGTGGCGGCCCGACGTGGTGATCACCGATCCGCTCGTCTACGCGGCGCCCCTGGCGGCGGCCGCCGTGGGCGCGCCTGTCGTACGTCACCTGTGGGGGCCCGACCTGGCGAGGCACATCGGCCTGCCGGGCAGCGGGCTCAGCGAGGAAGAGGACCCGCGGGCCGTCTGGCCCGAGGAGATGGTCGAGCTCTACAGCCGCTACGGTGCCAAGCCCCAACCGGACTTCGCCGTGCTCACCCTGGACAACTGCCCGGACAGCCTGCAGTTGGCCGGCGTGCCGAACCGTGTGGCGATGCGGTACGTCTCCTACAACGGCTCCATGGTGGCGCCGCCGTGGGTCCTCGAACCCGCCGACCGGCCGCGCGTCTGCGTCACCTGGGGCTCCTCGACCGGGCAGCTGCTGGGCGAGGACGTGTTCATGGTGCCGCAGATCCTGGAGGCGCTGTCGCCCTTCGACGTCGAGGCCGTCGTCGCCGTCCGGCCGGAGGACCGCTCGCGCGTCCCCGACGACTACGACTGGGTCCGCGTCGTGGAGAACGTCCCGCTCAACCTGTTCCTGCCGACGTGCCACGCGATCGTGCACGGGTCCAGCGGCGGCGCCGCGCTCACCTCGGCGATGTACGGCCTGCCGCAGCTCGTCCTGCCGCACGTCGGCGGAGAGGGCATCATCTACGACCAGCTGACCGCCGTCGGCGCCGGAATCGGGCTCAAACAGGACGAGTCCAGCGTCGAGGCCATCAGACAGGCGGCCGACGCCGTCCTGCACGACGACAAGCCGCGCGAAGCGGCCCGGCGCCTCCAGCGCGAGATGCTCTCGCAGCCGCCGCCATCCGAGATCATCTCCACGCTCGAGGAACTGGTCTGAGAGACAACAGTGAAAGCACTCGTACTCGCCGGCGGTGCAGGCACCCGTTTGCGACCCTTCAGTCACAGCATGCCCAAGCAACTCGTCCCCATCGCCGGCAAGCCCGTGCTCTTCCACGCGCTGGACGCGCTCAGGGCGACCGGGATCACGGAGGCGGGCATCATCGTCAGCGGCACCGACGCCGCGATCCGCGCCTCGGTCGGGGACGGGTCCCGCTTCGACATGACGGTCACGTATCTGCCCCAGGACCGGCCGCGCGGCCTCGCGCACTGCGTGATGATCGCGCGTGACTTCCTGGCCGACGACGACTTCGTCATGTACCTGGGCGACAACATCTTCGCCGAGGGCATCGCGGGACCCGTCGGTGCGTTCGTGCGCGACCGTGCCGCGGCCCAGCTGGTGGTCACCAAGGTCATGGACCCGTCGCAGTATGGCGTGGCCGAGCTGGACGCCACCGGCCGGGTCACCGCCCTGGAGGAGAAACCCGCACACCCGCGTACCGACCTGGCCGTGACCGGCCTGTACTGCTTCACGCCGGAGATCCACGAGGCGGTCGGCCGCATCGAGCCGAGCTGGCGCAATGAGTTCGAGATCACCGATGCGGTGCGCTGGCTCGTCGACCAGGACCGGCCGGTGCGGGCCGAGCTGCTCTCCGGCTACTGGGCGGACACCGGCACGCTGGCCGACCTGCTGGAGTGCAACCGGGTCCTGCTGGAAGGCATCACCGGTGCCGTGCACGGAACGGTCGACTCCCGCAGCCGCATCTCCGGCCCCGTCGTGATCGAGGCGGGGACGACCATCGAGGGATCCACGATCACCGGCCCGGCGATCATTGGAGCGGGCTGCGCCATCGTCGACAGCCACGTCGGCCCGTTCACCTCGCTCGGCACGCGGTGTACCCTCACCGCCGCCGGCGTGGAGCACTCGATCCTCATGGACGACGCCTCGGTGCACGGCGTGCGCTTGCAGAAGGGCTCCATCATCGGCAGAGCCGGGAAGGTCTCGCAGGGCGGCAGCGGAGCCGCGAGCCACCGGCTGCTGATCGGCGACGACAGCAGAGTGGAGGTGCCCGCATGAGGATCTTCGTCACCGGCGGTGCCGGGTTCATCGGCTCGCACTACGTGCGCGGCCTGCTCGACGGCGACGCACTCGACGTGTCCGTCACCGTCCTGGACAAGATGACCTACGCGGGCAACGCGGCGAACCTGCCGGACGCCCATCCGCGGCTGACCGTCCTCCGCGGGGACGTCTGCGACGGGCAACTGCTGCTGGAGATCTTGCCCGGGCACGACGCGGTCGTGCACTTCGCCGCCGAGTCCCACGTGGATCGCTCGCTGATGAGCGGCACGCCGTTCGTGACCACGAACGTGCTCGGCACCCAGACCCTGCTGGAGGCGTGCCGCCAGACCGGCGTCGAGCGGATCGTGCACGTGTCGACCGACGAGGTCTACGGGTCGGTGAGCCAAGGTTCGCGGGCGGAGGACGCCCTGCTGCTGCCCAACTCGCCCTATGCCGCATCCAAGGCCGCCAGCGACCTGATCGCGCGGGCGTACTGGCGCAGCCACGACCTGAACATCTCGATCACCCGCTGCTCCAACAACTACGGGCCGTACCAACTGGTCGAGAAGGCCATCCCGCTGTTCGTCACGAACCTGCTCGACGGCCTGGAGGTCCCCTTGTACGGGGACGGCTACCAGGTGCGCGAATGGCTGCACGTCACCGACCACTGCCGCGCGCTCGACCTGGTCCTGCACCAGGGGCGGGCGGGAGAGATCTACAACATCAGCGCCGGGGTCGAGCTCACCAACCGCGAGCTGGTCAGCCGGCTGCTGGAGCTGTGCGGCGCGGGCTGGGACCGGGTCCGGCACGTCACCGACCGCAAGGCGCACGACCAGCGCTACTCGGTAGACACCACCAAGATCCAGGAGGAGCTCGGCTTCACCGCGCAGGTGCCCTTCGACGAGGGACTGGCCGGGGTGGTCGCCTGGTACCGGGACAACCGTGCCTGGTGGGAGCCGCTGCGCAAGCACCGCGTCGGCCTGACCGGCGCCAGATGACGGTGCGCAGGAACACACGGCAGGCCGGATGCCACGAGCATCCGGCCTGCCGCGGTGTGAGGCGGGCCGGGTGCCACGAGCATCCGGCCCGCCTCGCTGTCAGGAGGCCAGTTCCTCCAGGGAACGGGCGACGTCGAGAGGGGACGGCTGGGCGTCGATCTCGGCCCGGAGGCGCGCGGCGGCGGCCGTCACCTCGTTCCCGGCCAGGATTGACGAGACCGCCGCGATGATCTCCTCGGTCGCCGTCGTGTTGCCGTTGAGCGCCACGCCGGCGCCGGTCTCGGCGAAGTGCGCGGCGGTGTCCAGCTGCTCCAGGGTGCCCGCCACCAGGACCTGGGGCAGGCCCAGTGCGGCGGCCGTGAGCGTCGTGCCGCTCCCGCTCTGGTGCACGATCGCGGCGCACGTCGGCAGCAGCAGGTGCAGCGGCAGCCGCTCGACCACCCGTACGTTGTCCGGCGCCTCCCCCAGCATCTCGAGCTCCGCGCCCGTGACGGTGGTGACGATCTCCACGTCCAGCGCGGACAGGCTCTTGAGTATCTGCGGGACGAGGAAGCCCTCCGTCCCGGTCAACTGTGTCGTGGTGGTGCCCCACGTCAGGCAGATCCGCCGGCGCGGCGTGGGCTCGAGCAGCCAGTCGGGCATGTCGCCTGAGCCGTTGTAGGGGACGAACCGGATCGGCATCCTGTTGGGGATGCCGTCGAACTGCATGGACGCCGGGCAGGGGTCGACGATCGCCGCCGCGTACTCCGCGCGCACCTCCACCCCGTACCGCTCGTACA
This sequence comes from Nonomuraea polychroma, assembly GCF_004011505.1. NCBI lineage: Bacteria > Bacillati > Actinomycetota > Actinomycetes > Streptosporangiales > Streptosporangiaceae > Nonomuraea > Nonomuraea polychroma. The sequence continues at coordinate 1,223,462 of NZ_SAUN01000001.1, forward strand.
GGGATCTGATGCCGTCGGCCCATATCTCCGGCGGGGCGCCGCTGCCGGGGAAGAGTCCGAGCTGCCGCTCCACGGCGGGCCCGGTCAGGTGCGTGACGAATGGCACCCCGGCGACCTCGGCCACCAGCGGCGCCGCCAAGGCCAGGGGGTTGCCGACGACGAGGTCGGGGCGCCAGACCCGGGCCAGGGGCACGAGGTCGTCGGCCATGGCGGTCGCGGTCTTGACGAACGGGGCGAACTTCGCCTCCAGCGCCGGCTTCAGCACCTCGAAGGGCACGTCGCGCGGGCCGGCGACATTGACACCGTCGTCCGGGTGCTCGCGCTGGTAGCGGGCCATCTCGTCGTTGATCTTCTGGTATTCCGGTTCGAAATCGTAGTCCCGCCCCACGGTGGCGATGGTCAGGCCCGACCGCTTGACCGCTTCCGCCACGTGGGGCTGGCCCGCCACCCTGACGTCGTGCCCGGCCGCCCGCAGTGCCCAGGCCAGCGGCACCATGGGCATGTAGTGCGTCGGTTGTGACCACGGTACGAAGAGAATCCTCATGGATCACTACTTTCGGTAGGCGTCGTGCGCTCCACCGGACACCCTCTCCCGCGGCCCTTAAGACCAGCTAAGACGGGCCTGAATCACGTGTGCCGACGAAGAGCCCGCAGCCCGTCAGGCCGCCCGGCAAGTATGTGGCGGGGCACCCGGCCGCCGCGAACGCCTCCAGGTACTCCTCCAGCGTGAACAGCGCGAGCAGGTCGATCTCGACGAAGCTGCGGATGCCGTCGCGGTCCGCGACCGTGAAATGGGCCTCCATCCGGGTGGCCCGGCCCTGGCGCGTCGAGTGCGACACCCGGGCGATCACCCGGCCCTCCTCCCGCACCACGTCACCGGCCACGTATCCCTCGATGAACTTCTCGGGGAACCACCACGGCTCGACGACCAGCACCCCGCCGGGCTCCAAGTGGTCGGCCATCGCACGTACCGCCCGGCGCATCTCCTCCGGTGTGGACACGTACCCGATGGCGTTGAACAGGCAGGTGACCGCCTCGAACCGGCGGCCGAGGGAGAACTCTCGCATGTCGCCCTCGTGCACGGCCACGCCTGGCAGGGCCTCCAGCGCCTTCTGGCGCATGGGCGGGGAGATCTCCAGCCCTTCGACGTAGCTGAAGAACTTGCGCAGCGTGCGCAGGTGGGCGCCGGTCCCGCAGGCCACGTCCAGCAGCGAGTCTGCGGCGGGGGAGTGCGCGCGGATGAGCTCGGCGACGCCCTTGGCCTCGGCCACCCAGTTCTTCCCGCGCGAGCGGAAGATCAGCTCGTAGATCTCGGAGAGTTCAGTCCCGTACATCTTCCCGCTCCCGTCAGTTCGCGTCGCGGGCGACGGCGGCCACGAGGCTCTCGACCCCGTCGCGCAACGGCACGTGCGGGGCCCAGCCGGTGGCCTTCTGGAAGGCCGAGGGGTCGAGCACGAGGTCCAGCAGATCGGTGGGCATCAGGGTCTCCGCGGGCGGCACCTGCACGACGGGGACGGGCTCGCGGCCGGTATGCTCGGCGGCCGCCTGCGCGATCATCGTGAAGGCGGCGCCGATCGTGGTGGCCTGGCCGGTGCCGACCAGCCAGTGGCGGCCTGCGACGGCGTCGATCTCGTCCAGCGCGGCGGTGAAGGCGCGGGCGCAGTCGTCGGCGCACAGGAGGTCGCGGGCGATCGTGCCGTCGTGCCACATGGTGAGCGGCCGGTCGGCGAGGGCCCGCCGCGCCATCGCGGCCAGCACCCCGCGATCAGCGTCATGGTCGGGTCCCCGGCTGTAGAGGGTGGCCAGCCGCAGCGAGCACCCGCGTACGACGCCTTCGGCGGTGGCCGCCTCGATCGCCTGCTCGACGGCCAGCTTCTGCTGGTCGTAGACGGTCAGCGGGTCGTCGGGTTCGTTTCCGTCGAGGCGTACCCGGGCGCCGCCGCCTACCTGGGACATGGATCCGGCGAACAACACGATCGGCGGGCGTGCCCGGCCGCGCAGTGCGTCGATGAGATCGGTGGCCAGGCCCGCGCCGACCAGCCCGGCCGCAGGGCCGGTGGCGGCAGCCCGCCAGGTGCCGGCGCCGGACGAGGGCGCGACCAGGTGAATCACCACGTCGGCGGCCGCGACGGCCGCGGCCACCGATCCCCCTTCCGCCAGGTCGACCGTGCGCACTTCGACCTCCGCCCGCGCTCGCGCGGGGGCGGGGCTCGGCCTGCGCGCGACCAGCCGCAGCCGTACGGGCCTGGCCGCCAGCTCGCGTGCGACGGCCCTCCCCAGGAGGCCGGAGGCGCCGAGCACGGTGATGAGCTGTTTCGTCATGAAGTCTCCCGCATGCCGTCGGAATCGCTCACGGCAGTGAACCCCATGGCCCTAAAGCGGCGCCTCTGTCGTCACAAGATGATCGCCATTTTCAAGATCGACTGGAGCTGTTCACTTTAGCGGGAGACAATGAGCTCTTCCTAGGCTGATCTTGAAGATCACCGACCGGTGGTCGTGACACGTGGATCACTCCTCGATGAGGTAGGGAGAGAGATGAGTGCAGACGGCGACTGGAAGATCACGACTCACACTCCGAGAGGCGACTTTGACTGGTTCATCTCGATCGTGACAACAGGTGAGTCGTTCACGGGCACCCTTGACATCGTCGAGGACAAGATGACCTTGGACGAGGGACGCATCGACGGTAACGAGCTGACGTGGACATCCACCATGAAGAAGCCTCGAGTTCTGAAGTTCACCGCGCGGGCGACAGTCGAGGGTGATGAGATCACTGGAGAGTTCAAGATGGGAATGTTCGGCAACCGTCCCTTCGAGGGAAGGAGGGTCGGCCCGGCCGAGGAGGAGCCGGTTTCTGCATGATCTGAAGGCTCTGCCGTGCCGGCCCGAAAGGGCCGTCGTTACCACCGAACGTGGCGATGGGGGAGTCGCCAGCACGGCGGGCCGTGGTGTTTCCGGCACGTCGACGAAGACCAGCAGCGCCCGGCAAGCCACATGTCCCACCTGCCCAAAGAGCCACGGGGATGCTCATGAAGTTAGTGGAGCGAGATAGCAAGTTGGATAGGCTTCGGCGCTTGTTCGCCGACTCTACGAAAGGCAAGAGCCAGGTCGCGGCCATCACGGGCGCTGTGGGCAGCGGCAAGACCGCGCTGCTGCACACCTTCGCCGAGAGCATCGCCGGCGATGGGGGCGTCTTCCTGACCGTGACGGCGTCCCGCACCGAGCGCGCGCTGGAGCTCGGTGTGATCGGACAGTTGATCTCCAGCGCGGTGCCGTTCGCCGAGGGCGACGAGAGCGCGCGTCGCCTGCTGGACACGGCAGCGCATGGTCTGTCCCTGCCGGAGAGCCCCGACGCCGCCTCCGAGCTGGATCGCGCGACGGACGGCGTCGGCATCCGCGACGTGCGGTCGCTGGCCGCGCTCAGCAACGCGCTGTTCCGGCTCGGCGAACGCGGGCCGGTGGTCATCGGGGTCGATGACGTGCACTACGCCGACGTGTCCTCGCTCGAGGTGCTGCTGTACCTCATCAGGCGGGTGAGTCTGCGCCCGGTGCCCTTTCTCTTCATCCTGACGTGGGGCGCCGATCCGGAGTTCAACCACCCGAAGTTCAACGCGGAGGTCCTGTCCCATCAGCATGTAGAGGCCCTGAGGCTGGAACTGCTGTCCAGGAACGGCGTGGCCAAGGTGATCAGTGACAAACTGGGCACGCAGGCGGTGGGCCGGCTGACGCCCGCCTGCCACGCGATGAGTGGTGGGAACCCGCTGCTGGTGCACGCCCTGCTGGAGGACTACCGGCATGCCGAGTCCGCGCAGCCGGCCGAGTTCGCCCCCGGTGAGGCGTTCGCCCGGGCCGTGTCCGCCTGCCTGCACCGGGGCGCTCCCTTGACCATGGAGGCCGCCAGGGCGATGGCGGTGCTGGGGCCGCACGCCACGCCGCCGGTGCTGGCCGACGTCCTGGGTGCCGACCCCGACTCCGTGGTCTGGGCCGTCGAGGCCCTGCACGGGCTCGGGCTGCTGCATTCGGGCATGTTTCGCCACACCGCCTCCCGGGAGGCGGTGCTCTGGGAGCTGGATGGCACGGAGCGGTCTGCCCTGCACTACCAGGCCGCCCGCGTGCTGCACGACCATGGCACACCGGCGACCGTCGTCGCCGGCCACTTCGTGAACGCCGGCCGCGCGGACGGCGCCTGGACGGTCCCCATCCTGCGGGAGGCCAGCGAGCAGGCACTGGCCGGCAACGACATCGAGTCGGCCATGGCCTGGCTGCGGATGGCAGGCCGGGCGTCCACGGACGAGCGTGAGCAAGCGGCCATCAAGGCGTCGCTGGTACGCGCGATCTGGCGCAGGTGTCCCATCACCGCGCTGCCGTACCTGCCGGACCTCAGCGCGGCGGCGATCGAGCGCCGCCTGGGGCTGCGCGACACGAGTGCCCTCGTCGGGCAGCTGCTCTGGTTCGGGCAGAAGGAGCAGGCATTCGAGGTCATGACCGCCGTGGAGCGGCAGCGGGGGGCACCGTTCAAGAGCCCGTCCAACTCCCGGCGGAGCGAGCCGGGGCTGCCCAACCTCGGGTTGCTGGGCCACTGGTCCGCCGATCCGCTCAACTCCTCCCTTGACTACCAGCCGTTGTTGCCCGCGCCGTTCACGGGAGCGCTGACGTACCTGAACACCCTGCTGGTCCAGGGCGCGGACGAGGAGACGCTGCGTGCTGCGACCAAGGTGCTGCAGGGGGCGCCGCTCGATGACGACACCCTGCCCAAGTTCACCTCCGCGCTGGTGTCGTTGGCCTGCATGAACCGGCCGGACGTCGCGGCGCACTGGGGTGACGCGCTCCTGGAGGAGGCCGAGCAGCGGCGCGTGCCGATGTGGCAGGCGCTGTTCGCCGACCTGCGGGCATTCATCGACATCCGGCGCGGCCGGATGGCCACCGCCGAGCGGTTCGCGCGGGACGCGCTCAACCTGATCTCCCCGAAGAGCTGGGGCGTGGCCATCGGGGTGCCGATCGCGAACGTGGTGCTGGCCAGCACCGCCGCGGGACGGCTGGACGATGCCGCGGCGTTCCTCGGCATCCCGGTGCCCGAGGCCACGCTCGAGACCGTGGGCGGGCTGCACTACCTCCATGCCCGCGGCCGCTACCACCTTGCGATCAACTGCCCGCAGGCCGCCCTGGCAGACTTCGAGACGTGCGGCGACCTGATGATCAAATGGGACATCGACCTGCCCAATTTCGTCGACTGGCGGACCCACGCCGCGCAGGCGTGGGCCGCGCTGGGAAACCCTAACCAGGTCCGTGACCTGATGGACGAGCAGCTGGCCGGGCTGGAGGCCGAAGACAGCAGGGTCAGAGGCGTCAGCCTGCGCATCCTCGCCTCGGTCGCCGAACCCGACGAGGCCATGGCGCTCCTGCGGGAGGCGGTCGCGTGCCTGGAGGCGGCCGGTGACGCCTACGAGCTGGCCTTGGCCGTGTCGGCGCTCGGCCAGGCGCACGAGGCACGGGGTGAGCAGGAGCGGGTGCGAGAGCTCACCCATCGGGCCCTCGGGCTGGAGCGGGCGGCGGGGCTCGAGCCCGCCGAACCGGCGCCGACCGCCCCGACCACGCGCGCCGAGCTCAGGAAGAAGGGTGTCGCCGGCACGCCGGGCCCGGTGCTCGCGGCGCCGGCCGACGCCAAGCGCGGCTCCCCGCTGACCGAGGCAGAGTTGCGGGTGGCCGTGCTCGCCGCGCAGGGGCACAAGAATCGCCAGATCGCGGCCAAGCTGTTCATCACCATCAGCACGGTCGAGCAGCATCTGACCAGCGTCTACAGGAAGCTCAACGTCAGGCGCCGTGCGGAGCTGTCCGGCGAGCTGCAGCGCGTCCATCCGGGGATGTGGCTGCGTGGTACGGCACGCAGGCGCGAAACCGGCTGAAGGATCTAGGACACCGGCGCCGGTGGAAGGTCCCCGGCACCGGGCGGGGCGCACCGCTCGCGCCCCGTCCGGCGCCGGGGACTGTACTCGTTTGTTTACACCGAGACGCGCACCGGGAGCGACTCCAGGCTGCGCATCACGATGCTCTGCCGCCACCGCAGCTCTCCGGGATCGACGGCCAGCTCGAACGAGCCGAAGCGGCGCAGGAGCGTGCCGATGGCCAGCTCGCCCTCCAGCTTCGCCAGGGGTGCGCCGATGCAGTGGTGGATGCCGCGGCCGAAGGCGAGGTGCCGGTGATTCTCCTGCCGCGTCAGATCGAGCCGGTCCCCGTCGCCGAAGACGTTCTCGTCCCGGTTGGCCGAGCCGAGGACCACACTGACGAAGCTGCCCTTCGGGATGAACGTGCCGGCGATCTCCATGTCCTCGACCGCCCATCGGGCGCTGGCCCGCTCCAAGGGAGCGTCGTAGCGCAGGAACTCGTCGATCGCGTCCGGGAGCATGGCTGGCGAGTCGCGCAGCAGCTTGAGCTGGTCGGGGTGGCGCACCAGGGCGAGCATGCCGTTGGCGATGAGGTTGACCGTGGTGTCGTGCCCGGCGATGATCATCAGGATGGCGGTGCCGATGAGCTCGTCGGGGGAGAGCCTGTCGTCCTCCGCGGCCACAGCCAGTGCGCTGAACAGGTCGTCGCCTGGGTCGGCCTTCTTGGCCTCCATCAGCGTGGCCAGGTAACCGCTGAACTCGCGTGCCCCTTCGGCCTTGCCCGGCGCGCCCAGCGGCAACAGCACGGCCTGCGACCAGGCGCGGAACTTGTCCTTGTCGGCCAGTGGAATGCCGAGCAGCTCGGCGATCACGGCCATCGGCAGCGGGAACGCGTAGTCGGCCACGAGATCGACCACGCCGCGCCCGTTCTCCAGCCGGCCGGCGAGGTCGTCCGCCAGCTGGTCGGCCAGCGCCTGGATGTGCTCGCGCATGCGTTCCACGCGGCGCACGGTGAACTCCTTGGACACCAGCCGGCGTAGCCGGGTGTGCTCTGGCGGATCGCTGGCCAGCATCTGCCCCGCGAGCTTGGCGCCGCCCTCCTTGGGCAGCGGGACGCCGCTGGCGGCCAGCATCGCCGCGCCGTGCCGCGGGTCCTTGGCCAGGCGGGCGTCGCACAACGCCTCCTTGGCGTCCTCGAACCGCGTGACGAGGTAGACGTCCATCCCGTTGCCCTGCCGGACTTTGGCGACGGGGCACTCTTTCCGCAGCTGGGCGTAGAACGAATATGGGTCTTCTCCGCCGCCGTTCACGTCTGAGATGTTTACATTCCGCGCGTCCTGTGCGGTCATGGGAGTGCCTCCTCGGGGAAAGATATTCACGACCCTCGGAGAGAAGGGTTCCGCGTCAGATTAGTCGTTCCCGCCTAAGGGCCACTAAAGGCTTGATAAAGCGGGGGGATGAAAAGCTGTCTCCTGAGATCGCCGGTGTTTTCCCTGGTCAGAGGCGACTTCTTGAGAGGTGGAAGACGATGGTGTGCAGGGCTGTACGGCGGCCGCCGCATCGTGCGAGTCTTGACATATCTGCGTCTGGCACGTACGTCTGCTTAAACGATATGGTGGCGCTGGACCATTCCGGGACAAAGATCTGAGGGGCGCTCGTGGCAATTCGCGTGTGGGACTACCGTCAGGAGTACGAGAATGAGCGGGCCGACATTCTCGACGCGGTGGAAACCGTGTTCAACTCGGGCTGGCTCATCCTGGGAAAGAGCGTCGAGGGCTTCGAGCGCGAATTCGCCGAATACCACGGCGCCGGCTATTGCACGACCGTGGACAACGGGACCAACGCCATCAAGCTAGGCCTCGAGGCCCTCGGCGTCGGCCCCGGCGACGAGGTCATCACCGTCTCGAACACCGCGGCGCCCACCGTGGTCGCCATCGACGGCGCCCGGGCGACCCCGGTCTTCGTGGACGTCCGCGAGGAGGACTTCCTCATGGACGTCAGCCAGGTGAAGGACGCGATCACCCCGCGGACCAAGGCGCTGCTGCCTGTGCACCTGTACGGCCAGTGCGCCGACATGGCGCCGCTGCGCCGGCTGGCCGACGAGCACGGGCTGAAGATCATCGAGGATTGCGCGCAGGCGCACGGGGCACGCCACCACGGCGAGGTCGCCGGCTCCATGGGCGATGCGGCTGCGTTCTCCTTCTACCCCACCAAGGTCCTGGGGGCTTACGGTGACGGCGGCGCCGTCGTGACCTCCGACCCCGAGGTGGACCACAACATGCGCCAGTTGCGGTACTACGGCATGGAGACCGTGTACTACGTCGTGCGCACGCCGGGGCACAACTCCCGGCTGGACGAGGTCCAGGCCGAGATCCTGCTGCGGAAGCTGCGTCGGCTCGACGCCTACATCGAGGGGCGCCGGGCCGTGGCGCGGCGCTATGCGGAGGGCCTGGCCGACGTCGCCGGGCCAGGCGGGCTCATCCTGCCGTCCGTGGCGCCAGGCAACGAGCACGTCTACTACGTGTACGTGGTCAGGCACCCGGAGCGGGACAAGATCATCGAAGAGATGAAAAAGTATGACATCGAGCTGAACATTAGCTATCCGTGGCCTGTCCACACGATGACCGGATTCGAGCACCTCGGCTACGCCAAGGGGTCGCTACCCGTCACCGAACGGCTCGCGGACGAGGTCTTCTCGCTGCCCATGTATCCGGCGCTGTCCGAGGACACCCAGGAGCTGATCATCACGTCGCTCCGGGACGTGCTGTCCCGGCTCTGACGGCACCAGTAAATCGATCCACGTCACTCCCGAGGAGCGGGGCAACGTGCAAGAGATCATCGACACCATCCTTTCCGGCGAGGCCGTATCAAAGGACTTCGCGAACCTGGCGATCCCGGAGGCCTACCGGGGCAACGTCCTGCTCAAGGAGGACATCGGCATCTTCGACGGAGTGCCCTCCGCGGACAAGGACCCCCGCAAGTCGGTGCACCTGCGGGACGTGCCGACCCCCGAGCTCGGGCTGGGCGAGGCGTTGGTCGCGGTCATGGCCAGCTCCGTCAACTACAACACCGTCTGGTCCTCGATCTTCGAGCCGGTGCCGACGTTCGGCTTCCTGGAGCGCTACGGCCGGCGCAACGAGCTGGCCAGACGGCACGATCTGCCGTATCACGTCATCGGCTCAGACATGGCCGGGGTGGTCCTGCGTACCGGGGCGGGCGTGAACGCGTGGAAGCCGGGCGACGAGGTCGTCGCCCACTGCCTGTCCGTCGAGCTGGAGTCGCCCGACGGCCACGGCGACACAATGCTCGACTCCGAGCAGCGCGTCTGGGGCTTCGAGACCAACTTCGGCGGCCTCGCCGAGATCGCGCTCGTCAAGGCCAACCAGCTCATGCCCAAACCCCCGCACCTGACGTGGGAGGAGGCCGCGAGCTCCGGGCTGGTCAACTCGACCGCGTACCGGCAGCTGGTGTCCAGGAACGGCGCCGGCATGAAGCAGGGCGACAACGTGCTGATCTGGGGCGCCAGCGGCGGGCTCGGCTCGTATGCCACCCAGCTGGCGCTCGTCGGCGGCGCGAACCCGATCTGCGTGGTCTCCAGCGAGGAGAAGGCCGGCATCTGCCGCGCCATGGGCGCCGAGGCGATCATCGATCGCCAGGCCGAGGACTACCGGTTCTGGAGCGACGAGCGTACCCAGGACCCGAAGGAGTGGCGGCGCTTCGGCAAGCGAATCCGCGAGCTGACCGGCGGCGAGGACGTCGACATCGTCTTCGAGCACCCGGGGCGCGAGACCTTCGGCGCGAGCGTGTACGTGGCCCGCAAGGGCGGCACGATCGTCACCTGCGCCTCCACCTCCGGCTACATGCACGAGTTCGACAACCGCTACCTGTGGATGTCGCTCAAGCGGATCATCGGCTCGCACTTCGCCAACTACCGCGAGGCGTGGGAGGCCAACCGCCTGATCGTCAAGGGGAAGATCCATCCGACGCTCTCCACCGTGTACCCGCTGGAGCAGGCCGGCCAGGCCGCCCACGACGTGCACCGTAATCTGCACAAGGGCAAGGTCGGCGTGCTGGCGCTCGCGCCGCGCGAAGGCCTTGGCGTCCGCGACGAGGAGTCGCGGTCCAAGCACATCGACGCCATCAACCGCTATCGCACGGACCGGCACTGAGAGCAGGGGGCTTGGTGAGCACCAACGGAGAATGGGTCCGCCGTTTCCACGCGGCGGACGGCAGCGGCGTGCGGCTGGTCGTCTTCCCGCACGCCGGCGGTTCGGCGAGCTACTACTTCGCGATGTCGCAGGGGCTGGCGCCGGGTGTGGAGACGGTGGTGCTGCAGTACCCGGGGCGCCAGGACCGCTTCGCCGAAGGCTGCATCGACGACCTCGGCACGCTGGCCGACCGGGCATTCGACGCGCTGCGCGGCTGGGATGATCGACCGCTGGCGTTCTTCGGCCACAGCATGGGCTCTATCGTGGCCTTCGAGGTGGCACGGAGATTCCAAGAGCGTGGAGGCGGGCCGCCGGCCTGGTTGTTCGCCTCCGGCTACCCGGCTCCCTCGCGGCTGCGCGGGGGAGACGTGCACCTGCGCGACGACGCCGGCATCGTGGCCGAGCTGACCGCGGTGGGCGGCATCGACCCGGCCTGGCTGAAGGACGAGGGCCTGCTCGCCACCATCATGCCGCCGTTGCGCGGCGACTACACGGCGATCGAGACGCATCCGCGCACGTACGGGGTCCGGCTCGACTGCCCCATCACCGCGCTGGTCGCGCAGGCCGACCCGTACACGACCGTCGCCGAGTCGGAGTCCTGGCGGGAGCACACCTCCCGCGCGTTCGACCTGCGCGTCTACCCGGGCGGCCACTTCTATCTGGAGCAGCACCGGGCGGAGCTGGTGGACACGATCGCCGCCACGCTCAAGGGCGTGGCGGCGGGCGCTAGACCGTGACGACCTCTGCCGGCTGGACGCGGTACGAGGTGATCGCCTCGACGACCTCGTCCACGTCGGCCTCGGTCAGCCCCGTGTAGAGCGGCAGCCGTACCACCTGGTCGGCGGCGCGCTCGGTCACGGGGCAGCCGCCGACCGCGGTGCGGCCGTAGCGCAACCCCGCCGGGGCGCTGTGCAGAGGCTGGTAGTGCGGCGTCGCCTGGACTCCGCGCTCGGCGAGGTGGGCGCGGAAGGCCTCGCGGTTCTCGGCGTCGGGGAGCAGCAGGTAGTAGATGTGCGCCGGCTGCCGGCACCCGTCGGGTACGGTCGGCTGGACGACTCCGGACTCGGCCGCCCAGTCGGCCAGCCGCTCGTGGTAGGCGTCCCACACCTGCAGGCGGCGCTCCTGGATCTCGCCGAAGCGCTCGAGCTGAGCGGTCAGGAAGGCGGCGAGCAGCTCGGACGGCAGGTAGCTGGAGCCGAGGTCGACCCAGTGGTACTTGTCGATCGTGCCCCGGTAGTACTGCGTCCGGTTGGTACCCTTCTCGCGGATGATCTCGGCGGGCTCGACCAGGTCCTCCTGGTTCACCACCAGCGCGCCGCCCTCGCCGCAGTGCACGTTCTTCGTCGAGTGGAAGCTCTGCGTGGCCAGCGCGCCGATCGAGCCGAGCGGCCGGCCGTAGTAGGTCCCGCCCAGCCCGTGGGCGTTGTCCTCGACCACGGCCAGCCCGTAGCGTCCGGCCAGCTTCATGATGGCGTCCATGTCGCAGGCCACGCCGGCGTAGTGGACGACGACGACGGCCTTGGTGCGCTCGGTGATCTCCTCCTCGATGAGCCGTTCGTCGAGGTTGAGCGTGTCGGGACGGCTGTCCACGAAGACAGGGACCGCGCCGCGGACGGCGTAGGCGTTCGCGGTGGAGGGGAACGTGAACGAGGGCATGATGACCTCGTCGCCCGGGCTCAGCCGCAGCAGCAGTCCCGTCATGTCCAGCGCGTGCGAGCAGGACGTGGTCAGCAGCGCGGCGCCGGTCCCGATCATCTCCTTGAGCAGGGCCGAGGCCCGGGCCGTGAACGGCCCGTCGCCTTCCAGCGTCCCGCCGGACATCGCCGTGGCCATGTATCCGGACTCCGCACCCGTCAGGTACGGCCGGTTGAAGGGAATCCTGTTCATCCCAGGAGCTCCTCGAGGTTGCCGACCACCTGGGCCGGGGCGGGCTGCGCGAGGTTCTCCTCCCGCAGGACGGCGGCGGCCTTGCGCTGGGCGCAGTCGCCGGCCAGCGCGACGGCCGCGGAGGCCACCTCGCCGGCGTCGATCGGGTCCGCGTCCACCGCGACCGCGGCGCCGGCGTCGATCAGGCACTGCACCTCGTAGACCGCGCCGGGGTTGTACGGCACCACCACCTGCGGGACGCCGTGGTGGAGCGCGGTCATCGTGGTGCCCACGCCGCCGTGGTTCACCGACACCGCGCAGGTCGGCAGGACGATGTTCAGCGGCAGGTCCACCACGACCCGCACCCCGCCAGGCAGTTCCTCCAGGCCTGTCTGGTTCCAGGCCCGCACGGCCACCAGGGTCTCCACGTCCTCGGCGGCGAGCGCGCTGACCAGTGTGGCGAGCGGATGCGCCGACTCCCCGGCGCCGGGCGTGGTGTTCGACGTCAGCCAGGACACGCAGACCCGCGGCCGGTCGGCCGACTCACGCAGCCAGGCGGGGAGCGCTCCCGACCCGTTGAACGGGACGTAGCGGGCCGGCAGCCGCTTTGGGATGGCCGCGGCCTGCAGGCTGGGAGGCCCCGGCTCGATGCTCGCCACGGCCGGGTACGCTGCGGGCTCGACCCCGCACAGGTCGTACAGGTCGCGCAGCTCGGCCGGCCACTTCCCGGGGTCGGCGCTGTAGCCGGGGAACTCGGTCAGCGTCCCCCGCTCGGGCAGCGGCCCCCACAGGTGATGGACGAGCGGCGCCCCGGCGGCCGCGGCGATCAGGGGAGCCACCAGCGTGATCGGGTCTGAGACGACCAGATCGGGGCGCCACGCCCGGGCGAACGGCGCGAGCTCGTCGAGCATTGCCGCCGCCGTTCGGACGTGCGGGAGTATCCGCAGCTCGGCATAGCGGCGAAACGCCTCGGGGGACATCGACGAGACGTCGCCTGACGCGCTCGGGCCCTCCCCGGTCTCCCGCCGCACGATTTCCCCGGCCGCGGTGATGTTCGCCATCAGATCGTACGCGCCGCCGACGGGCACGGCTTGCAGGCCGGCGGCCACGATGGAGTCGACGACTGGCGGCTGGCCGGCCACGTACACCTCATGGCCGGCGCTCTGGAACGCCCAGGCCAGCGGCGCCATCGGGTAGAAGTGACTGGGCACGGCGGCCGGAATGAAGAGTACGCGCATCGCCCCTCCGTCTAGTGTGTCGTGCCATCGCAGCAGGGAGCCCTAAAAGGGGGACGAAGCGCGTCTAAACCGGCGATTTTAGGGGTTGCCGGGCATCGGGCCGGTTGCGAGACTCGATGGTCTATGACGGGGAAGTTGCTGGCCATCAGCGATCTGCACGTTCACTACGAGGACAACAAGCGCGTCGTCGAGGCGTTGAGACCGGAGTCGGACGGCGACTGGCTGCTCCTTCCCGGCGACATCGGCGAGATGATCTCCGACGTCGAGTGGGCGTTGAATCTGCTCAGCGAGAGATTCTCGACGGTGGTGTGGGCACCGGGGAACCACGAGCTGTGGACCCACCCGGGAGATCCGGTACAGCTGCGCGGCGAGGAGCGGTACCGGCTCCTGGTGGAGACATGCCGCCGGTACGGGGTCGTGACTCCTGAGGACCCCTACCCGATCTGGGACGGGGAGGGCGGCCCCCTGGCCATCGCGCCGTTGTTCGTGTTGTACGACTACACCTTCAGAGCCGGGCACGCCACCAAGGAGGCCGCGCTGGAGGCGGCTTACGAGTCGGGAGTGGTGTGCACGGACGAGTTCCTCCTGCATCCTGACCCGTACCCGAGCCGGGAGGCGTGGTGCCGGGCCCGGCTGGAGATCACCGAGAGGCGGCTGGCCGAGCTGCCCGGCGACCTGCCGATCATCCTGGTCAATCACTTCCCGCTCGTCCGGCGGCCCACGGAGATCCTGAGATATCCGGAGTTCGCCCTGTGGTGCGGCACGGAGGCCACGGCCGCGTGGCTGCGGCGCTACCACGTGGTCGCCACCGTCTACGGGCACCTGCACATCCCCCGGCTGATCGTGCAGGACGGGCTGCCGCACTACGAGGTCTCGCTCGGCTACCCGCGGGAGTGGCGACCTCGCCCGTCCGCGCCCGGGCTGACGACGATCCTTCCCCAGCCGGCTGCAGTGGCGTAGGGGGTCGAGCCGGTGATCGAGGAGATCCTGCCGCGTGAGGTCGTTTCCGTGGAGTCGTTCGGAGACCTCGACGAGGAGCTGTTCCCCGAGGAGGAGGCGGCGATCGCGCGGGCGGTGGACAAGCGGCGGCGCGAGTTCGCCACCGTCCGCGCCTGCGCGCGCCACGCGCTCGCCCGTCTCGGCCGCCCCCCTGTGCCGCTGTTACCGGGGGAGCGGGGTGCGCCCCGCTGGCCGCACGGCGTCGTCGGAAGTATGACCCACTGCGAGGGCTACCGCGGTGCGGCCGTGGCCATGGACGACGACATGCTGACCGTGGGGCTCGACGCCGAGCCCCACGCCCCCCTGCCCGACGGCGTGCTCGGGGCCGTCTCGCTCGACAGTGAACGCCGCATGCTCGCCGAGCTGGCGGCCGCGGCCGGGGACGTGTGCTGGGACCGGCTGCTGTTCAGCGCGAAGGAGTCGGTGTACAAGGCGTGGTATCCGCTCGTCGGGAAAATGCTGGACTTCGACGAGGCCGAACTCGACTTCGACCCGTCCGGCGCCTTCCGGGCACGCCTGCTGGTCCCCGGCCCGCTGGTGAACGGCGCGCAGCTGACCGGCTTCCACGGCCGCTGGCTGGTGCGCGACGGGCTGGTCATGACGGCCATCGCGGTCGCGGCGCAGGCCTCGCCCGCATAATGCTGCGGTTTTAGCGGCGATTTAGGAATAATGCCTAAGTTGCTCCCATGTCTGAATGCAGGGTATGCGGCGGCGTAGTCGATGAATTCTTCGATTTCGGCCGCCAGCCATTGTCCGACGTATTCTGCAAGGAGGCCGCCCCGAGCGACGAATTCTTCTTCAGGCTGGCCGTCGGCGTGTGCGGCTCCTGCACGATGGTCCAGCTCATGGAGGAAGTGCCGCGCGAGCGCATGTTCCACGAGGACTACCCGTACCGGTCCTCGGGTTCGGCGACCATGCGCGGCCACTTCGAGAAGGTGGCCCACACCTTCCTCCAGACCGAGCTGACCGGCCCCGATCCGTTCATCGTGGAGATCGGCTGCAACGACGGCGCCATGCTGCGCAGCATCCAGGAGGCCGGCATCCGGCACTTGGGCGTCGAGCCGTCCGGTGGCGTCGCGGACGTGGCCCGCGCGGCGGGCGTGCAGGTGCGGACCGCGTTCTTCGAGGAGTCGACGGCGCGGGAGATAGCGGCGGAGCACGGGCCGGCGAACGTGATTTACGCCGCCAACACCATCTGCCACATTCCCTATCTCGGCTCCATTTTCGCCGGAGTGTCGGCGCTGCTCGCCGACGACGGCGTATTCCTCTTCGAGGACCCGTATCTCGGGGAGATCGTCAAGCGCGCGTCCTTCGACCAGATCTACGACGAGCATTTCTATTTCTTCAGCGCCCACTCCGTGCGGGCGGCGGCGCGCCGCTTCGGCCTGGAACTGGTGGACGTCGAGCGGCTGCCGGTCCACGGCGGTGAGCTGCGGTACACGATCGCCCGCAGCGGCTCCCGGCCAGTGAGCGCGATGGTGACGGAGGTGCTGGCGGAAGAGGCGGAGCAGCGGCTTCACGACCCCGCGACGTTCCAGGATCTTGCCGCGCGCATCCGCCGCAACTGCCAGGACCTGGTCACGTTGTTGCGCGAGCTGAAGGACAAGGGGCGGCGTGTGGTCGCCTATGGCGCCACGGCCAAGAGCGCCACGGTCGCCAATTACTGCGGCATCGGGCCCGATCTGGTCTCGGCCGTCTACGACATCACCCCCGAGAAGCAGGGCCTGTACACGCCCGGCATGCACATCCCAGTGCGGCCGATGGAGGAGTTCCACACTACGTATCCCGACTACACGCTGCTGTTCGCGTGGAACTTCGCCGACGAGATCCTCGCCAAGGAGTCGGGCTACCGCGACAGCGGAGGCAAATGGATCCTCTACGTTCCGGACGTGCACGTCCTCTGAGCCGTCATCGCACCTATTTCAGGAGTTGGGCGTGAACGAGACGACAGAAAAGCAGGAAATCGACGAACGCGCGATCGAGGTCGGCACCGAGGCGCTCCAGGAAACATTGGTGGATCCGGGGCCGCTCGACATCCGGGGGCTCGCGCTCGCGGCCGCTACTCGGGCCGGACGATACAAGCCCGGAGTCGACTCCGAAGAAGACGCCCTGGCCGCCTGCATCGTGCGGACGGTGACCGAGGTGGTCGAGAAGCTGACAGTCAGCGACGACAGCGACACGGCAGGCGTGGGAACCACCGTCGAATACGTGGACGCCTTCTCCGATGAGAACGGCAAGCGAGTGGGCACGATGACGGGTAATGCTGTGGTGGTGGCCATGGCTCCGCACATGTGGCAGTTCCATCGCAGCACGACGGAGTTCGACGACGGGACCATCGAGCACGTCGGCCTGGTGGACTGCACGGCGTTGATGCGTCGTATGACGCAGATTCACTCCATCGTCGGGACCAGCGGCGTGTACGAGGGCAAGACCGGATTCATGGCGTTCGAGCTGAGCGACCCGCACAAGCGACCGCCCCTGTTCTCCGTCACCTTCGTTCTCTGCTGACAAGCGGACCCCGGGAAGAGCCCGTCACGGCTGGTGCCGTGGCGGGCTCTGCAATTGCGGCGGGGGTTCCGCCGACCCGGCCGGCGAGCCGTGGCAAGGACAGGTCATGACCGAAGGACGGATGGCGACCCCTATTCACAGGGGCACCTCGAAACGCTGGAGCACCAGGTAGTCGGCGCACCGGGGGTGATCGCGGCCTGCGCGCGCCGTCCGGGACGGCGCCGCTCGCCATCCGCCGTATGAATAAGACACTCGGGCGGAAAACCCCGCCGCGCTGAAATCGTATTCCGCGTGTTCGGGGCAGAGTCAATCAGGCCTAACTCTGGAGAGTCATGGCCTTTTAGCACTGCGTATTCATGGGGGTAGGGGTTCGTAGGGGTATACGACCGCCAAGCCTCTTCCTAGACTCTCCGTGAGGGAACTCGGATCGAATCTCCAAATGATCCTAACGGCGCTAGACCGGGGGAAGGGACACGATCATGACGTTACCTGCTGGCGCTCAGCTAAGCGGACTATCCGATGACGAGCCGACCTTACTCTGCCCGTACTCACGTGGTGTTGCGCAGTCCGGGCGGCGAAGAAACACGAGGTCACCCGCATTCTCGACGCTCCTCGCATTTCTTGATGACGGCCGGCGGCCGTCCCAGGCCAAACCGGTTAACAGTGAGGATCAGCGATCGTGAGATATGAGATATTGGGGCCGCTCAGGGTAGTAGATGAAGGCAGGCAGACCTTTATCAGCGCACGGAAAATCGAGATTGTTCTCACCACTCTGCTGATTCGTTCTGGCCAGATCGTCACGCCCGATCAACTCATGGAAGAAATCTGGGGTTACAATCCACCGCGCCGGGCCACGGCGGGTCTGCACGTCTACATTTCTCAGGTCAGGAAATTCCTGCACCGTCCGTGGCAGACGGAGAACCCCATCGTCACAAGGCCGCCCGGCTATCTGCTACGCCAGGGTGCGGACGAAGTCGACTACCAGTTGTTCCTGGAGCTGATCGAGCAGGGGCGCACGCTGATGCGGCAACGCCGCCCCGAGGAGGCCTCGGCGCTCCTGGAACGGGCGATCGGACTCTGGCGCGGCCCCGCGCTGGGCGACCCGCGCGGTGGGCCGATCCTCGAGGGCTTCGCGACCCGCATGATGGAGTCGCGCCTGGAATGCCTGGAGATGCTGGCCGACGCGCAGCTGGAGATGGGCCGCCACCGCGAGCTGGTGGGCAGGCTCTACTCGCTCGTCGCGGAGCACCCCCTGTGCGAGGCGTTCTACCGCCAGCTCATGCTGGCGTTGTACCGCTCGGAGCGTCAGGCCGATGCGCTGGAGGTCTACCAAACCGCGCGGCGGACGCTGAACGAGGAACTCGGCCTCGAACCATGCCAGGCGCTCAGGGACCTGCAGGCGGCGATCCTCGCCGCCGACGACCAGCTCCACCTCCACGGATCATCCTTCGCCGCCGCTTCGTGACACACCAAAATGGGCCGGACCCTCAAGGGTCCGGCCCACGCGCGTGTACGCCCGGCATGGGCGATTGCTTGGGGGTGAAAGTCCCCTGGAGGAAGAGGTAGTGCTAACTCCGAGCCGGAGGCAACTGCGTCGTCGTGAGGCGAGGTGGGGAGGAAGCCCGAGGCGAAACCCTGCACCGAGGAACGCGAACCGCGTATGAGGCATGCCAGCTGGGGTGAGCCTGCATGCTACGGCGAAGCCCGTCACTGCCAAGACGGCTGGTGTGTAAACGCGGCGGTTGCAGGGGGAAAGTGATCGTTCTTATCCGGGGAGGTCTGTCCGGGTGTCGGTTGTGCTGTCGTTGTCGCCGCGCCGACGGTGGTCATCGTGAGGTGGGCACTGACCGGGCAGAAGTCAGCAGAGGTCGTAGTACCGGTGAGGGGAACGGACAATCAGCCGGGAAGGACCGAACGTCAGGTAGAGCGGGTGAGGGTGAGGTGCTCGTGCCGGTCGCGGTGATCGCAGCCATC
The DNA here is from genome assembly GCF_004011505.1 of Nonomuraea polychroma. Classification (NCBI taxonomy): domain Bacteria; kingdom Bacillati; phylum Actinomycetota; class Actinomycetes; order Streptosporangiales; family Streptosporangiaceae; genus Nonomuraea; species Nonomuraea polychroma. Next base: position 1,242,137 of record NZ_SAUN01000001.1, read on the forward strand.
TCGCGTGTGCGGGCCCGTGGTGGGAGGGGCCGGTGCATCCGGTGAGTACCACGACGGAGCGTAGCGGCAGGTCGGCGCCCTTACCGGAGTCCGTGATCCCGGGCCTGGGGGTCTCGTTGTGGGAGCAGATGCTTTCGCCGGGGAATCTGGGCCGGGCGTTGAGGCGTGTGGAGGCCAACCGGGGCGCGCCTGGCGTGGACGGAATGAGCACGGAAGAACTTCGTCCGTGGATCCGCGAGCACTGGGCGAGCGTGCGGGAGGCGTTGGATGCGGGCACGTATCGGCCGTTGCCGGTCCGCCGGGTGGTGATCCCCAAACCCGGGGGCGGTCAGCGGATGCTGGGAGTGCCCACTGTGCTGGACAGGTTGATCCAGCAGGCGATTGCGCAAGTGCTCGTGCCGATCTTCGACCCGTTCTTTTCCGGTTCCAGCTTCGGGTTTCGCCCTGGCAAGTCCGCCCATCAGGCGGTGCGGGTCGCGCGGCGATGTGTGGAGGATGGGCTGCGATGGGTGGTAGATGTCGATCTTGAACGGTTCTTTGACCGGGTCCAGTTCGACGTGCTGATGGCACGGGTGGCGCGCAAGGTCGACGACCGCAAGATCCTCAAACTCATCCGGGCGTATCTGGAGGCCGGAGTGATGGTCGATGGGATCGTCCAGGCCACGGTGGAGGGGACTCCTCAGGGTTCCCCGCTGTCGCCGATCTTGTCGAACATCATGCTGGATGATCTGGACCGGGAGTTGTGGAAACGCGGTCACCGGTTCGTCCGCTTCGCTGATGACATCCGTGTCTTCGTGCGCAGCAGACGGGCCGCGCACCGGGTGCTCGACTCGGTGACCACGATGATCGAGCAGCGGTTGAAACTCAAGGTCAACACCGAGAAGTCCTCGGTCCGGCACGCTCGCGAGGCGACGTTGCTGGGGTTCGGGTTCTTCTTCACTCGGTCCGGGGTCAAGATCCGGGTCGATCCAAAGGCGGTCAGCCGCCTGAAGGACCGCATCCGGGAGTTGACCAGTCGCAGGTGGAGCGTGTCGATGCCCTGCAGGATCGGCAAGCTCAACGCCTATGTCACCGGGTGGATGGCCTACTTCCATCTGGCCGACACCCCCAGGGTGTTCAAGGATCTGGATGAGTGGTTTCGCCGTCGGATGCGGCAGATCCGCTGGAAAGAATGGAAGAAGCCCAAGACCCGACGCCGCAACCTGCGCAAGCTCGGCATCCCTGACCACAAGGCCAGGGAATGGGCATCGAGCGGCAAGGGCTACTGGCGCATCGCGGGCTCACCCATCCTGGCGCGGGCACTGCCCAACATCCACTGGACCGACCTTGGCCTGAAGGGTCTCTATCCGACCTGGCACAGGCTCAAAACCACGGCCTGACGAACCGCCGGATGCGGGCCCGCATGTCCGGTGGTGTGAGAGGGGACGGGTCAACCCCGTCCCCTACTCGATTCGTCCTCCGGCCTGCATCACGCCGACGAGAGGCGTTGACGGACGCGCGTCAGGCGCAGCATCAGCCCCAGGACCGCCGTCTGCAGGTTGCGGATGCCGCGGGCGCGCAGGAGCGAGACCGTGGACCACAGCTGCGTCTCCTGCACGTGGTTCGGGGAGGCGTGCACGTCGTCGTGTTCGATCAGGTCGAGCCTGCGCACGTGCTCCTTCAGCAGTCGTACGTCGTCGTACGGAATCACCTCGTCACGCAGGCTCGCGGTGTAGGCGACGGGGACGTCGAGCGCCGCGAGCTGCGCGGGGGTCAGCGCCCAGCCGTCCGCCCCGACGACGCCCTCCGGTCTGGCCGTCATGTGGGCCAGGGTGTCCTGGGTGATCTTGGGTAGCGCGCCTTGCCAGACGAGGTCGGTGAAGAACGCGCTGACCGGGGCGCCCACGGTGACCACGCCCCTGATACGCGCGTCGTCCACCGCGCAGCGCAGCGCCAGGTGGCCGCTGAAGCTCAGGGCCGTCAGATGCGTACGCGACACGTCCGCCCGGTCGGCGACGTCGTCGAGCAGGCCCGAGATCATCTGCCAGCTGTCCGGGTCGTAGGGCAGCGTGTTCTCCCCGGTAGAGGGCATCTCGGTGACGATGACCGCCATCCCGAGCCGTTGCGCGTGCACGAGAAGAGGTGCCCACTGCTCCTTGACCGTCATGTTGCCGCCCATCATCACCAGCAGCGGCTTGCGGTCCGCGGTGGACAGCCCGGCGGTCCAGCAGCGCACACGACCCCCTTTGAGCTGCACCTCCAGTTGCTCGATCGCCCGGTGCGCCGACCTCCACCGGTCCAGCGCCGTGATGCACCTGTCCAGGGCCTCCTGGCGGGCGGGCCCGTCCACGTAGGGGAACCTGGCCATGGCGTAATGCCGACTGGCCTCGAGGTCCTGGCCCTGCCGCTCCAGCGCCTCACCTGCGCGGCACCACTCCCCGACCCACGAGCCGGCCCCCAACCCCTCGTCGGTCTCTATGCGGTCGAGGATCTCCTGGAATCCGCGCATCCGCTGACCCCGGGCGTGCACCCCGATGTACGCCTTGAGCTCCGCCACGTCGTTCACTGCTCTGCCTCCACTTGGTCACGGTCGGCGTCACGGCCGGCCGGGTGGCCGGCGGGCACGGGCGACTCCAGCGCCCGGCAGGTCTCCAGACCCTCCTTGATCTCGGCGAGCACGTCGGCCGCCTCCGCGCCGTCGATGACGCGATGGTCGAAGGTCAGGCTGAGCCGCATGATCGGCGCCACTGCCACCTCTCCGTCGCGTACGACGGCGCTGTCCTGGGCCGCGCCGAGGCCGAGGGTGACCGTCGCGCCGCCGACCGAGTAGAAGTCCTCCACTGGTCGGTGGCCGAGCGAGGTGACCGCGAACGTCCCCATGGTCTCGGAGCGCCGGGCCAGCGGGCGCACGCCGAGCCGGTAGGCGAGCCTGGCCAGCGACCACGGCAGGCGCTGCAGCAGGCGCATCGGAGCGAACTCCGGCATGGTGGCCGGGTCGCCGTCGCGGAAATGGTCCACCTGGCGCTGGATCTCGTCGAGATCGGCCTTGTGCAGGTCGCGCAGGACCGTCGAGACCACAACCCGCTGGCCGTTCACGCTCTTGTCCAGGGTCAGCTTCCCGTTGACCGACTGGTACCAGGCGACCCGCGGCCGGCGGCGTCCCCGCACCGCGGCGTTCG